>JAHFDK010000096.1 GCA_023249095.1 Candidatus Rokuibacteriota bacterium | reverse complement strand
GTCGGTGGTCCAGGGCGTGACGGTGGATCGTTACGCCGCCGGCTACAGCGGCATCGGCTATGCGACCGCCGGCGTCCGCGCCGTCCCGCTCGCCGAGAAGGACGGCGGCAAATGCTACGAGGCGGACCCCGACAACGCCTACGCCGGAGCGTATCCGCTCGCGCGGTTCCTCTACGTCTACATCAACAAGGCGCCGGCCAAGCCGCTCGACCCGGTGACCCGCGAGTTCGTGAAGCTCATGGTGTCCAGGGAGGGTCAGGAGGTGGTCATCAAGGACGGCTACTTCCCCGTCCCCGCGTCGATCGCCAAGGAAGAGCTCAACAAGATCCAATAGGTGGCCATCAGGACCGATACTCTGCGCGAAATCTCGCGGGCGAGGACGAGCCGTCGCATCGTCCTCGACCGCTGGGCCTCTCGCCTGGTCATCCTCGGCGGCGTCATCATCATCGCCTCGATCCTCGCCATCCTCTTCGTCATCGTCGGCGAGGTCTGGCCGCTCTTCCGGAAGCCCACGGCGACCCCGGCGGGAACCTACGCCGTGCCGGACGCGACGCTCGCCTCCGGACCGGCGGTCGGCGACGCGGTCGGCGTGGATGAATATCGTGAAATCGCGTTCGCTGTCACCCAGGCCGGCACGGTCAGCTTCGTCTCTCTCAAGGGCGCGGCGGTGCCAGGACCCGTGCTGTTACCGGCGCTCAACGGTGGCAAGGTCACCGTGGCCGCCGTCTCCTCGAAGGGTCCCCTCCTGCTGGGCACCTCGGATGGCCGCGTGATCCCGCTGGAGATGAAGTTCGACGTCACCTTCACCGAGGGCGGGCGCACGATCATTCCGAATCCCGTCTTCGGCGACGTGAGCTCCTTCGATCCCGAAAAAAAGCGCGCCGTGCGGCGCCTCGCGCTCGCGGCGCCTCCGTCGGGGGGCGTCATAGTTGCGCAGGTCGGACCGCGTGACCTCGTCGTCCAGACGGTTGTCGAGAAGAAGGCGTTGATCGGCGGCACGCGCCGCCAGGAGGCGCTCCAGGCGTTGACCATCGAGGGCGGCCAGATCACGGCGCTCGCGCTGGACGGGCGTGGCGAGGACCTGTTCGTCGGCACATCCAGAGGGCAGGTGATCCAGTACGACATCCGCGAGCGCGATGCGCTGAAACCCATCGACGCGGTCGCGGTCACCGCGAGCGCCGCGGTGCCCGTCACGGCGCTCGGCTTCCTGATCGGCGACCGCACGCTGGTGGTAGGCGACCAGGCGGGCGGCGTGTCGACCTGGCAGGTGATCCCGCCGCCCGGCGGCGGGCCCCGGCGGCTCACGCGCGTCTACCAGTTCCAGGGCCACCCGAAGCCGGTGATCGCGCTCGCCGCGTCGAAGCGCGACAAGGGGTTCGCGACAGCCGACGGCGCCGGTGACGTGAAGGTCCACTACGGCACGTCGGGTGAGACGCTGATCACGCTCCGGGCCGACAGCGGCAAGCCGCTCCACTCGCTGGTGCTCGCTCCCAAGGGGGATGCGCTTCTGGTCGCTGACCAGACGGGCGGGCTCCTCCAGTGGACCCTCGACAACCCCCACCCGGAGGTCACCCTTCGGACCGTATTCGGGAAGATCTGGTACGAGGGATACTCGGAGCCCGCGTACGTCTGGCAGTCCACCGGCGGGACCGACGACTTCGAGGCAAAGCTCAGCCTGACGCCGCTGATCTACGGCACGCTCAAGGGCACCTTCTACGCGATGATCTTCGCCGTGCCGATGGCGCTGCTCGCCGCCATCTACGTCAGCGAGTTCATGCACGCGAGGGTGAAGGGATACGTGAAGCCGGTGGTCGAGATCATGGCGGCGCTGCCGAGCGTGGTGCTCGGCTTCCTGGCCGGTCTCTGGCTCGCGCCCATCGTCGAGCGGATCGTGCCTGGCATCTTCGTGATGCCGCTGGTCATGACGGCCAGCATCCTCCTGACGCTGCTCGGCTGGCGCCTGCTGCCCATCGCGATCCGCGGCCGGTTCAAGGCGGGGACGGAGGCGCTTGTGCTGGTCCCCGTCGTGATCGCAGCGGCCTGGCTGGCCTTCTGGCTCGGCGGGCTTCTCGAGACGGTGCTGCTCGGGGGCAACTACCGCGGCTGGCTCCTGTCGGCGCTCGGCCTTACCTACGACCAGCGCAACTCGCTCGTCGTCGGCATTGCGATGGGCTTCGCCGTGATCCCGATCATCTTCACGATCGCGGAGGACTCGCTCGCCAACGTCCCGCAGCACCTGCGCGCCGGCTCGCTGGCGCTCGGCGCCAACCGTTGGCAGACGGCGATCCGGATCGTGCTCCCGACCGCGAGCCCCGGCATCTTCTCGGCCGTCATGATCGGCTTTGGCCGCGCCGTCGGCGAGACGATGATCGTGCTGATGGCGACCGGCAACACGCCGGTCATGGACTGGTCGATCTTCAACGGGTTCCGCGCGCTGTCGGCCAACATCGCCGTCGAGCTGCCCGAGGCCCCCGAGGGCGGCACGCTGTTCCGGGTGCTGTTCCTCGCCGCCCTCCTGCTCTTCGGCTTGACCTTCCTCGTCAATACGCTCGCCGAGCTGGTTCGGTTGCGGCTCCGGCAGAAGTACCGGTACCTGTGAAGAAGCTGTTCCGGAGCGGCGAGCCGTTCATCTGGCTCACGGGCGGGGCCCTCGCGTCGTCCCTGATCATCGTCGTGGGCCTCGTCACTCTGATCCTCACCAGTGGCCTGGGCTTCTTCTGGCCCGCGAACGTGCTGCGCATGACGCTCAGGGACGGCACGGTCGTCACCGGCTTCGTCGTCGAGCGCGAGCGGGTGCCCGGCAAGACGGGCGACTACCGGATCAAGGTCCAGGTCGCCAACCGCGACCTCTACGGCGCCGACTTCCAGTGGATGGACGAGGCGACGATCGCCCGGCGGGACTACCCGAAGAACGTCGTGGTAATAGAACGTACGGAGTGGGGGCTCCTGATCGGAACGATCAGAGAAGTCCGGGAGTCCGGCCGGACCGTGGCGGTCGGGCCCCAGCAGGGCCTCGCCGAGCTCGAGCGCCGGCTGCCCGACGCGGCCCGGGCACGCCGGGAGATCCGCCGGATCGAGAAGAGCGAGGTCGGCGCGATCAACTACGCCCAGGAGAAAATCCGCCTCGGACTCCAGCGCCTCGCCCTCGGGGGCGTGACGAGTGGTCCCGCGGTCGAATCGCTCCGGCGGGAGATGGCCATCTTGCAGACGCGCTACCAGGAGCAGGAGGCGCGGCTCGCGGATCTCCGGGGGCGCCAGACCGCGAGCGTCGTGGTCACCGCCGACGGAGGCAAGGACAAGGACCTGCCCCTGATTCAGCTTCTGCACATCGACGCGCCGAACGCGATGAGCCTTCCGGGCAAGGGCGTCCGGTACCTCGCCCGGGTCTGGGAGTTCGTGTCGGACGACCCGCGGGAGTCGAACACCGAGGGCGGCGTCTTCCCGGCGATCTTCGGCACCGTCATGATGGTCATGATCATGTCGATCATGGTCACGCCCCTCGGCGTCCTCGCCGCCTTCTACCTGCGCGAGTACGCGAAGCAGGGGACCTTCGTGAGCACGGTGCGGATCGCGGTGAACAACCTCGCCGGCGTGCCATCGATCGTGTTCGGCGTGTTCGGCGTGGGCTTCTTCATCTACGTGCTCGGTGGGTCGATCGACAGGCTCTTTTTCGCCGAGACCCTGCCGACGCCGACGTATGGCACCGGCGGGATCCTGTGGGCCTCCCTCACGCTGGCGCTCCTGACGATTCCGGTGGTCATCGTCGCGACCGAGGAAGGACTGGCGGCGATCCCGCGGGGCACGCGCGAGGCGTCTCTGGCGTTGGGCGCGACCAAGCTCGAGACGACCCTCCGGGTGGTGTTACCCGCGGTGATGCCGTCGATTCTCACAGGGCTGATCCTGGCCATGGCCCGGGCGGCCGGCGAAGTGGCGCCGCTGATGCTCACGGGCGTCGTCAAGCTCGCGCCGGCGTTGCCCTTGGACGGCTACTGGCCGTTCATCCACCTCGACCGCAAGTTCATGCACCTCGGCTTCCACATCTACGACGTGGGCTTCCAGTCACCCAACGTGGACGCGGCGCGGCCGATGGTGTTCGTGACGACCATGCTGCTGCTCCTGATCGTCGTGCTGCTCAACCTCTTTGCCATCGCGACGCGCAACCGTCTGCGCCGCAAATACGCGACCTCGGCGGTGTAGGGAGGGACCCCATGGCCGGCAACGTCTCGGTGACCGCGAGCCTTCGTCCCACTGCCACCACCGCGGCTATCATGGAGATGCCGATGGTGGAAATCGAGCACCTCTCGCTCTGGTACGGGGAGAAGCTTGCCCTCAAGGACATCTCCATGTCCGTCCCCAAGCACCGGGTCACGGCGTACATCGGCCCCTCCGGCTGCGGCAAGTCCACCCTCCTCCGGTGCGTCAACCGCCTGAACGACCTGGTGGACGGGGTGCGGACCGTCGGCGTCATCCGTATCGGAGGGACGGACATCCAGGACCCTGCGCTCGACGTCGTCGAGCTGCGCCGGCGCGTCGGGATGGTCTTCCAGAAGTCCAACCCCTTCCCGAAGTCGATCTTCGAAAATGTCGCCTACGGGCCCCGAATTCTCGGCGTCGGGAGCCGCGCCGATCTTGAGGGCATCGTCGAGCGCAGCATCAAGGCGGCGGCCCTCTGGGACGAGGTCTACGACCGCCTCAACGAAAGCGCGCTCGGTCTGTCGGGTGGCCAGCAACAGCGCCTCTGCATCGCCCGGGCGATCGCCGTCGAGCCGGACGTCCTGCTCATGGACGAGCCGTGCTCGGCCCTGGACCCGATCGCGACGGCCAAGATCGAGGAGTTGATGCTCGAGCTGAAGAACAGCTATACGATCGTCATCGTGACCCACAACATGCAGCAGGCGGCCCGCGTGTCGGACTACACGGGCTTCATGCTGCTGGGCGAGCTGGTCGAGTTCGGGGTCACGAAAGAGCTGTTCACGAACCCGCGCGACAAGCGGACCGAGGACTACATCACCGGCCGGTTCGGCTGAGAGCGGAGGCGGCCATGCCGCGGCATTTTCACGAAGAGCTGGATGCGCTCAAGCAGACCCTCCTGGCCATGGGCGGGCTGGTCGAAGACCAGATCCGCCGGGTCATGCGCGCCCTCATCGAGCGCGACAGCGAGCTGGCGCAGGATGTCATCGATCGCGACCGGCAGGTGAACGCCTACGACGTGGAGATCGACGAGAAATGCGTGGAGCTCCTGGCGCTCCACCAGCCGACCGCCGGCGACCTCCGCTTCATCACGACCGCGATGAAGATCGTCACCGATCTCGAGCGTATCGGCGACCAGGCCGTCAACATCGCCCAGCGCACGATCGAGCTGAACCCCGAGCCACAGCTCAAGCCCTACGTGGACCTGCCGCGGATGGCCGAGAAGGCCCAGCGCATGGTCAAGGAGAGTCTCGACGCGTTCGTCAGCCGCGACACAGCCCTGGCGCGTCGCGTGTGCGGCGAGGACGCCGAGGTGGACGCGCTGAAGGAGCAGATCTTCCGGGAGCTCCTGACCTATATGATGGAGGACCCGAAGACGATCCCGCGGGCCATCCGGCTCATCCTCGTCTCGCGCTTCCTCGAGCGCGTGGCCGACCACGCGACCAACATCGCCGAGATGGTGGTCTACCTGGTCGAGAGCAAGATGGTGCGGCACATGCTCGCGTAGCTCTCAGCCGCGGAGCACCAGCGTGGGTACCGGCGCGTCGCGGACTACTCGCTCGGCCACGCTGGGGACCAGCGCGCTGCCCAGGCGGCTGCGGCGGGTCGTGGCGAGGGCCACCAGATCCGCGTTGAACGCCTCGGCCTCGAGCCGGATCTCTTCCGCTGCCTCGCCGAAGCGCACGACCCGCTCTACCGGAATCCCCTCGAGCTCGGCCTCGACATGCGCGAGCTGGTCCAGCCCCTCGGCCGTCAGCCGCGACATCTCCTGGTCGACGTACGCGATCGTCCGCCCGTATGGACCGGTCACATGCTCCGGAACGGGAAACACTCTGAGGAGACGAACCGTCGAGCCGGCGCCACGCGCGAGAGCCGCGACCACAGGGACGATAGTCTCGCTCAGCTCTCGACTATCGATAGGTGTCAAGATTCTCTTCGCCATTGTCAGCGTCCTCCGTCGCTCATTCATTCGGTGTACATCGTTGTGACGCCGGCGCGGCGTCGAGGGATTCCCAAATCCGGAAATCGCACGCGCCCGGTCCGCTCGCTCAACTTCTGATCGGTCGGCCAGTCCCGCGACGGCCGGGCCGAGACCGGGCGCACTCACCGGTGCTTGAAATCCGGATACTTAGCGGAATGCCCGCCTCTGGTGCGTGGTTTGCTGCTTCTTCGATGTTCATGAAGCTCGCGTTCCAGCGGTCCGAGGGCCCCGAAGAGGCGCGACAGAGGCGGCTCTGCCGCATGATGCTCGGACTTTCACCCGAGCCTGAAGACGACCATGTGGTCCCGGCCCTCGCCACACTGGGCGCCCTGCTCATCGGCCTCTTCGCATGGCGGATGGGGCATCTGGGGACGGTCGCGCCCGCGCTCACCGGCGTGCTCGTTCTTGTCGCCCTCGGCGCTGCGGTGCTTCGGGGACGGCGCCGCTATCGCCACGTCGTCGCCGGCCTCCTCGTTCTGGCCGTGCTGCTCGGCCTGCTTGGCGCGGCGGTTTACCACCACGCGTATCTGGAGCCGTTCGCCGCCATCGCCGGCCGAACCGCCGCGGCGCTCGCCGACTCGATCGCGACTCGCTGACGAGGGCCTGACCCGGATCGACGCAGCGCGGCGCCACCGGACGGTCCGCTCGACTGTGTTAGCCTCTGTCCATGTCGCCGGTCGACCCCGACCTGGTCCACGCGATCGAGAGTCTCTACGCCCGCGGCGTCACCGACGGGCTTCCGGTCGTACCGCCGACCCGCGCTCTCGTCGATCGGGCCGTCGCGGCGTGCGGGCGTGAGGCCGGCGAGCTGGTGGCGCTCGTCCCGCCCAACTACGGGCGCGCGACCGTCGAAAAGATCGCGATCAACGCCGTGATGGCGGGTTGCCGGCCCGAATATCTTCCTGTCGTCATTGCTGCCGTTGAAGCCGTCTGTGACGAAGCCTTCGATCTCCACGGCGTTTCGGCAACCACGAACGCGCCGTCACCTCTCGTGATCGTGAACGGTCCCATCCGAGGGCCGCTCGAGATCAACTCCGGAGCCGGGGTGTTCGGCTCGGGCTGGCGCGCCAACGCGACGATCGGTCGTGCCGTACGCCTTGTCTGCGTCAACCTGGGCGGGGCGCGACCGGGTGTCGTCAGCATGTCCACGCTCGCCCACCCCGGGCGCTACACGTACTGCATCGGCGAGCACGAGGAGGCGAGCCCCTGGGAGTCGCTCGCCGTCGAGCACGGGTTCGCGCCCGAGCAGAGCACGGTCGCCCTGCTCGCCGCCGACGCGCCGCTCGGCGTCTACGCGCAGCGGAGCCGCACGCCCGAGGATCTTCTGCCGACGCTCGCCGCGAGCATGGCCGTGATCTCTCACCACAAGATGACGCACTGGGGGGACACGCTCGTCGTGCTCTCTCCGGAGCACGCGAAGATCCTCGGCGACGCGGGCTGGAAGAAGGCCGACGTGCGCCGCTGGCTCCACGAGCGCCTGCAGTGGCCGGTGTGCGAGCTCGTGCCGGGGCACAACGGCGGCGAGGGGCTGCCCGAGCACGTGCTCGCGAAATTCGCCCACCCGGCGGCCGAGCGCGCGATGATCCCGAAGTTCCGCTCGCCCGAGAACATCAAGCTGGTGGTCGCCGGCGGCACCGCGGGTCGCTTCTCCGCGATCGTGCCGGGCTGGACGTTTTCCAAGGGCTCCAACCTCGTCTTCAGGAGGGTCCTCTCATGACCGAGTATCTCGACCCCACCGATTCGGTCGCCGTTCCACGCAAGACGGCGCCGAGGCCGGCGAGCCTCGACGGCAAGGTCGTCACGCTGCTCGATATCTCCAAAGCGCAGGGGAACCATCTGCTCGACCGCCTCGAGGAACTCTTGCGCGAGCGCGCGACGCCGAAGGCCATCATCCGGAAGAAAAAGCCGACCTTCGCGCGGCCGGCGCCCGACGCCCTCCGCCAGGAGATCGTCAGCGCGACCGACGTCGTCGTCGAGGGGCTCGCCGACTGAGGGTCGTGCACAACGTGCAGTGTGCACGACGGCGTGTTCTTCGAGGACAGCGGTATCCCGGTTGCGACGGTCATCTCGTCCGAGTTCACCCGCGCCGCGCGCGCGCAGGCGGACGCGCTGGGCGCCAAGGACTACCAGGCCGTGGTGGTGGCCCACCCGATCCAGCCGCTCACGCGGGACGAGGTGCGGGCGCTCGCCGACAAGGCGTTTGACGAGATCGTGAGGAGAATCACCGCGTGAAAGCGTCGCGGGACTGAGACCGATGCTGGTCGGGGCGTTCGCGTGCGCCCACACGCCTCAGCTCCTGGCGCGCCCCGGGACCGAGGACCGCGACCTCGTCCTGCGCGTCCACGCCGCCTTCGCGCGCGTGAAGCAGCGGCTCGAGACGCTCCGCGCCGACGCGCTCGCGATCGTCGCCGGGGACCACGTCGAGGCGTTTTTCCTCGACGCGGTGCCGGCGCTCGCCGTGTATGTTGGGACCGAATGCGCAGGAACGTTCGGGCGCTATCGCTACCGGTTCCCGATCCACGAGCCCCTCGCCCGAACGATCGTCGAGCAGGGGGTGGAGCGCGGCTTTGATCTCTTCTACACGCAGCAGGCCCCGCTCGACTACGCGTTCTATGTTCCGCTGCACTTCACGATGCCCGCACCGGCGGTGCCGATCGTCCCGCTCCACGTGAACGTGTACCTCCCGCCCCAGCCCACGCCGCACCGCTGCTACGAGTGGGGCCGGGCGCTGGGGGAGATCATCCGGGCGCGTCCGGAGCGCGTGGTGCTCATGGCCTCGGGCGGCATGTCCCACTTCCCCGGAACCGATCGGTACGGGTCGCCGGAGTTCGAGTACGACCGGCGCCTGCTCGAGGCGCTGAAGGCGGGCCGCGGGCGCGAGCTGGCCGCGATCACCGGCGAGGAGCTCGACAAGATGGGCAACATCGAGCTCCGGACGTGGGCCACGCTCCTCGGCGCTCTGGGTGACGCGAAGGCCGACGTGTACTGCTACGAGCCCTCGTGGCATCACGGCAATGCGGTGGTGGAGTGGGTCCCATGAACGGCCAACCCCACTATCGGTTTCCGCCGGCCTCCGCCTACCGACTGAATCGCTGCCTGTTTGCGCTCAAGTCCGACGACGGCTTCCGCGCGCGATTTTTGAAGGACGCCCGAGCCGCGATGGGCGAGCTGGGGCTGGACGCGGAGGACGCGGCCGCCCTCGTCCGCGGAGACCGCGACGCGCTTCTCGCGCGCGGCGCGCATCCTTATCTCGTCTTCATGGCGGACCTCCGGCTCAGGATGGAGCGCGAGCCCGTCTCGTTCGAGTTTTTTTGATCAGAGGAGGATGCGGACTAGCTGCTCAGGAACTTCAGCAAGACCTTGTGGCCGAGGAGCCGGATCGAGCGCAGAACCTTCTCCTGGTCCATGCCCGGCCACTGGAGCCGGAAGATCATCGTGGTGACGCCGAGTCGCTCGCGATAGCGCGCGATCTCGTCGACGACCCGCGCGGGGTCGCCGATGATGAAGCGGTCGCGCGCCAGCTCGTCGAAGCTCGCGTCGAAGGTCTCGCCGGCGGGCAGTGCCTTGTCCTGTTCCCAGCGCCGGTACGCCTGGTACTTCGCTCCGAGGACCGTCTGCGCCTCCGTGACGGCCGTCGCGGCCTCCGGCGCCACGTAGCACTCCTTGATCAGCGGCGTCTCGATCGCCGCCGGCCGCCCGAGCTCGCGTCGCGCGGCCCGAAAGAGCTCGAGCTGGCGCTCGAGCGTCGCGAGCTTGGCGTGGGGGTTCATCAGCCAGGCGTCGCCGAGACGCGCGGCGCGCCTGACGCCGGCATCGCCGTTGGCGGCGAGCCAGATCGGCGGGCGCGGGCTCTGGAGCGGGCGCATCGAGATGCGCGCGCCGCGCAGGCTGAAGTATCGGCCCTCGTAGGCGACGGGCTCGCCGCTCCACAGCCGCTCGACGATCTCGAGGCCCTCGATCAGACGACCGACGCGCTCCTTCGGGTCGTGGCCCATCGCCACGTTCTCGACGTTGCGGTACCCGAGGCCGACACCGAAGATCAGGCGGCCGTCCGTGATCACGTCGAGCGTCGCGAGCTGCTCGGCGATCTCGACGGGGTGGTGCAACGGGAGCAGGAGAACGCCGGTGCCGAGTGTCATGCCCCGGGCGTCGGCGGCGAGGCGCGCGAGGGTCGGGATCGGCTGGAAGTACGTGAACGGATCGGCGAGATAGTGCTGGCTCGCCCAGACTGAGCTGAACCCGACTGCGCGCGCAAGCCGAACCTGCTCGATGTGCTCGCGGAAGCGGGCCGCCTGCGGCTCCTCGGGGAGATGCTGAACGGAGAGGCCGAGGCCGAACTTCACTCCGGGAGCCTCCACACGCGGCCCGCCGCGGGCTCCTCGGTCAGCGCGAACTGGGGCAGCGCCATGTGGTCGGCGAGGTCCTGGAAGACGACGCGGACGCGTTTGCCGATCGCGACGTCCGCCTCCGACTCGGCCGTGAAGTCCACCTTCACGAGATTGGCAATGACCCGCAGCGCTTCGTCGGGCGTCGGCTGGCCGCGCTGCTCGTCCAGCTCGACCAGCACGACGGCGTAGGGAGTCATCTCCTTGAAGCCGGGCTGGATCGCATGGGCGACGATCTCGTAGGAGTAGATCGTCCCGCGCCCGGACACCTCCTGCCACGTCCACCCGAGGTCCATGCACCAGGGGCAGGCGTGGGTGGGCGGGTAGCGCATGAGCCCGCAGACCTTGCACTTGCGCACGACGAGCCGGTGGGCGCGCGCGTGCGCGTAGAACTCCTTCCATTCGCTGTCGTTGTCGGGAACGATCAGCGCCATGCCGCGGTACTGGACTGGTTGGGGCATGAAAGGCTCCTTTACCGCAGGCTCGCACTCCTAGCGTCGCATGATGAGGGCGCTGCCGGTTGCGGGCATGGCCCAGCCGAGGTTCATCGTGATCTCGGCGTCCCTGACCTGGCGGCACTGGCGCGGGGAATAGTCGTACGTGTGGAAGCCCTCGGCGGCGCGCGGACAGTAGTCGTCCACGGTGCCACGGAGCTGGCGCACGTTCTCGATCACCATGGACATACCGTGCGTGTAGCCCTCGCAGAGGTGGCTGCCCGACGTGTTGTTGGGACGCGTCCCCCCGAGCTCGATGATCCCGCTCGACACGTAGGCGCCGCCCTCGCCCTTCTTGCAGAACCCGTACTCCTCCAGCTGGAGCATGGTGGTGAACGTGAAGGCGTCGTAGGAGCCGGTGACGTCGACGTCCTCGGGCGTGATCCCGGCCTGCGGAAAGACGATGTCCTTGGCGTAGTAGCCGGCCACCCGCGAGATGGGGCCATGCGCCCAGTGGAAGTCCAGGCGCGGCTTCGACACGCGGCCCGCGACGCCCATGATATGGATGGGCCGGTGCTTCAGGTCGCGCGCGCGTTCGACCGACGTGACGATGATGCATGTCGCGTTGTCCGTCTCGACGCAGCAGTCGAGGAGATGGAGCGGCTTGACGATCCAGCGCGAGTTGAGGACGTCCGGCACCGTCACGCGCTCCTTCAGGAGCGCCTTCGGGTTCTGCGAGGCGTGCTTGCTGTGCGCGACGCGCACGTGGGCGACCTGCGCGGAGGTCGTGCCGTACTCGTACATGTGGCGCATGAAAGTCGGCGCGAAGTTCTGGCCGGCGCTCCGCATCCCGTAGGGCACCTGCGCGAGGTCCAGCCCGCGCACGGGCTGGGCGGCGCGCGCCCCGGTGCCACCGATGCGGAACTCCGAGTATCCGTTCATCGAGCGGTAGATCGCGACGGTATTGCACATGCCCGCTTCGATCGCCCCCATCGCGAGGCCGACCAGCGCCTCAGTGGACGAGCCGCCCCCCATCACGTCCATGTAGAAGTTGAACCGGATGCCGAGGTCGGAGGCCACGCTGTTGGCGAGCGTCGAGTCGCCGCCCTGGTAGTCGAGCATCCCGTCCACGTCGGCCGCTTTGAGCCCGGCGTCGAGGATCGCCTTGCGGATCGCCTCCACGGCCATGGCCCGCGTCGTGCGCCCAGAGCTGCGCGAGTACTCCGTCTCTCCGACGCCGACGATGCAGTACTTGTCCCGGAGCCCGCGACTCTGGACGACCATCTCTCGGGTGCCTCCTCGGTGTTCTGGACGTTGGGCCTGTCCCCCCCGCGATCCGGCGGCCGCGCGATGCTACCATTTTGTTGCCGATTGTGTCATCGACCCGGATCGAGCGTCGTGCGGCGCTCAGCCCGTGGGGCTCTGCGTTGACCCCCCGCGCAATCGGGAGAGGATGTCGTTCGCGAGCGCGAGGGCGCGGGCGAAGGCGGAGTCGATGTCCTCGAGCTCTCGTTTGGCCTGATCCACGTCCGACCGGAGCCGTTCGTGGGCCTGCTTGATCGTTTCGGCTTCGCGCCGCAGCCGATCATAACGGTCGAGAACATCACGGATCGCGCCGACGCGGTCGTGGATCCCCTCGACCCACTCGCGGGCTTCACGCAGGCTCGCCGCCTCGGACGACCCACTCACGATCATCGTGTGGGAGGCGATCTGAAGTTTCTGATCGACCTCCGGCCGCGACCGACGTTCCGCTCTGCGACGCTCGGCTGCCGCCGGAGCCGTCCGCATTCGACGGGCCCCGAGTCGACGGTCGAGGGTCACCTTCACATTCGGATCGCTGGCGAAACGCTTGCGCAGGTCCTCATAGAGATCGGGATGCAGTCGGTTGACGATAAACAGATGGGTCGGCATCCCCGCGATTCTAGCAGGCCGGCAGGGGGCGGGTCAGGCCATTGAAGATCCCGGCGAGCACCCGTCCGTTGGTGGTCTCCATCGCCCACCCGAGGGCGAAGGCGATGGTCGGGGCGCTCAGGAAGGGCCGTGCTTGCCGTTGGGCCTCGGGAGGACCTCCGCCAGGAACTTGCCGGTATACGAGCCCGGCGTCTGGGCGATCGTCTCGGGCGAGCCTTCGGCGACGATCTCCCCGCCCTCCTCGCCGCCCTCGGGGCCGAGGTCGATGATGTGGTCCGCGGATTTGATGACGTCCAGGTGGTGCTCGACGACGAGCACGGTGTTGCCGGCGTCGACCAGCCGGTTGAGCACGCCGAGGAGCTTCTTGACGTCGTCGAGGTGGAGACCGGTCGTCGGCTCGTCGAGGATGTAGAGCATCTCGCCGGTCGCGCGGGCGCCCAGCTCGGCGGCGATCTTGAGCCGCTGCGCTTCGCCGCCCGACAGCGTCGTCGCCGCCTGCCCGAGCCGGAGATAGCCGAGCCCCACCGCCTGCAGCGTCTGCAACCGTCGCGCGAGGCCGTTCTGGGCGGCGAAGAAGTCGCCGGCCTCGTCCACGGTCATGTGCAGAACGTCGCTGATGTTGCGGCCGCGGAGCTTCACGCCGAGGACGTCTGGCCGGTATCGCCGCCCCTCGCATTCCTGGCAGGAGACGTACACGTCCTCGAAGAAGTACATCTCGACCTTCTGGAAGCCGTCGCCCTGACACGACTCGCATCGGCCGCCCTGGACGTTGAACGAAAACGCCCCCGAGTCGAGGCCGAGCGCCTTGGCCCGCGGGAGCGCGGCGAAGAGCTTGCGGATCTCGTCGAACGCCTTCACGTAGGTGACCGGGTTCGAGCGGGGCGTGCGGCCGATCGGCTCCTGGTCGATGAGGCGCACGCCCTTGAGGTACTCGATGCCGACCAGCGCGTCGTAAGCGCCCGGCGGCGCGAAGTCGGTCTTGAAGGCGCGCGCGACGGCTCGATAGAGCGTGTCGTGCACCAGCGTGGACTTGCCCGAACCCGACACGCCCGACACGACGGTGAGCGTGTGCAGCGGGACGCGGATGGTCACGTTCTTGAGGTTGTGCTGGCGTGCGCCGGCGAGCGTCAGCGCGCGCCGCCCACTCCGCCGGAACGGCGGCACCGGGATCGATTCGCGTCCCGAGACATAGCGCGCAGTGAGCGAGTGCGTCGCCCGCTGGAACTCGGCCTGCGGACCGTTGAAGACGATCTCGCCGCCGCGCTCGCCCGAGCCCGGTCCGAGCTCGACGATGTGATCCGCGGCCCCGATGAACTCGCGGTCGTGCTCGACGACCACCACGGTGTTGCCCGCCTGCGCGAGCTCGTGGCAGAGCTCGGCGAGCCGGGTGGTGTCGCGCGCGTGCAGCCCGATCGACGGCTCGTCCAACACGTAGAGCGTCCCCACGAGCTGCGAGCCGAGCTGATTGGCCAGGTTGATTCGCTGCGCCTCGCCGCCCGACAGCGTCCGGGTCTGCCGGGAGAGCGTGAGGTAGCCGAGCCCGACGCGGAGCAGGAAGGTGAGCTTGGCGTTGAGCTGGCGCAGGATCTCGCGCGCCACGAGCGCCTCCCAGGTGCTGAGGCCGAGGTTGCCGAGGAGACGGGCCGCGCCGTCGATCGTGAGCGCGGTGAACTCGGCGATCGTGAGCCCCGCGACCCGCGCCGCTAACGCGGCGGGCTTGAGCCGCGCGCCACGGCACGTCCGGCAGACCGACTGGCTGCGATAGCGTGAGAGGAAGACGCGCACGTGGAGCTTGTACCGGTACGACTCGACCTCCTCGAAGAAGCCCTGGATGCCGGGGAAACTCCCATCGCCGGCGTAGACGAATCCGCGCGTGGCCTCGGGAAGCTTCTCCCACGACGTCTCGGTGTCGACCTTCCGCCGCCGAGCCGCCTTCATGAGCTCGCGCTGGTACCGGCGTCCCGAGGGGTGCGTCCATGGCTCCACCGCCCCGTCGGCGAGGCTCAGCGTGCGGTCCGGCACGACGAGCGCCTCGTCGTACTTGAGGACGTTGCCGAATCCCTTGCACTCCGGGCACGCCCCCAGCGGGTGGTTGAACGAGAACAGGAGGGGCTGCGGCCGATCGAGGACGGCGCCACATCCACTGCAGCGGAAGTCCTCGCCGAATTCTCGGGTCCCGGCCCCGACGACCTCGACCGCGAGCCGCCCGCCGCCTTCGCGCAGCGCCGCCTCGACCGACTCGGTGATGCGTCCGCGCTGCGCCGAGTCCAGCACGACGCGATCGAGGATCACCGCGATCGCCTTCCGCTCGCCGAAGTCGACCGGCGGCGGGGCGGCGAGGTCGAGGATGTCGCCGTCGACCCGGACGCGGGCGAAGCCTCGCCGAGTGAGATTCGCCCAGAGTTCCGCGGGCGGGAGCCCGGCGGGGACGGCGAGGCGGAACGTGATCATCGCGCGCGCCCCCGGGTGCTCCTCCAGTAACGCATCGACGATGGACTGTGGCGAATGCGACGCGGCCGGCGCGCCGCAGCTCGGACAGTGGACGTGGCCGATCTTCGCGTAGAGCAGCCGGAGGTAGTCGTAGATCTCGGTGGCGGTGCCGACCGTCGAGCGCGCCGTCCGGACCGGGTTTTTCTGCTCCAGGGCAACCGCCGGGCGGATCTGCTCGATCTTGTCCACGTCGGGACGGTCGACTCGCTCGAGGAACATCCGGGCATAGGTCGAGAGCGACTCGATGTAGCGCCACTGGCCCTCGGCGAAGAGCGTGTCGAAGGCGAGGGAGGACTTACCGGAGCCGGATACCCCGGTCACGACGGTGAGGCGGTCGTGGGGGATCTCGAGCGAGATGTTCTTGAGGTTGTTCTGTCGGGCTCCCTGGATGCGAAGCCCGAGGGGCCGAGCCATTCGAACGGTCCTCCTGAGGTGGGTAGTCTACTGGAAGTTCCCCGGGCACGCCAGAGCGCGAGCCGCTTGACACGCGGGGCCGGCGTCTGTACGCTTCGACGATGTAGTAATTGATAATGATTCCTAACAAGGACCGCGGGTTCGACACGCTGCGCGCACGCGGGCTCCGGCTGACGCGGCCGCGCCGGCTGATTCTCGACGTAGTCCGCGCGACCGACGCCCACCCGACGGCCGCGTTCGTCTACCAGCGCGTGCGACGTCGGCTACCGCGGGTGAGCCTCGCGACCGTCCATCGCAACCTCCGCATGCTGGCCGCCGAGGGATTCCTGGCCGAGCGCGCCGATGCGGGCGGCATGCGCTTCGATGGAAACACGGCGCCGCACGATCACTTCACCTGTCTCGCGTGCGGCCGGATCTACGACGTGCCCGGCCGCACCGAGCGAAGCGTCCGGCGCCGGGTTGCGGCGCCCATCGGGTTCGAGGTCCTGGAGCACCGAACCGAATACTACGGTCGCTGCGTCGCGTGCCGGCGGCAACGCGGCCGACCGCCAGTTACCCAATACAGGAGGAGCTATGGCAGGCCTCAAGGGCACTAAGAGCTTCGAGAATCTCAAGGAAGCGTTCGGCGGCGAGTCGCAGGCGAACCGGCGATACCTCTACTTTGCGCGCGTGGCGGACATCGAGGGCTTCCCCGACATCGCCGGCCTCTTCAAGGACACGGCGGATGCCGAGACCGGCCACGCGTTCGGCCATCTCGATTTCTTGAAGGAAGTGGGCGACCCGGCGACCGGCGAGCCGATCGGCAAGACCGAGAAGAACCTCAAGGCGGCCGTCGCCGGCGAGACCTACGAATACACCCAGATGTACCCGGGCATGGCCAAGACCGCGCGCGGCGAGGGCTTCAACGAGCTGGCGGAGTGGTTCGAGACGCTGGCCAAGGCCGAGAAGTCGCACGCCGGGCGGTTCACCAAGGGTCTTCAGCAGATCGCCGGGAAGGAACCGGCTGAAGCGATTTAGCTGACGACGGGCTCGCGGCGGGCGGGGCAGCAGGAGGGGTCGCCGGACCACGCGGCGCGCGTTCGCTCCCCCGCGGTGGCTGGGCTCCATCCGGGCGCGCGACTCCCGCTGCCGCGTTGGCGGGAACGGGTCCGGTCGACCCCTCCTGCTGCCCCGCCCGCCGCGAACCCGTGCGGTCGCTAAACGCGACAGGTCCGTCATGGCGAGTCTCGATATCAGGCATCCGGAGTTTTGGGATCTCGGCGCGGTCGACAAGGAGCTGCGGCGGGTGTACGACATCTGCGGCGGCTGTCGGCGGTGTCTGCCGCTCTGCCCATCCTTCAAGGTGCTGTTCGATCGAATGGACGTCGATGCCGTCGACGGCGACGTGGAGAAGCTGCCCGTTGCCGACGTCAAGGAAGTCGTCGATCTCTGCTACCAGTGCAAGCTCTGCTTCAACCACTGTCCGTACACGCCGCCGCATCGCTGGGAGGTCGACTTCCCGCGGCTCATGCTGCGCGCGCGCGCGGCCGGGGCCCGGACGAACGGCGTGACGCTTCAAGACAAGCTCTTGGGCAATGCCGAGCTCGTCGGCCGGCTCGGGAGCCTCGGCGCGCCCCTGTCGAACTGGGTGAACGAACTGGGCGTGCATCGAGCGTTCATGCAGGCCGTCGTGGGTATCCACAAGAAGCGGAACATGCCCAAGTTCCAGCGCAAGACGTTCAGCCGCTGGTTCAGACGTCACGCGGCAGGGAAGACCGCTCACCAGGCTCCTCCGGCGGCCGCGCGTCGAGTCGCGCTGTTTCATACGTGCAGCGTCGAGTATTACGAGCCGGCGACGGGGCGCGCCGCGGTACGCGTCCTCGAGCGGAACCGCGTCGACGTGAGCGTGCCGCCGCAGCGCTGCTGCGGCATGCCATATCTCGATGGCGGTGCGGTGGACGAAGCGAAGGCCCTTATCCGGGACAACGTCAAGAGCCTCGCGGCGGCAGTCCGGGAAGGGCGTGAGATCGTCGTGCCCGGGCCGACCTGCAGCTACATGCTCAAGCAGGAGTACCCGTGGCTCGACGGCTCCGAGGACGCCGAGCTCGTCGCGGCGAACACACGGGATCTCTTCGAATACCTCGCGAAGCTGCACGCGGCGGGCGAGCTCGACACGAACTTCACGGCGCCGGTCGGCGCCGTGACGTACCACGTGCCCTGCCATCTGCGGGCCCAGAACATCGGCCACAAGTCGGCGGACGTGCTCCGCACGATTCCGGGCGCCTCGGTCGACGTGGTCGAGAAGTGCTCTGCCGTGGACGGCACCTGGGGCTTCAAGAAGGAATACTACGAGCTGTCGCTCAAGCTCGCGAAGCCGCTCTTCGACGCGATCGCCACCGCGGGCGCGCCGACCGCGGCCACCGACTGTCCGCTGGCGGCGCTCCAGATCGAGCAGGGGACGGGCCGGAAGCCGAAGCATCCCATCGAGATCCTGGCGACGGCCTACGGTCTCCAGGAGTGAGCGCATGAATTCGCTCGTCCCCTCCGAGATCCTGAATCTCGTCGAGTATGAGAAAGTCCGCGACGCCCGCCGCCGCCAGATCGTCGAGCTGAAGAAGGCGCGCCGCGTGTCGGTCGGTCGCTACCTCACCTTCGTCTTCGAGAATCGCGCGACGGTCTGGTTCCAGATCCAGGAGATGGTCCGGGCCGAGCGCATCGTGGACGAGACGAAGATGGCCGAGGAGGTCGGGGTCTACAACGCCCTCCTCCCGCACCCGGGCGAGCTGTCGGCGACGCTGATGATCGAGATCGCCGACCCTGCGGAGATCAAGCCGGTGCTCGACAAGCTGCTCGGCATCGACACGCGCGATTACGTGACGATGACCGTGGGGCCCCATGTGATCGTGGGCGACTTCGAGGCCGGCCATTCCGACGAGGAGCGCGGCAAGCTGAGCGCCGTCCACTTCGTCCGATTCACCCTGCCACTCGAGGCGCGTGAGCGCTTCGGGACGAGCGAGGTCGCGCTGGTCGTCGAGCACCCGAACGCGCGCGCGCGCACGGTGCTTTCCCACGAGACGAAGAGGAGTCTCCTGGAGGACCTCGCGTGAAGGGCGCGGCGCTGGCGATGGTAGCGCTCGCCGTCGCGGCGGGCGGCTGCTCGGAGAGTGGGCTTTCGCCGAGCGCCGAGCGCGGGCGTCAGGTCTATCTCGCCCACTGCATTGCGTGCCACAACAGCGACCCCGCGCAGCCGGGCCCCGTCGGCCCGCCGGTCAAGGGCTCGTCGCGCGCGCTGCTGGAGGCGAAGGTCCTGAACGGGACGTACCCGCCCGGGTACACGCCGAAGCGGCCGACCAAGGTCATGGTCCCGCTGCCGGCAGTGGCGCCGGATCTCGCGGCGCTCGCCGACTACCTGCGCTGATGTCCGGAGGCCCGGCGGGATCCCCCGCCGAGCCTCCGCGTCGAACGTGCCTGCGATCAGCCGAAGATGATCTTGAGCGCGATCACGAAGACCGCGGTGAGCACGAAGCCGGCCCAGAACGTCCCCTTGACCGTGCTCAGCAGCTTCTTGCCCGCGCTCGCCTTGTCCGGGGTCGCGGGTCCCACGACGGCGTTCGCCTGGACGATGGCCAGGATGATCAGGAAGACGACGAGCATCGCGATCTTCGCGGGCCGCGCCGTCGGCGTGAAAAAGGCCCAGTGGCTGGCGGCGCCCATGAAGAAGAGCATGGGGATCGAGAGCAGGGTGTTCGTGCGGGAGGTGACACCACCACGCGCGCCGCGCGCGGCCGCCTCCGGGATCGCCTGGCCGCCTTCCTTGACCCGGGCCGCCGACGCCATGACGACCTGCTGCGCCGGCCAGATGATGAACCAGACGTTGAACCACATGAGGCTGCCGATGATGCCGCCGATGAAGATCGCCCAGCCGTACGACGTGCTGAAGAACGGCTGGAGGCCGAGCTGGCCTAACCTGTGCGAGAGATAGAGCCAGCCGGTGATGAACGTCAGCATCGCGCCCCACCGGAACCACCAGAGCGCGCGGCTGACCAGCCCACCCGTGATCATGCCGGTTCGCACCGCCGGCTCGGCTCCCG
>JAHFDK010000362.1 GCA_023249095.1 Candidatus Rokuibacteriota bacterium | reverse complement strand
TCACCCCGACCAGGTCCGCGTCGAAGATGTCCGCGAAGCCGGCCCGGTCCACGTTGGCCATCAACTGTGGCAGGCGCTCACGCTGGACGCCATCCTGGCTGGGAGAGGGTGTCTACGGGCCCGGATCCAACGCGCTCCTGTGCGCCGCAGCGCCGGCCGAGCGCCGCGGCCGGGCGCTCGGGATCTACAATGTCGGGATGGCGCTCGGCGGCACGGCGGGCCTGGCACTGGGCGCGGTGGTGGGCCCCGTGCTGGGATGGTGTTCTGCGCTCCTGATCGCCGGGCTGCCGGGGTTCCTGCTCGCAGTCGCGGCGGGTTTCGTTGTGTTTCCGGCCTCGGCCGCGACCGCGGACCGGGTCTCGGCGCGCGCGGTGCTTTCGCAGCCGGCGTTCCTGGTCGCTCTCGGCGGGGGCATCCTCGCGACGTTCGGGATGAGCGGGCTCATCACCTGGTCGGAGTACCTGCTCGGCGTGGAACGCTCGCTCCCGCGGGCGAGCGCGGGAATTTTCCTACTGGCAGCAGGGATCGCGTGCGGGGCTGGCGGTGCGGTACTGGGGGGCTGGGCCGGTGACGCCGCCAAGCGGCGGCACGCGGGCGGGTACTCGCTGGCGATCGGGATCTCTTTCGTCGCGGGAGGGCTCGCCGCGCTCCTGGCGCTCCACACGCACGCGATCGCGCCGTTCCTGGCACTCGTCGCCCTCACGATCCTCCTGCTGTCGGTCTACAACGGCCCGGCGGCGGCGGTCGTGCACGAGATGGTGCCCCCGAGGCTCGCCGCCACCGCCCAGGGCACCTTCCTCTTCGGGATCCATCTGCTCGGCAACGCGCCGGCTCCGGCCATCGTCGGGTGGATCGCGGACGGATCGACGGTGACGACCGCACTCCACGTGCCCGTCGTGGCGTTCGTGGCCTCCGGGCTGCTCTTCGTGGCTGTCGCGCGGATCCAGGAGCGCGCCGCCGCGACGGCGTCCTCGCCCGTGCCCCCGATGATCCCTGGCCAGCCGGATCGAGTGTAGGGGCAAATGTCGGTATGGCGTCGTTGGCGAATCACTTTCATTTCGCTACTGGGCGATAGCCCTCATGCGACTGAAGCTATTTGCCACGCGACTACGCGTCGCCGACGACCCTGACGCCCGGGTTCTTACTGCGGTCGGATGTTCGACGTCCACCACTGTCGAACTTTGACAGCACCACCACCAGCCGATAACCGCAGAGCGCAATCTATCTTGCGATCTTCACAGACTTCTTCGTTTGGTCTTCGACTTGCAGCTCCGAGAGTGCGGACCGCCAACGGAGCGGTCACGGGAGGTGGCCTCACAACAATAGTTGAGTCGGCCAGACGCTGCGAACTACAGCCACAGGAGGGAACGCCGCCCAAGAGTTCGGCAAACGCAGGGAGCTCCGTCTTGCATCGGGGCTTGTCGTGAACATGGAGGCGATCATGCGTGAACATGGAGGCGATCATGATGGATAGCGGCGGTAGGATTGGGATGCTCTTCCGGATGCTCATCGCTCTTGTGCTGGTCGGAGCCGTCTGCTTCCCCTTGAGGGCCCAGGCACAAGTTGCGCACCCCGGCTACGTCGTCCTGGGGGATTCCATCGACTTCGGCGTCGGCTCGTCCGAGGGCGGCTACGTGATTCCCTTCCGCGACTATCTGGCGGATCCAAGCCGCTTCGGATCGGCGATCGACGTACACAACTTCAGCCAGCCCACCGGGGTGGAGTGCAGGGATGTCGCGCACAACGAGCTCCCTCCGTCCATCGTCGAGATTCAGACCCACCGCCCGTCGGGTGTCGTGGTGTCATTGGGCTGCGGTGGAAATGACCTCCGCCATTTCATCCAGTCGCCTCAGGCCGCCACCTGCCTTCAGGACGTGAGCTGTCTTGCCCGCATCAACGCCCTTCTCAACGAAATCGAGCAGACCGTGGATCTCATGCTCAAAACGCTCCGGTTCTTCGCCGGACCGGAGAGCGCGATTCTGGTGCGCACGCAATACAACCCGCTTCTGGTGCCGCGCTGCGATCTCCAGGGGCGAGCAGCCCTCGGCGAGGCAGCACTGGAAGGCGGTGTGGGACTTCTGCAGCGGGGACTCAATGACCGGCTCCGTGACCTGGCCAAAGAGCACGGCGCCAAGGTCGCAGAGCTTCACCAGCCCTTCGCCGAGAGGGCTCAGATGGGCATTGACGATTTCGTGGAGCCGCCCGGCCAAGAGTGCATCCACCCCAACGACGCAGGCTATGCCGTAATCGTGGACGCCTTCATCAAGGGCTTCAACTCGCCCGATCCCTGATCCTCCCGCCACTCGCTCGACGGGGCGTCGGGGAGACTCGGCGCCCCGTTTTCCTGCCGCTGACCTCGATCTAGACTCGCCCTCCACCGGACTGCCGATCAGAGGAGGTTTACCTCAGAGGTCAGGCGAAGCGACTTCGGTGATTGCGGGCCAGCGCAGTGCCTTAGATCAGGTCGACCTCGAACCTGAGCGTGTTCGATATCGGTGATTGCAGGCCCTCGCCTGTCTCCTGCTCTGCCGGCTCGACGAGGCCCGGCGCCTGGCCGATCGCGCCATCGAGTTCTGTCCGCGCCACCCCGGAGCCGCGGCCCACGCGCACCAGCTCCTCGGCGACGTCGCGACCCACCCCGACCGGTTCGACGCCCAGGCCGGCGAAGCCTACTATCACGGGGCGCTGGCCCTCGCCGAGCCGCGTGGCATGCGCCCGCTCGTCGCCCACTGCCACCTCGGCCTCGGCAAGCTCTACCGGCGCACCGGCAAGCGCGAGCAGGCGCAAGAGCATCTCGCCACCGCGGCGACGATGTACCGTGAGATGGACATGCGGTTCTGGCTGGAAAAGGCGGAGGCGGAGATGAAGGTTTGAGATGAAGTGTCCGCGGTGCCGGCACGAGAGGAGTGTCACGCACGCCTAACTGCTTCATGTGCGTCCCGTGGAAGTGTGGATCAACCCATCCCCCATCCAAGGCCCGCGTGCCTTCGCAGGCGTACCCAGGTAGCCCCACTTGCCCACACAAGCGCCTTCGCCTAGCCTGTCGTCGATCGCTGCGCAGTCGTGACGCCTGTGAGAGGCAAGGAGAGGCCGATGCGTCGGGGTGCCAAGCCCTCGAAGACCAGGGGCAAATCCAAGCTTCCTGTTGTGCCCGCGTTGGGGAAGAACGAGGCCTCCGAGGCTCGCGATCCCGAGAAACGCGTGGCCAAGTCGCCGGGGCAGCCCCAGACGCTCAACCGCGAGCTAGAACTAGCTAACGCGCAGGAACAGCAAAGAGCGACCGCCGAGATTCTGCGCGCTATCAGGAGCTCGCCGACCGACCCACAGCCGGTGTTCGACACGATTGTCAGAAGCTCGATGCGACTGGTGCGCGCGTGGTCGATCGTCGTCAGGAGGCTTGTCGGCGATGAGCTGCATCTCGCCGCGTTCAGCACGACGAGCGAGTCGGGCGACGACGCATTGAACCGCCTGTCCCGGGTGCTCCCGGCTCAAGAATCGCCCCTCGCACAGGCGATTCGTGGCCGAGTTCCGATTGTCGTGAGCGACACCGAAACGGATCCGCGACTGTCGTCCAACCACCGCAACGCCGCGCGGGCCAGGGGCTATCGAAGCCTGCTGGTCGTACCGATGCTCCGCGAGACCGATGTTATTGGGACGATCGGCGCCAGCCGCCGAGAGCCTGGACCCTTTGCCGACGACGAGATCGCACTGCTCCAGACCTTCGCCGATCAGGCCGTGATCGCCATCGAAAACGTCCGGCTACTCAACGAGACGAAGGAGGCGCTGGAGCAGCAGACGGCGACCAGCGAGATCCTACGCGTCATCTCAAGTTCACCGACCGACCTCCAGCCGGTGATGGACGCCGTGGCGGAGAACGCGGCCCGCGTGTGCAGCGCGACCGACGCAACCATTCGTCGCATCGACGGCGACACACTGCGCCTGGTCTCGCGGTTCGGATCGATTCCGTTGGGAGCGCCCGACGACATTCCACTCAGTCGCGACTACCCCACTGGACGGTCGGTCATCGAACGCCGCACGCTGCACATCGAGGACCTCAGCCTTCTGCCCGAGACCGAATTCCCCCAGATCAATCGCGAGACTAAGACCATTCTAGCCACCCCGCTCATGCGCGAAGGGGTCCCGATCGGCGTCATCCTGATCCGGCGCGTCGCCGTGCAGCCGTTCACCCCCAGGCAGATCGAGCTCCTCAAGACCTTCGCCGACCAGGCGGTGATCGCCATCGAGAACGTGCGCTTGTTCAACGAGACGAAGGAAGCGCTGGAGCGGCAGACAGCAACGTCGGAAATCTTGCGCGTCATCTCAAGCTCACCGACCGACGTGCAGCCGGTACTCGATGCGGTCACACGCAGCGCGATGCGGCTCTGCGAAGCCTACGATGCCTGGATCGGTCTGAGAGAAGGGGACCACGTCCGCGTCCGGGCCCACCAGGGACCGATCCCGATCGCGCTGGAGCTGAGACCGCTCAGGCGGGGTCGGGTCTCGGAGAACGCGATCCTCGATCGCAAGACCGTTCACGTTCACGACCTTGCCGCCAGCGGGAATGAGTTCCCCCAAGGACAGGCCGATGCCCTGAGGATCGGCCATCGCACCACCCTGGGCGTGCCGCTCATGCGGGAGGGAGAGGCGATCGGGGTGATCCTGATTCGTCGCCTCGAGGTTCGCCCGTTCACCGCCACGCAGATCGAGTTGCTCAAGACATTCGCCGACCAGGCGGTCATCGCCATCGAGAACGTCCGGCTGTTCAAGGAGCTCGAAGCACGCAACCGCGACTTGACCGAGGCGCTGGAGCAGCAGACGGCGACCGCCGAGATCCTCAAGGTTATCAGCAGCTCGCCGACCGACATCCAGCCCGTGCTGGACGCCGTTACCGCCAGCGCGGCGGGGGTTTGCGGGGCGACGGATGCCCTCATCATGCGTGTTGAAGGGCATGACCTGCGTCGCGTCGCGCATTTCGGGCCGATTCCGCTGATTCTGCCGGCGGTCCGACGCATCACGACGGGTAGCACCGCTGGCCGCGCTATCCTCGAGTGTCGAACGATCCACGTCCACGACATTCTCGACACCGACGCTGCTCGAGACTATCCCGAAGCCCTGCCCGCCGATACGGGCGCGGGATGGCGGACAATGCTCACAGTGCCGCTCGTGCGCGAGGGCGTGGCGATCGGCGCCATCACAATTCGCCGCACCGAGATCCGGCCGTTCACGGGGAAGCAGATCCAGCTACTGGAAACCTTCGCGTCCCAGGCTGTGATTGCGATAGAGAACGTCCGCCTGTTCACGGAGCTGCAGGAGAAGAACCGGGCACTCACCCTGGCGCATGCACAAACCAGCGAGGCCCTGGAGCAGCAGACGGCGACGAGTGAGATCTTGCGCGTGATCAGCCAATCGCAGACCGCTTTGCGCCCAGTCTTCGAGGCGATCGTCCGGAGTGCAGCCCAGCTATGCGAGGCGACTTTCTCTGCTCTGCACAGATTTGATGGCCAGGTGGTCACGTTCGAAGCTCAACACGGCATGAC
>JAHFDK010000095.1 GCA_023249095.1 Candidatus Rokuibacteriota bacterium | reverse complement strand
ACGACCGGGGCCGGTACGTGGTCCCCGACCTTCCCAAAGCCAAATACAAGGTGTGGGCGCGCGGCTACGGCCTCGTCGACTCGGCGAAGGTCGACGGCGAGCCCGGCAAACTATTGAATCTCCGTGCGATACCGGCGCCGAGTGCGGCCGCGGCCGCGCAATACTATCCGGCGATCTACTGGTACTCGATGCTCAAGATCCCGGACGCGAGCCAATTCGGCGGGACGAGCAACATTCCCGCGAAGATCACCCAGAGCGACTGGCTCACCGTGGTGAAGAACAGGTCCTGCGTCGGCTGCCATCAGCTGGGCCAGCTGTCCACCCGCACGATCCCCGCGGCGCTCGGCCAGTTCGAGTCATCGGAAAAGGCGTGGATCCGCCGCGTGCAGTCGGGACAGGCCGCACCGTTGATGCTGAACCCGCTCACCGGAGTCCTGGGCGGCGCGCCGTTCAAGTACTTCGGCGATTGGACCGACCGCATCGCCAAGGGTGAGCTGCCGCACAGCAAGCCGACGCGGCCACAAGGCGTCGAGCGCAACATCGTCGTCACGACGTGGGAGTGGGGGGACCCGAAGAAGTATCTCCACGACCTCATCGCCTCGGATCGGCGCTATCCGACGGTCAATGCCTACGGCCCGGTCTACGGCTCGCCCGAATACGCGACGGACGTCTACCCGATCCTCGATCCCAAGACGCACACCGTCACGAGCTTCACGGCTCCGGTGCGCGACGCCGACACGCCGGAGGCGTTCGGGCCCGGGCACGCCGCGATCCCCAAGCCAATGGCGCCCTCGCCCTACTGGGGCGAGGAGAAGATCTGGGACACCAAGGCCAACAACCACAACGGCATGTTCGACAAGAAAGGCAGGGTCTGGTTCGCGGCGACGGTGCGCGGCCCGAAGAACCCGGGCTTCTGCACGAAGGGCTCCGACCATCCCTCGGCCAAGCTGTTCCCGGTTGAGAACGCGAACCGCCACCTCACGTTCCTCGACCCGAAGACGATGAAGTACACGTTCGTTGATACCTGCTTCCAGACGCATCATCTGCAGTTCGGCTACGACGCCAACGATACGCTTTGGACCAGCGGTGGCGGCCCGGTGATCGGCTGGGTCAACACCAGATTGTTCGACGAGACGGGTGACGCGGCCAAGTCACAGGGGTGGACGGCGTTCGTGCTGGACACCAACGGCAACGGCAAGCGCGACGACTACGTCGAGCCCGATCAACCAGTCGATCCGACCAAGGACAAGCGCATCGGCGGAGGCTTCTATGCCGTGATGCCAAGCCCCGTCGACGGGTCCATTTGGGGCTCTGTCGGAGTCTTCGGCGGTACCGCGGCAGTCGTGCGGCTCGTTCCGGGGCCGAACCCGCCGGCGACCGCGCTCGCGGAAATCTACAACGTGCCAAAGCCCTATTTCGGCATCCGTGGCGCCGACATCGACAAGCAGGGCGTGGTGTGGGCGTCAATGGGAAGCGGCCACATCGGCAGCTTCGACCGGCGCAAGTGCAAGGGGCCGCTCAACGGGCCGAAGGCCACCGGTGATCACTGCCCGGAGGGCTGGGCGTTCTACCAGTACCCCGGCCCCGGCTTCCAGGCGATCGGCGAGAACAGCGCCGAGTCGAGCTACTACACCTGGGTCGACCAGCACAACACGTTCGGGCTGGGTGAGGACGTGCCGATGTCGACCGCCAACCTCAACGACGGCCTGGTCGCACTCAAGGACGGCAAGATGATCCTGCTGCGCGTCCCGTACCCGCTGGGCTTCTACGCCAAGGGGTTCGACGGGCGCATCGACGACGCGAGCGCCGGCTGGAAGGGCCGGGGGTTGTGGACGACCAGCGGAGACCGGGCGCCTTGGCTCATGGAAGGCGGCAAAGGAAAGAAGCCCGTGGTCGTACACTTTCAGCTGCGCCCCGATCCGCTCGCGCGCTGATCGCAGCAATGAAAGCTGACGACGGAAGCCAGTTTTCATTTAACTCCGGTGCTGGTCACAGTCGAGCCATCTAAGGAGTCGGCTGGTCAGAAATCACCCGACCGAGCCCGATTGATCAAGACCCTGCGACGGGGTAAGTGCCCACGACATCAGCCGTTGTCGTGATTGTCCGGAAATGGTCCGCGTCTTGCGGTCTCCCCTGACATGCGGCTCGCCGCGAAACCCTTCCTGACCTCGGTCCTCGTCATCGTCATGCTCGCGGTCGTCGGTTTCCTCAGCTTCCACGCGGTCGGTAAACTCGTGTCCGTCAACCGGGAGATCGTGACCCGCACCGTCCCTGCGGTCCACCTCACCGCGTCCACCCGCGAGGCGATCGCGCCGCTCGTGCGGCTCGAGATGCGCGCGGTGGTGCTGGGCGACGCGCGCTACGCGACGGCGTGGACCGAGCGGGCGGCGCGGGTCGCCGAAGATCTCGAGAATCTCGCGGGATACGTGCAGAGCGAGCAGGAGGCCGTGAAGCTCGGCGCGGCGCGCGCTGCGTTCGAGGGGTACCGCCGCATCGTCACCCAGGAGCAGGCGCTCGTCCGAAGCGGCGACCGCGCCCGGGCCCTGCGCTTGACCGACGCCGAGGCGCGGCCGCTCGCCGAGGAGGTCCAGGAGAGCCTGGACGGGCTGATGGCGGCGATCCACACGCGGGTGCTCGTGGCGCAGGCCGAGGCCGCGCGCCTCGAGGCGCGCACGTGGACCGGAGTGCTGACCGCATTGAGTGCGGCGGTCGGCCTGGCGTTACTCGTCGCGCTCGAGAACGCCCGCCTCCACGCGGAAGCGCAGCGTTACATTCGGCAGCTGCTGGAGCAATCGCGGCAGCTCCTCGACGCCAAGGTCGCCGCGGAAGGGGCGAGTCGGGCCAAGGGCGAGTTTCTCGCTTCGATGAGCCACGAGCTCCGCACCCCACTCAACGCCGTGATCGGATTCTCCCAGGTGCTCGCGAACAAGACGTACGGAGCGTTGAACGAGCGCCAGCTCGAATATCTGACGACGATCCTCGCCGGGGGCCGGCACCTCCGAAAATTGGTCGACGATGTGCTCGATCTGGCCAAGGTCGATGCTGGGCGCTTGACCCTCGACCTTACGCGCGTGGCCGTCGCCGACGACCTCCGGGAGGTCGTCGGCGTCGTCCAGGCGCTGGCGCGCGAGAAGAACATCACGGTGAGCGCGGACGTGGACGATGCCTTGCCCACGATCACGGCCGACCGGCACCGGCTGCAGCAAGTGATCTACAACTTGTTGAGCAACGCGATCAAGTTCACCGGGCCCGGCGGGTATGTCAAGGTGACGGCCGACACGGTCAGCGCAGCGCTGGCGGCCGGCGAGAGCGCGAACGGCGCGCTGCGGATCATGGTCGCGGACACCGGGATTGGTATCAAGCCCGAGGATCAGGCCCGGATTTTTGACGCGTTCGAGCAGGTCGACTCTTCGTACGCCCGCGAGCAAGGCGGGACCGGGTTAGGCCTCGCCTTGACGCGGAAGCTCGTCGAGCTCCATGGCGGAACGATCAGCGTGGAGAGCGACGGCGTCAAGGGCCGCGGCAGCGTGCTAAAGGTTCTCCTTCCGATTGCGCCCGCCGCGCTCCCCGGAGGCTGAGCGGCTCGGGCACCCGCCGTGGCGGCTTGACACCGGGCCCACTTGGTCTGATTCTCGCCCCACCAAGCCGCGCCTCCTCCTGTTGGACGAGCCGGCGGCGGGGCTGGCACCGGATGAAACGAAGAAGATGGTGGTGCTCGTGCGCAAGCTCAAGGGGCGCTACACCATCATCCTGATCGAGCACAAGATCGACGTCGTGATGAGCATGTCCGACCGCATCTCGGTGATGCACTTCGGGAGCGTGATCGCGGAAGGCGTGCCGGGCGGAGATTCAGCGAAACGCCGAGGTGCGGCGCGCCTACCTCGGGGGCATCGCGCCGCCATGATCCTCGGCGTCGGCGGCTGACGTCGCGTCAGAACCCTACCTGCCCGGCGGGGGTTGCCGCCACTCGCGGATCTGGGCCGCGTGCTCGCGATAGTGTCCCGCGCCGGCGCCTTCGAACGGCTGCCGGGCAGCGCCGCCAGGCACGAAGTGGAGCTCCGGCACTGCTCGGGCGGCCCCGACGAACTCCTGGTGGGATGTGTCGAGCTCCGCAAGGACGTCGGTGGTCTTCACCCCCGTCTTCTGCTGGACGAAGCGCGCATTCCACGCGTCGAAGTCGTCGTACGTCCCCACCGGGTACGGCGCCTCCCCCTTCGCGATACGCCCGAGGGCGGGGGTCATCGCGTCGTGCCAGCCCGAGATGTGGATCAGGATCTCGCGCACGCCCCAGGTGCCGAGCCAGACGCGGCGCATCTCTTCGTCCGTCAGGTCCTCGACCGCCAGGCGCAGCTCCGCGAACGCCTCGTCCGCCTCCCGCAACAGTGTGGCCTTGTCGCTCATCTGTTCCTCCCGGCTGGAATGGTCTGGCCTACGTGATCTGAGACCCCGATTCGGGTCCTATGTGAAATCCGGGACGACTCGGGAAGAAGAGACAGCAGGCCGGGCCTCGCCTGACTTAGAATGCCCTGCCATGAATTCTTCTCCGTAGGCCAACAGACGAACGACCAACAGGCAGAGGGGTGACGCGATGGACTTTGGACTGCAAGGTAAGCACGCGCTCGTGACCGGGGGGAGCCTGGGCATCGGCAGAGCCATAGCCCTGGAGTTGGCCCGCGAAGGCGTTGACGTGGCCATCGTGGCTCGCTCGAAGGACCAGCTGGAAGCGACGGCGCGCGAACTGGAGGCCAAGACGGGTCGGCGCGTTCTCCCGCTGGTGGCCGATGTGACCAGCAAGGAGCAGGTCGATCGCGCAATCGCTCAGGCGGCCGACCGGCTCGGCGGGTTGCACATCCTGGTCAATAGCGGTTCTCCGCCAGGCGGCTCGGCCAGCGCGACCGGCCCCATTGAAACCGTCGTCGACGAGGATTTGCTGCACGACTTCAATGTAAAGTACGTCGGAGCGTTGCGCTGCGCGCGCGCCGCCATTCCCTACTTGAAGCAGCAGGGATGGGGCCGCATCATCAATATCAGCGGCACCAATGCCCGCAACGCCGGCAATCTCAGCGGTGGCGCGCGCAACGGCTCCCTGGTGCACTTCACCAAGACCCTGGCGGTGCAGCTGGGCCGCTACGGGATTACCGTCAACTGCATCCACCCCGGTACGACCCGCACCGAGCGTACCCCGCGCCTGCTGGCCGCCCGCGCCGCAGAACTGGGCATTTCCGCGGATGACGTGGAGAAGCGTGACTTTGCCCACGACTCCCCGCGCGGCAATGCCATCGGGCGCATGGTGGACGCGTCGGAGATTGCATATCTCGCCGTATTCCTCGCGTCAGACAAAGCCTGGGCTGTCACGGGCGAGCTGGTCGTAGCGACCGGCGGGGCCGGGCGCGCGGTGTATTACTAGACTAGGGCCGGCTAGGGACGCTTGGCGTCGGGAGAGAGCGTGAGCGCGTCCAGGACGACCCTGGTTCGCGGCGCCTCGTCGAGGTGCCAGAGCGCTTGAAGCGCAGCGTTCACCTGCTCGGCGCCCAGGACGTCGAGTGAAAGGTCGCGGAACTTCGTTTCGACGTCGTCGTCCGTCATCGGGTTTCGAGCATGGCCCTTCGGGTACTCGGCCCGCGTGGTGAAGCGCTGGCCGGAGCGAGTGACCACCTCGATCTGCGATCCCAGCTCCTGCGGGAAGCGTCGCGTGAACTCCTGGCTCTCGGCGACGCGGATCCGGTTCATGAGCGGCCGCAAGCTCGGATCCAGATAGCGCTGAGGCTCGAAGCTGGCGGGAGTGATGCGGCCGTCCCGCAGAGCGACGGCGAGCATGTACGGGAGGCTGTGGTCGGCCGTCTCCCGAGTCCTGGGATCCCACTTGGCTGGTTCGCTCCCGATCTCGCTGTAGGCCATCGCGTAGATCTGCACCTCGATGGCTTCGATCTCTTCCGTTCGCACCTTGCCCCTCAGGGCCAGCGCCATCGCCAGAGGCGCCTGCGCGTGATACTCGGCCGCGAAGAACTTGAAGTTCGTGCGCTCGATGGCGAAGGGCCGTCCACGGCCACCGAGGGCGCCGATCTCGAAGGGCCCCGTCACTTGCTCGCAGAGACCATGACGCCCCTCGAAGGCGGCCGTGGGTCCGGTCATCCCGGCCTTGGCCAGCTGCGCGGCGAAGAGGCCGGCCTTCGCGGCCGCGGCCGTCGCGCAGCCCTTCCACATCGCGAGCTCGCCGGCCCGCGTTTGACGCGTGGCCACGTTCGCGGTCGCGGCGATGGCGATAGCGTCGGCCATCTGGACGGCGGAAAGGCCGAGCAGTAACCCGGCGCCGGCCGCCGAGGCCGGCGCGACGAAGACGCCCTGGTCCCAGCCGCGGTCACGCAACGGCACTTGATCGGCCAGGGCTCCGAACACTTCGTAGCCGGCGACCGTCGCCAGCACGAGGTCCTTCCCCGACACGCCCCCCAGTTCGGCCGCGGCCAGGAGCGCGCCCAGCATGTCGCTGGGATGGCCGGAGCCGCGCGCGATGTACGTGTCGTTGGCGTCGAGAAACCGGATCATGACCGAGTTGGCGAAGGCCGCGGCCTCGGGCGTCGTCGGTCGCCCGTCGCCCAGGAGCCGAGCCGATGGGGCGCCACTCCACGCCGGCGCCACCCGGCGAGCGATGGCGGCAGGCTCGCTACTATAGCCGCCCATGGCGCAGCCGAGCGAGTCGATGAGGTGGCGCTTCGCCTCCTGGGCCGTTCGGGGGCTCAGATCCGCGTAGCGTAGCGAGGTGACGTAGCGCGAGAGCGTTTCGCTCGTCTTGTCCATCAGCTCACGGAATCAGGATCAATTTGCCCGTCGACTGCCGCGACTCGAGATAGCGATGGGCCTCCGCCGCCTGGGCCAGCGGGAACGTCTTGCCGACGTGCAGCTTGAGCCGACCCTCGCGCATGAGGGCGAAGCACCGCTCGGCGCTTTCGCGCGTCTTGTCGGGAAAGCCCCTCGTCAGCGTCGGCAGGGAGAAGGCGCTCACTCTCTGCGACTTCGGGGAGAGCACCGAGACGTTGAGCGGGTCCGGAGCTCCGCCGGCGCGCCCGTAGAGGACGAGGTGCCCGAACGGGGCCAGACAGCGTAGCCCCTCGTCGAACGTCGGCTTCCCGACCGCGTCGAGGATGAGGTCGACACCACGGTCGTCGGTCAGTCGCAGCACCTCGTCCGCGAACTTTTCCCTCGCGTAGTTGATGACCGCGTCGGCGCCGTTCTCCTTCGCGAGGCCTGCCTTGGCGTCGCTCGATACGGTTCCGATCACGCGGGCGCCGGCCACCTTGGCGAGCTGGACGGCGGCGAGCCCGACGCCGCCCGCGGCGGAGTGGACGAGGACGCTGCGGCCCGGTCCCGTCGAGTCGGCCGTGTGAAGCAGGTGATACGCGGTCAGCACCTGGATCAGGAACGCCGCGCCGTCGACGAAGCCCACCGAGTCGGGGAGCGGAATGACCATGAAGGCGGGCGAGACACAGTACTCCGCGTACGCCCTGCTGGTGAAGGCGGCCGCGCGCATCCCCGGCCGGAGGTTCGTCACGCCATCGCCGACCGCTTCGATCACGCCCGCCACCTCCATTCCAGGCGAGTCGGGAAGCTTGGGCTTTATGGTGTACGTTCCCTGGCGAAAGCGCGTATCGGCGAAGTTCACGCCGATCGCGTGGCTCTTGATCAGCACCGCACCGGGGCGCACGTCCGGTCTGGGGACGTCAGCCAGGGCCAGCACCTCGGGACCACCCGTTTCCGCGAAGACGATCGCTTTCATCGCTCCTCCTTGGCCGGCCCGACTGTGCCTGTCCGCTCGAGCTCGCGCAAGCAGGAAATCGCAGGCCGCGCCGGTCCTTGACCGGGCCGGGTGGGGGCGCTAATGTCGGCTCACCGTTCAGCGTGAGAGGGATGACATCATGAGCGACCCCATCGACGCGTTCGCGCCCGCCGTCGACATGCTCGCTGCGCTTCGCGCGCGCCGGGTGTCCGCCGTCGAGCTGCTCGAGCTGCACCAGATGCGCATCGACCGCCACAACCCCGAGCTGAACGCCATCGTCGAGCCCGACTTCGAGCGCGCGCGCCGCGAGGCCGAGGCCGCCGACACGCGGCGGGCGCGCGGTGATGACGCGCCGCTTCGCGGCCTGCCGATGACGCTGAAGGAGTCCATCAACGTCCGTGGCCTGCGAACCACGGTTGGGATGTCCGTGTGGAAGGACTTCCGCGCGGAGCACGACGCGCCCGTGACCACCCGCGTGAAGGGCGCGGGCGCAGTCGTGATGGCCAAGACGAACGTGCCCCAGATGCTGGCGGACTGGCAGTCGACGAATCCGATCTACGGGCGGACGAACAATCCGTGGGACCTGTCGCGCACGCCGGGCGGCTCGACCGGCGGTGGTGCGGCTGCGCTCGCCGCCGGACTCACCCCGCTCGAGTTCGGCAGCGACATCGGCGGCTCGATCCGTGTGCCCGCCGCCTTCTGTGGCGTTTACGGCCACCGACCGAGCGAGACGGCGATGCCGCGGAGTGGGCAGTTTCCGATGCCGCCGATGCCGAACGCCGCGGTCGTGATGGGCGTCCAGGGGCCGCTGGCACGCTCCGCCGACGATCTCGAGCTGGCGCTGGACGTCGCGGCGGGCGCCGAGGTCGGCGAGGACGTCGCGTGGCAGATCACGATCCCGCCGGCGCGACGCGATCGCCTGGCAGACTTCCGGGTCGCGGTGCTGCCGCCCATCGACTGGGTGCCGGTCGACGTCGAGGTGGCCGCCGCGCTGGAGAGCTTTGCCTCCCAGCTCGGCCGGCTCGGCTGTCAGGTGAAGACGGTTCAGCCGGCCGGCCTGGGAGATTACCGCCAGCCGTACGCGCTCTATCTGACGCTGTTGGCGGCCGTCACGTCCAGCCGAGTGCCCGCCGAGCAGCGGCGCGCGCGGCTCGAGGTCATGCGGACGCGCGACGACGAGTGGAGCGCCGCGTCCCAGCGCGGCATCGAGAGCAGCGCGCCCGACTACATCGCCTGGTTCGGCCAGCGCGAGCAGTATCGTGCGGCCTGGCGCGCGTTCTTCCGCGAGTGGGACGTGCTGCTGGCGCCCGCGTTCATCGCGCCGGCCTATCCGCACTGGGACAAGCCCTGCCCGAACACGCCCGCGTCGATCCGGAAGACGCTCGACGTGAACGGCACCCCCGTGCTGGAAGAGCTCGGCCTGTTCTGTGCGGCGCTGGCGACGCTGGCCGGCCAGCCCGCGACGGCGTTCCCCGCCGGCCGCACGCGCGGCGGCTTGCCGATCGGGCTGCAGGCGATCGGGCCGTACCTCGAGGACCGGACCCCGATCCGGTTCACGGCGCAGGCGGCCCGCGAGCTTGGCGGCTTCGTCCGACCGCCCCGGTACGAGGGGGACTAGCCACCTCATGAAGATCAGCGCGTTCCACTTGATGCCGCACCGCGAGCTGCCTGCGGACTTCGAACGGCGTTACGAATCCGTCTGGGTGACCCCGCCCTGGTGGGAGCTGGCCGACGCGCGGCGGGTTGGCCAGTACTATAACTGGACGCTCGACGAGCTGTCGTACGCGGCGAAGTGCGGATTCGACGGCGTCTGCACCAACGAGCATCATCAGAACGCGTACGGCTTCATGCCGAGCCCCAACTTGATGGGCAGCGTCCTCGCCCGAGCGACGAACGGCACGAACGTCGCGATCGTGCAGATGGGCGCGACCCTGCCGACGTCCAATCCACCGCTCCGCGTCGCCGAAGAGTACGCCATGCTGGACTGCATCAGCGGCGGACGGCTCGTGGCCGGCCTGCCGCTCGGCAGCCCGATGGACGTCAACCTCTGCTACGGCATCACGCCCATGGAGCATCGCGAGCGATACCGCGAGGCCTTCGCGCTGACGCTGAAGGCGTGGCAGGCCCGAGAGATCTTTTCCTGGAACGGACGATACTTCCAGCTCGCGACGGTGAACCTGTGGCCGCGGCCGATCCAGGAGCCGCATCCGCCGGTGTGGGTCCCGGGCTCGGGCAGCATCAGCACGTTCGACTTCGCGGTGGAGCACGACGTCTGCTACTGCTTTCTGAGCTACTCGGGCGCCCGCTCGGCGAAGACGATGATGGACGCCTACTGGCGCGTGGTCGCCGAGAAGGGGCGTGACCTCAACCCGTATCGCGCGGGATTCCTGCAGCTCGTGGTCGTGGCCGAGAACGACGCGCGCGCCGAGGAAAAGTTCGCGGGGCACGTCGAGTACTTCTACCACAAGTGCCTGCACGTGCCGGGGGTGTGGTTCTCGCCGCCGGGCAACCAGGACTATCGCAGTCTCGTGGCCACCATGGCCAATCCCGTGCGCAGGGCCGAGAACCCCAAGAATCTCCGGTACCGCGACTTCGTGGAGAAGGGCTACGTCATCGCCGGCAGCCCCGCCACCGTGCGCGACCGTTTGAAGGAGGAAGTGATCAACGGTCTCCACGTCGGGAATTTGATGGTGCTCCTGCAGATCGGGTCGATGCCGCACGAGCTGGCCTTGGAGAACATCGAGCTCTTCGGCCGCGAGGTGCTGCCGGGCCTCCGCGATTTCTGGGACGACGCGGGTTGGGTGAACCACTGGTGGCCGGAACGGCTGCGGCAGCCCGCGGCGCCGGTGGCCGCGGGCCTCGCCGCGGGCGGGGCGTGACCGCCCATGTTCAGACGAGCCGCGTGAGCGAGACGCAGGAGCGCACCGTTTCGGTCTGGCAGGACCGCGTCCGCATTCGGGTCCTCTCGAAGGGGCGCGGCCCGGCGCTGGTGTTCTTCCACGGTCCCTGGGGACTCACATGGGACCCGTTTCTCGACGAGCTCGCTCAGAGCTTCAGCGTCCTGGCCCCGGCGCACCCGGGCACGACGCCGGACGCCCACGACGACATCTACCACCTCGACGGGCTCTGGGATCTCGTGCTCTGCTACGACGAGCTGCTGGAGGCGCTGGGCATCAGAGACGCCGCCTTCGTGGGCCACTCGTTCGGAGGCATGGTGGCCTGCGAGCTGGCCGCGGCGTATCCCGACCGCGCTCGGCGGCTGGCGCTCATCGCCCCGCTCGGCTTCTGGCGCGATCCTGATCGCATCATCAACTGGATGCTGCTCGAGCCCGGTGAGCTACGACGTCAGATCTTCCGCGACCCCGAGTGCGACGCGGCACGCCGGATGTTCCCGCGCTCCGATGAGCAGGACTCGTCGGCGACCGCGGCCCGGGTGCGGATGGTGTGGGCCATGGGGACCACCGGGAAATTCATCTGGCCCATCCCGGACAAGGGGCTGAAGAAACGGATTCATCGCGTCAAGGCGCCCACGCTGCTCGTCTGGGGCAAGGAGGACCGTCTGGTGCCGCCCGTCTACGCCGATGAGTTCGTCGGGCGGCTCTCGGACGCCCGCGTACAGACGGTGGCCGATACCGGCCACGCTCCGCATCTCGAGCAGCCCGCGACGGTGGCGCGTACGGTGCGCGAATTCCTGAGCCAGTAGCGAGCTACGCCGGCTTGCGCTTGGCGAACACCAGGCGCAGCGCCAATCCTACGAACACCAGCCCCGAGACGCCGTCGAGCGCGCGGCGAATGCCCAACGAGCGCCGTAGCCAGCCCGCCATGGCGCCACTCGCCAGCGCGACCGCGCAGAGATACGGCAGCCCCATCAGCCAGTGGCTCATTCCGAGCAGCAACAGCTGAAGCGGCGCGTGGCCCAGGTCGGGTGAGACGAACTGAGGCAGGAAGGCGAGATAGAAGACCACGACCTTTGGATTGAGGAGATTCGTCGCCAACCCTTGCCAGTACACGCGCGTCGACATCGGCTCGTGCGCTGGCGCCGGCGCATCGCTCCGCTTTCGCCAGGCACGCACGAGCAACGGAACGCCAATCCAGACGAGGTACGCAGCGCCCGCCCAGCGGAGCACCTCGAACGCCAGGGGCGAGGCCGCGATCAGGGCGGACACGCCGGCGACAGCGAGCGCGAGGTGCACGAGCAGACCGGTCATGATTCCGGCCGACGCGAGGAGCCCGCCGCGCGCCCCGCTGCCGAGGCTGGCGCCGAGCACGAACATCGTGTCGGGCCCGGGCGCGAGTGTCAGCAGCAGCGCCGCCGTCAGGAACAGCGCGTACAACTGAGGATCGAGGATCACCCGCGGGCCCTATCCGATTCGGGGCGCCGCCGGCTCAGGAGGGCAGGCTGTGCTTCGCCCGCGCGCGGTATTGCTCCGGGACCGCGTCCAGCCGATCCGTCCAGTGCACCACGCCCAGAGTGTCGGTCCAGCGATAGAGCTGGCTCTGGCGCGCCGGCGGCGGGGCACCCGACGAGGGCGCTCCTGCCGGTGGTGCGGCAGGCGGCTCGGCTGGCGGCGGTGGTGCGGCCTGCGGAGGCGGCGGGGGATTCGGGATCCACACCCATCGGTAGGGTACGGTCACCCCGTCGCCGCGAAGCTCGTACCGCCCATGCGGATACCGGACGACGTTCTGCGCGGGCGCAATCGAGACCGTCCCGCTCGGCGGCGGGCTGTAATAGGTCGTCGGCGGATCGTAGTAGGCCGGCGGGGCGTAGTACACCGGCGGTGCGTAGTACGGCGCGGCGTAATACGCGGGCGGCGACGCGTAGACGACGGCGGGAGCGGCGGCGACCACGGCGAAGGGGAAAAACGGTCGAACGAAGGGGCGGACGAATGGGCGCGCGACAAAAGGATGATGATGTGCGAACGACTGCTGCGACCCGGCCGGGCGTCCGCTGCCCGGGGCGCGGACGGAGGCCGCGCCCTCGTTCCGCCGCTGGGCGAGGGCGGCGGCCGGCGCGAGCAAGCCGCTCACCATGAGGGCCAAAGCGGCGGTGACAACCAGCGGGCCCTTCGTCATCCCATTCCCTCTTCGCCTGTGAGCGCAGTGTGCGCCCGGCGAGCCGGCACCGTCAAGTCGTGATCGTCGCGCGATGACCGTGCAAACCCCTGACGGCGTGTCCGGCCCCTCACCGCCACAGCAGCCGCGTCGCCAACGCTGCCCCGTGCGCGAGCGATTCCAGCTTCGCTCAGGCCATCTGGGAGTGCACGCGGCCGCCGAGACCGCAGTCGGTGGAGGCGATGACGCGCTCCTTCCCCACGAGGTCGGCGAAGCGCGTGATGCGCTCGGCCACAAGCTCGGGGTGCTCGACCACGTTGGTGGCGTGGCTCACGACGCCCGGCATGATCAGCTTGCCGTCGGGCAGCTTCACGTCCTGCCATACCTTCCACTCGTGCTCGTGGCGCACGTTGCCGGCCTCGAACGAGTAGGCATGGCACTTGACGGCCAGCAGGACGTCGACGATGTCGCGCATGGCAATGTCGGTGGTGTGGGGGCCGTGCCAGCTGCCCCAGCAACGAGTAGCTCCACCACGCCCGGTAGTTCACGCGGTGCCCCATCGACTTGCCGAACTCGCCGTCGCCGGGAATGGCGATGCCGAGGTCCTTCTGGCGGCGCACGACGTCCGCGACGCTCGAGTGGAGCTGCGCCTGGAATCGACGCTCGTCGCTCGCCTGGCCTGATTCGCGCGCGCGGTTTGCCTCGATCACGTCGTCGGGGCGAGGCAAGCTTCCGGCGTGACTGGTGAGGAGGTGGTCGCGGCTGTGCTTCATGAGCCTGCCCTCCCGGCGCGAGGAAGGATGGCCCGCGCCGGCGAAAGCGTCAAGGGGTCGGAATTGGGCTTGCGTTCGTCTCGGAGCAGGGCCAGAGTAACGCCCTGTGACCACAGGCTCGGCAGTCTCCTAACGGACCCAGCCGCAACGAGGGCGCGCAGCGTTTCCTATGCTCGCCGATCGCAAATATCCGCTCACGCTGGCCGCGCTCTTCGGCCTCTACGTCGTCGCCGGCAAGCTCGGCCTCTCTCTCGCGTTCGTCCACGCTAGCGCCTCGCCCGTCTGGCCCCCGACGGGGATCGCGCTCGCGGCGCTTCTGACGCTCGGGTACCGCGTCTGGCCCGCGATCTTCGCGGGCGCATTCGTCGTGAACATCAGCACGGCCGGCTCGGTGGCGACCTCGCTCGGGATCGCCGCAGGCAACACGCTGGAAGGGCTGCTCGCCGCGTTTCTCGTCGATCGCTACGCCAACGGGGCGCGGGCGTTCGACCGCAGCCAGGACGTCTTCAAGTTTGCCGGGTTCGCCGCCCTGCTGAGCAGCACCGTCAGCGCGACCATCGGCGTCGCCAGCCTTGCGCTCGGAGGTTACGCGGCGTGGGGCGACTTCGACCAGATCTGGCTCACCTGGTGGCTCGGTGACGCGAGCGGCGCTTTGATCTTTGCCCCCCTCCTGGTCCTCTGGGTCCGCGACTGGCGGTCTCCCCTGTCTCGGGGACGTCTGCTCGAGGTCACCGCCCTGTGGTGCACCACGACGCTCATCGGGCTGGCAGTGTTCGGTGAAGGCCTCTCGCACTTCGGGCTCATGACACTTCCACTCACATTCCTGTGCACACCACCTCTCGTCTGGGCCGCGGTCCGCTTCCGGCAGCGCGAGGCGGCGATGCTCGTCGCCATCCTGTCGGGCATCGCGATCTGGGAGACGCTGCGTGGCTTCGGGCCCTTCGCGAGCGCCACGGCGAACGAGGCGCTTCTGCTGTTGCAGATCTTCATGGGCACGGTGTCCGTCATGGTCATCTCGGCTGGCGCGCTCGTGGAGGAGCGCCGGCGCGCCGAGCAGGAGCACGAGGAGCTTCTCGTGCGCGCGCAGGCCGCGCGGGCCGAAGCGGAAGCCGCCAACCGGGCCAAGGACGAGTTCGTGGCGATGCTGGGCCACGAGCTCCGCAACCCGCTCGCGGCCATCATCAGCGCGGTCAGTGTCCTCGATCGTATCGGGCAACAGGACGACGTGGCCGTGCGGGCGCGAGGAGCGATTCGTCACCAGATCACCCATCTTGGCCGGCTGGTCGACGATCTCCTCGACATCGCCCACGTCACCAGCGGAGACATCGTCCTGACCTGCGAGCCGCTGAACCTCGCGACCAGCGTCCAGCGGTCGGTGAGCAACCTGGCGAGCACGGGACGGTTCGAACGTCACGTCATCGACGTTCGCGCCGAGCCGGTCTGGGCGAATGCCGACCTGTCGCGACTGAACCAGGTCGTCGCAAATCTCCTCACGAACGCGATCAAGTACACCTCGCCCGGTGGCACGATCCGCGTTCGCGTCGGCGGCGAGCAGGATCAGGCAGTGATCGGCGTCGCTGACACCGGGATCGGCATCCCGCCCAACTTCCTCCCGCACATGTTCAACCTGCCCGTTCAAGGTGAGCGCCGGCTCGACCGCGCGCAGGGTGGGCTCGGTGTGGGACTCACGCTGGTGCGCAGGCTGGTGGAGCTGCACGGTGGCCGGGTCGAAGCATTCAGTGAAGGGCCCGGGCGTGGGAGCGAGTTCGTCGTTCGGCTCCCCCGTATCCCGCCCGCCAAGGCTGGCGACTCTCAGTCGGTGCTCCGAGTGGCCGGCAATGTCGCATCCGCCCGGTGAGCTGCCAGGGATAACGGTACCCAGGCCATCTATCCCCAGTCGTCCAGGTTATGCACTGCTGTGGATAACCCTGTGGGTAAGATCGGAGCTCATGGCGACAAAGTACTGAAAATACTTATTTTATAGACATGACAGAGACACCTATGATCGCGGTCGTCGGAGCCACTCTGATCGATGGGACCGGGCATCCTCCGGGCGAGGCAGCCACCGTCATCGTCGATGGGGACAAGGTGACCAGCGTCGGTCTCGCGAGGACCACGACGGTCCCGCCCGGCGCGACAGTCATCGACGCTCGGGACAAGTTCCTCACACCGGGGCTCGTGGACATGCACGTGCACGTGCACACCCCGGACAAGTGGCACCCGGAGCTCTTCCTCGCCGCCGGCGTCACCACCATGCTCGACCTCGGCGGCCAGCTCCGCGATGTTGCGGGGTATCGCGCGGTCGTCGAGTCTGGAGCCAGGCCCGGTCCGCGAATCCTTTTTACCGGGCCGATGCTGGAGGAAAGCGAGATGTACCCGGGATTCGCCGGCTTCTGCCGTCGGTTCGATGCGACGCGCACCGAAGCCGAGGTCGACGCGCTCGCGGACGCGGGCGTGGACGGGATCAAGCTCTACGTCACCGTGCGGCCCGACACGGCCCGCCGCGCCTGTACGCGCGCGCACGAGCGCGGCCTGCCCGTCTTCATGCACCAGCACGCCACCTGCGGCGCCGAGGCCGCGCTCGCCGGTGTCGACTCGGTCGAGCACGTCAACGTCTTCGGGCAACTCGCGCCTGAAGGCTTCTGGCTCGCGGAGCCCGCGAAGCTCAATCCGTTCGAGTACGGCGGCTGGCTCTGGCGCTGGCTCGGCGATCTCGATCCGCGCTCCGACCCGGTCCGCCGTCTCTACGACGGCTTGATCGCCGCCGGCACCGCTCTCGATCCGACGCTGGTCCTGTACGCCGCACGCCCAGGCGCGATCGGTGACGACGTCGGCGACACGTCGATGGACGATCCCGAGCGCACGCGACTTCTGCCGCTCCTGCCCACGCCGGTGGCGAAGGAGCTCGTCACCCGGTGGGCCGAACGCCGCGGCGCCGCCCTGGGCGCCTCCGAGCCCGCGAAGCATCGGATGCGGCGGGCGTGGGACAACATCCTCGCGCTCGTCGGCGGCTTTCAGCGGGCGGGTGGAATGGTTCTCGCGGGAACCGATTGTCCGAACGTCGCCATCGTCTCCGGCTTCTCGCTGCTCCGCGAGCTAGAACTGCTGGTGCGGGCGGGGCTCTCACCGATGGAGGCGATCGTGGCGGCGACGCGGCGTCCGGCCGAACGGCTGGGCAAGAGCGACGTCTTCGGCACTATCGCGCCCGGGCGCGCCGCCGATCTGCTCCTGCTGGCCGCCGACCCGCTCGCCGACATCCGGAACATCCGTCGGATCGAGCGCGTGATCGTGGGCGGAATCGTCTATGAGCCCGGCAAGCTACTCGAAGGACTCCGGCCGGGCTGAGGGGGACGCCTCGGCGCGCTATCCCGTCGCCGCCTGGGCTGGCGGCTCGTGGACGCTGACTCGGGTCAGGGGCCTCTTCGCCCCGGTTCCCCGATTGACCCAGTAAAAGCAGGTCTGCGCGTGGGCGACGACGACCGGTGTCAGGTCGCTACCGCACAGGGGGCAGGCGAACACGGCGGGGTCCGATCGAAAGATCCAGCCGAGCCGGTAGGTGTTCTGACATCGCTGACAGGGAACGGCGTGCTGGCTGCAGCAGAGGAACAGGATTGCCTTCGCGTCGGGGTCGCGAAAGTCGATCTGCCCCGACGCTCGGGGAACCGCAATCCATCGGTCGACCCGGAGCTCCGCATCCGCCTCGGTCCGGATCCTCCGATCGCCCTGGCGCCGCTCCGGTCGATGTCCGCCGGTTTGCATTCGCCGGTCGGTGAACCGGCGGTCGACGACCACCTGCACCGTGGGATCTTCCCCAAACGTTTGGCTCAGCGACCGGCCCAGGTTCTGTCCGGATCTCGGGACCACGATGAGCAGGGAGCGCTCGCCGTCTTGCATACCGGTTCTCCTTTGGTGAGGGTAAAGCTTACTCCCAGGGTCCGGGGAAACCAGCAAGAAGTATCAGCGGTCGATCAGCCGGCCCACGCCCGATGGACGGTACCCACTGCCGCCCGCAGAGCACTGCGGATTGTGTCCCGATCCGCCCTCGCGTCGCCGAGCAGGACGATGTAGCCGACCGGCGTGCTGCCTAGAAAGGCGATCCCGGTGCCGCTGGCGAACTGCGCCATCGGGAAGGTTCCCCGGCGGAGCCGGGGGCCACGCAGTTCAAGCTCGCGCCCGAGTATGGCCGCCAGGGCCGAGAGCGGCTCGGGGGCAATCTCTCCGGGCAGCTGGGCGGCGATCAGGAGCCCGTCGGGGGCGACGATGAGCCCGCCGGTGATGTGATCGAGGGTCACGAGCGCGCCGAGCAGGCTGCGGAAATCGCGACCGAGGGCCGGCCGTGCGTCGATGGTAGAGCTCACGGTGTTGCCGGTCTGAGCCATCACGCCACCCGATTCGGGGCCGCCTGGCGCGCCAGCTCGGAGCGGCAATTGACCCACACCCGCTCCAGGTGGGCGAGCGCGGTCGCCACCTTCGCGTCACCGCTGAACGAGAGCATGAGGACCGTTTCGCCGTCGGCACGGAGGTACGTCGTTTCGGCGGCGCCCTCGATGACGGCGTGATTTAGCGAATCGCCGAGCCCCGCTCGCGCGAGCATCGCGGACGCTATTCGCGCGAGCTTCGTGGCGCGGGCCGCGACCTCCTCCGTCCGCAATCCCCGAGGTTGTGCGAAGATCAGCGTCGCGTCGGCCCGCGCCAGCAGCGTTTCGCGGCTCTCGGCGGGCAGGCGCAACCGGTCCGCGCGAATCGCGCTTTGCTCGAGAGAGCGGGGGCGCTTCGCGGCGGCGCTCGCCGGAAGACTCCGGGCGACGTCGAGCACCGCCTTGGCCTCGGGGAAGTCCGGATAGCGCGCCAGCGCCCGCGTCACGAGATCGGTGCAGGCTCCCGTGTCGCCTTCCTCGAGCGCTATCCTCGCGAGGCCCAGCAGAGCGCGCGGGTGGGTCGGCTCGAGCGCGAGCACTCGCTCGAACGAGGTCCGGGCCTTGCCCATCTCGCGGAGCATCGCGTGGAGCGAGCCAGCCAAGAGGTGCCCCACAACGTTGTCCGGATCGAGGAGCAGCCCACTGGCGACCAACGCCGCGGCCTCCTCGAATCGTCCCTCGTCCCGAAAGCGCTTGGCTCGCCGGAAGACCTGCACGCTCGTCCGGAACCGCCGTTCGCCTCGGACCGTATGCCACATGCGCGCCAGAATCATGCTCGCCTTTCGAAGACTTTCAAGTTCTTCGCCACGTTCGGCGACCTCCAAGGACGTCTGAGCCGTCGCGCCCTTGACCATCGTGCGCCAGGCTGGCACGGCACAGTTATGACAGAACTTGTCAAATGATCGGACCAGTTGTCACGAAGCGAGTCCGGACGACGAGCCACGTCGCGTTACCGCCGCGTTTGTTCGAGTCTAAACCCGCGTCCCACCGACCCTAGCCCTGGCAGATGTGTTGCACTGAGGCACATATGCGGACACGAAGGCAGGAGGCTGCGCGCGATGGCCAAAGTGATGGTTGTGGACGACGCGTACTCGGAGCTCCAGATCATGGAGACGATCCTCCGATCGGTGGGTCACGACGTGCTGACGTACCTCGACGGCGAGCAGCTGGAGGAGAAGATCGTCAAAGAGCGGCCAGACGTCGTGCTGCTGGACATCGTGATGCCGAAGCGGAACGGCTTCGAGGTGCTCCGCAGTCTGCGCAAGGACGAGCGCACCAAGCAGACGCGCGTGGTCGTGGTCAGCTCGAAGAACCAGGAGAGCGATCGCGTCTGGGGCATGCGCCAGGGTGCGGACGAGTACCTGCCGAAGCCGTTCACGTCCGAGCAACTCCTCACGATCGTCCGTCGGTTCCTCAAATGACGACGAGTTTGCTCGACAGCTCCGCGGCGGTTCGGGCGTGCGTGTTCACGCTCGCCGGCGAGCCGTTCGCGATCGACGTCACCCAGGTGCGGGAGGTGGCGATCTTCGAGGACTGGACGACGGTGCCGCTGGCCCCGCCGCACCTCGTGGGCGTGGCGAACCTGCGGGGCGATATCCTGCCCATCGCCGACCCGCGCGTGGTGCTGGGGCTCGCGGCGCGCCGCGGTGGGCGCAAGCTCCCGACGCTGGTCGTCGAGGCCGAGGGAGTCGAGGTGGCACTGGTCATCGACGGGGACGTCAGCCTCGAAGCCTTCGGCAGGATCACGACGCTCGACGAGTCGAGCCCGCAGCCCCACGCCCAGTGGGCGCTCGGGTTCCTGCCCGACGGCGAGCGGCTCGTGCCGCTGCTCGATTCGGCCCGGCTCCTGCGCGCGCTCCGGGAAGAGCGCAGAGAGAGATCGGA
>JAHFDK010000094.1 GCA_023249095.1 Candidatus Rokuibacteriota bacterium | reverse complement strand
TCTCGACGATCCGGCCCGCCGTGACCGCGCGGGCGCGCCGCGTGACGAGGACGCAGCCGAGCAGATCGCGGGCGACGGCGCGCGTTGGTCGCAGGTAGAAGCGGCGGGGCAGCGGCACCTAGGCGAGACGCTCGGTGACAAGGCGTCGGAGCGTGTCGTAGTCGAAGGCGACTCCGGTCCGGCTCGGCGGCTCCGCCTCGGTCTTCAGCCCCGTCTCGCTGATGATCGCGCAGAAGGTCTGCCCCGGGTCGAGCCGCTTCTGCGCGAGGAGACCGGCGAGGACCGCCAGCGTGGCCACGCCCGTGGGGCCGGCCCAGATGCCTTCGACCCGCGCGAGCCGCCGCTGCGTCGCGAGGATCTCGTCGTCCTCGGCGTCGCCGACGAGGCCCTTGCCCTCGCGGAGGAGCCGCAGGACCCACGCGCCCTTCTTGCCGGGATCGCCCGCCGCCAGGCCCTCCGCCACGGTGTAGCCGATTTTGAGCGGCGTGATCGCCGTGCCGTCGCGGAACGCGCGCGCGACGGCGTTTGCCCGCGTCGCCTGGGCGGCGACCATCAGCGGCGCGCGCGCGATCCAGCCCGCCTCGTGCATCTCGCGAAAACCTCGCGCCGTCGCGATGAACGTCTCGCCCACCGCGACCGGGGCGACGACAACGTCCGGCGGCGCCCAGCCTGTCTGCTCGGCGATCTCGTAGGCGAGCGTTTTCTTGCCCTCCTGCTTGTAGGCGTTGCGCGACGCGCCGCAGTCGAAGAACAGACGCTCCTCGACGAGCCGGTCCCAGATCGTGATGAGGTCGTCGTAGACGCCTTTGTAGATGATGAGGTTCGCCGTCGTCGCCGCCATGTGCAAGAGCTTCGGCGCCGAGGCCCGCTCGTAGGCGAAGATGAGCGAGGGGAGGCCGGCGCGCGCCGAGTAGGCGGCGATCGACGAGCCCGCGTTGCCCGAGCTGACGACCGACGTCGCGCGGTAGCCGAAGCGAAGCGCGGCGGCGACGGCCGTCGCCGATGACCGGTCCTTGACCGTCCCGGTGGGGTTCGGGCCGTCGAACTTGAGGAGCAGCCGGCGCACTCCCAGCTCCGCGGCGAGCCGCGGGCAGTCGAGCAGCGGCGTCCCGCCCTCGCCGAGCGTCAGCCGGTGCGCGGGATCGCTGATGGGCAGGACGGGCGCGTAGCGCCAGAGCCCCGAGCCCGTAAGGAGCGCGGGCCCGTCCTTCTGGAGACGGGAGACGTCGTACCGCAGCTCGAGCAGGCCCCGGCACCGCTCGCACTCGAGGCGGTAGGTGAGCGGGTGGGCGGCGCCGCACTCGATGCAGGTGAGGCTCTGCGCCAGCGAGTCGTTCACGGCCGTTTCCCGAACGTGGTCTCGACGGTATCCAGCATTTCCTCGAGCCGGTGGCGGAGCGTGTGCTCCGCGAGCGCGCGGCGGCGGGCGTTCTCACCAATGGCGCGCGCGTCGTCCGGGCGGGCGATGTAGTGATCGAGGTGGCGGCGCAGCTCGCTGAGGTCCCGGTAGACGAGAATCTCCTCGCCGGGCTTGAACAGGCTCGGGAGGTCCTCCCGGTAGCTCGCGAGCTGGCACGCCCCCGCGGCGGCCAGCTCGAAGGTGCGGTTGTTGGTGCCCACGATGTCGTTCATCGGATGATGGTGGTTCAGCAACACCGTCGAGGCCGAGTAGACGAGGAGCTTCGCGTGTCCCCACACCGGACCGCCTGCGATCATCCGTCGCACCACCGGATCCTTCGCGTGCCGCCAGCCGGCCCCCCAGATCCGCAGGGGATAGCCGGCGAGTGCCAGCACGAAGCGCTCGCGGTAGGCGTAGTGGCTCCCGACGAGCGAGACGGCCGCGCCGTGCCGCGTGCGCTCGTCGGCGGTGGGCGTGACCGGATGGTGGTCGGCGGGGATGCAGTAGAGCGGCATGTACCGGACGTTGGCGAGGCCGACCTGCTGCAGACTGTTCATAGCGTGACGGTCCTTGGTGAAGAAAAGATCGTAGGGCTCGATGCACTCGAAGGGCAGCATCCAGAGCGGGTTGTCGTGGAAGTAGTTGATGAAGAGCGCGTCGCTCCTGGCCTTCAGACGTCGTATCGCATCGGGCGTGATCGGCCCGCCCTTGAAGACGAGGACGATCGACGGTTTCCAGCTCAGGCAGGCACGCTCCAGACGACGCAGGATGAGTCGCTGGTACGGTGCCTTGGACCCGCGGTTCTTGTAGAGCGGGTTGTCCCTCCGGTACGCGAACGTCAGGACCTCGTGGCCGAGGGCGCGCAACTCATCGGCGAAGTCCATCCCCATGAGCCCGGGCCGCTCGGAGGGGAGGACGATCAGCCAGCGCACGGCTCGTAGCCTAGCACACGGACCGCGCTGGGGAATCTGCAGCGGTGAGCGCTGTCTGAGCTGCGCCCCGAGGGACAGAACCTCTCGCGCTGTTGGCGAGCGTCGTCGCGAGGACGTCACCCCTCCCCGCTCCTCGGGCACCAGGTCAGGCGACTGCGGCCGGGCGAGTCTGGCGGAAGCGAGCGGCGAAGAGCGGATCGAAGAGAGCGGCGGTCGCGACGAGCGCGGCGTCGGCGCCCTCGCGCAGGACGTCTTGCGCGCGCTCGACCGTGGAGATGCCGCCTACCGCGAGAATGGCGCGGTCCCAGGTGCCGGCCTTGCGCCAGGCGAGCATCTCCTCGACCTGCCGCGATGCAACCGCGAAGGTCTGGGCCCCGACGACATCGGCGCGCTCGCGGCCGGTCCCCTCGAAGGCAGGGGAGCCCTTGTCGTTCAGGATCCTACGGCTGATGCTGTGGACCAGGACGAAGCCGTTGGTCCAGGGCGCGAGCTTGGTCGCGGTCTCGTGGAGCAGGCGCGGTGTCCTGAACGCTCCGAGCTTTGCCAGCACTGGGACGGTGATCGTCGTTCGCACGCGGTGGAGGATTCGCGCGGCGAGTGGCACGTTCTCGTAGATCATCTGGGCTTGCGCGACGAACGGATCAGGTGTCGCGAGGTGGACCTCGACCGCATCGGCTCCGCTCTCGCCGGCCCACGCGGCGCAGCGGGCAAAGTCGGCAATGAGGGTCTCGGCGTCGCCGCCCGGGAGGGGCGTGCCGATGACGCTCACGATCAGGACCTGGCCGGGCCCGATGCGCTCCTTGGCCCGGCGAACGTCCTTGCGCCACACGTCCGGCTCCATCGAGGGCTCGCCCAGCGAGACGGCGATCGTGGCATCGCCGTTTCCGGCCGCGCGTCGCGCGATGACCGCCGCCTGCTCGCGGTTTTCCACGTGACGAATGTTGGGCAAGGCGTGCGCCGGCCGGGAGGCCGACCGAACCGTCCCGTACGTCAGGATATCGAAGCCGAGCCGCGCGTAGCCCTCCACCCACTTCGAGTTCAGAAGGGGGCCCGCGGCGATGCCCAGGCTCGAGTCGAGAAGGTGGCCGAAGAGTCTGCCGCCGGTTCCGGAGGGCAAGCGGCGTACCCTCGGCAGCCCCGGAGGGTGCGTGTAGTTCCACTGGTAGGAACGGTCTAGACGATAGGCGCCGTGGGGAATCGCACTCACACTCCTTTCCCCCTGGAAAGCCCAGGTAAGCCCTTAGTATATCACGCACTTACGCGCAGTTCCTCATGAAAACGCAGGCGCCACCTCCCGCGCAATCAGCTCGAGCTCGCGCATGATCTGCTCGTGTGGCATGCCCGGGAAGAAGGTCCGGCAGATCAGATGAGTCATTCCGTACTCTTCGACGAAGCGCCGGATCTTCCTGACACACTGATCCGGCCCGCCGATGATGAAGCGGTCCTCCATCAGCCGGTCCAGGTCCGTCGCGATCGAGGCGTCGATGAAGGGATGGCGCCAGCCGCCGGCGTATTCCTTGCGGTACGCGATCATGATGTGCGCTTCGGCGAGCTCCCGAGCCTTTCGGTCGGTGTCGGCGATGATCAGGTCGCGGGTCAGGGGCCACTCCGTGATCGGCTGGCTCCGGCCCGCGGCCCGGCGGTTGTCGAGGAAACGCTTCTTGCCCGCGAGGAGTCGCTTGAGATCAGCGGTCGGTCCGGGGATCCAGTTGTCGGCGAGCGTTGCGGCGCGCCTGAGCGTGATGTCCCCCCAGCCGCCGATCCATATCGGTGGATGGGGTTTCGTCACGGGTTTGGGCTCGAGGCGTCCGTCGACGGTGTAGTACGCGCCCTTGAAGCTGATCCGTTCCTGGGTCCAGAGACCCTTGATGATCGCAAGCTGCTCCTCGAACCGCGCCCCCCGCTTCTCCAGCTCGACACCGTAGAGGGAGAACTCGTCGGGCTTGTAGCCGATCGCGATCCCGAGGGTGAAACGCCCGCCGGACATGACGTCGAGCACTGCCGCGTCCTCTGCCAGCCGTACGGGATTGTGGAACGCGGCGACGAGGATGTCGGTGCCGAGCGTCAGCCTCGACGTTCGCGTCGCGAAGCCGGCGAGCACCACCAGCGGCGAGGGCCAGTAATGGTTCGTCACCGAGTGGTGCTCTTCCATCCAGACCGAGTCGAAGCCGAGCTCCTCGGCCTTCGTGACCTCTTCGAGCGCTTCCGTGTAGTAGTGACCCCCCTCGATGGGAATGAAGCCGATCTTGAGGCGCGTCATGAGGCGAGAGCCTAGCACGGCCTCCCGAGGCGAGTCACTTGACAGGTCGCTCACGGACGATTAAACCGTGAGCCACCACACTCCGAAGGAGGTCAGCCCATGCCCCCGGCGACAAGGAGATGATCGACATCGTTGCACCACCCCGCGAAGACTTCCTCACGTCGGAGGTGCCGGCGTACATGCGAAAGGGGTGATCGGATCGGTTCTGCGAGCTCCGAGCTGGTGAAGAGAACTCAACGACGAGGAGGCGAGCGATGCAGCCCGGCTGGCTCAAGGAGTACTTCAAGCCCCAGGACGACGGCGTCGGCGAGCACGCGGTCGATGATCGAGGCGAGACGCCACGGTGCGGAGACGTCTCACGACGGGATTTCGTCACGTCGGGGTTCGTCGCGGGAGTCGCGGCGGGCATGGCGGCCGGAAGTGTCGCCGGCGAGGTCGCCACGGCGGAGGCGCAGACCGCGAATCCGCTGGCGACCCGGTGGTGGCCCGGGCCGTGGGGAGCGCAGGATCAGCGCGGCGCGAACAATCGGATGACGCCGGCGAAGGTCATGGAGGCGGCCAGCCTGATCAAGACGGGCAAGGTCTACCAGCTCGGCCGCGTGCTCGAGAAAGGCATTCCGCTGTTCGGCGAGCGACTCGGCGCCCACATCGTGCTCCCCGGCACCCCGACGGGTGGGCCGTTCGGCAAGCACAACCTCTACTATCACGACGAGCTGTTCGTGGGAGAGATCGGCCAGATCGGGTCTCAGTTCGACGGTCTCGGCCATATCGGCATGGTCGCCGGCGACGGCAAGATCCGTTACTACAACGGCTTGCCGCAGGACGAGGTCGGCAGCGCCTACGGCCTCAAGAAGCTCGGCATCGAACACCTGAAGCCGTTCTTCACCCGGGGCATCCTGCTCGACGTCCTCGCCGTCAAAGGCGGCGATCGCCTGCCGATCGGCTACGTGATCACGATGAACGACGTGCGCGCCACGTTGCAGCGCCAGGGCACCCGCGAGCCTGGTGAAGGCGACGCGGTTCTCTTCCGCACGGGTCACGGCAAGCTCTGGAAGAAGGACAATACCGAGTTCAACAAGGGCTGCCCGGGGCCGGGAGCGACGGTCGGCAAGTGGCTCGCCGAGCGGAAGGTCGCGGTCGTGGGCGGCGATACGTGGCCGGTCGAGGCCGTGCCGGGCGAGGACAACGACATACCGTTCGCCTGCCACGCGATCTGGCTGACCATGAACGGGATCTTCATCAACGAGAACCTCGACCTCGAAGAGCTGGCGGCCGACAAGGCGTACGAGTTCGCCTGGTCGTTCAACCCGGTGCCGATCAAGGGCGCGACCGGTTCGCCCGGGAACTCGGTGGCGATCGCGTAGCGGACGTTCTTTCCACCCGACGCCCCGGGTATGTTCCGGGGCGTCGGTGCATCTGATACGATCGGCGTAGGATGGCCGACGAATTCACCCGTGAGGAGCGGGCCGCGCTCGCCCCGTATGTCAGCAATCTCGACGGTCCGGTGTTCGCGCTCGTCAACCTGCCGGAGGTGGTGAAGGGCGCCCTCTTCGCGCGCTACTCCCGCTCGCCGAAGTCGCTCCGCCGGCTCTTCGTCGACGAGTTCCTCGGCACCGGCGGCCTCGAGGCCGCGGCCGGCGCCGGCGGGACTCGCGACGCCGCCGGCACGCAGCGGGCCGAGCAGCTCTACGAGCGTGTGTTCGTCGAGTACGGCGACGACTCTGTGGCCCAGCTCGGGGGGGTGCACCTGGCGTGCGAGGGCGCGTCGAACATCCTGACCAAGGTCCTGGAGTGGGGCCGCCTCATGGCCTACCTGGAGCAGTCGACCCGCTACATCCCCTACGACGACCGCCCCGACGGCCGGTACCGCTACCACGTCCCTGCCGAGCTGACCGGCGCGCTCCGCGAGCGCTACGTGGCGACGCTCGATCGAAGCTTCGACACCTACCGCGCCTGGCTCCCGAAGCTGCGCGCGTTCTACGAAAGGAAATTCCCGCGCGACCCGGCCGAGTCCGAGACCGTCTATCGCATGACGATCCGGGCCAAGGCGCTCGACACCCTGCGCGGGATGCTGCCCGCGGCGACGACGTCGAACGTCGGCATCTACGGCACCGGGCAGGCGTACGAGCAGCTCCTGCTGCGCATGCGCGCCCATCCGTTGCAAGAGGTACGCGCCTATGCGGATCTGATGCTGGCCGAGCTGCGGAAGGTCATCCCCGCGTTCCTCAAGCGGGTCGATGGGCCCGAGCGCGGCGGCGTCTGGTCGGCGTACTTCGAAGAGACCCGCAAGGAGATGCGGGAGGTCGCCGGGCGGCTGCTGAACGCGGACTCCGCGGCGAAGAAGGTGCCATCGGCCGCGCTTGAGGATGAGGTCACGCTCACCGACTTCGATCCGGACGGCGAGGTGAAGGTGGTGGCGGCGGCACTCTATGCCGTCTCCAGCCGGCCCGACGCCGAGCTGCTGGACGTCGCGCGCGCGATGACGCCGGACGAGCGCAACGCGGTGATGGCGGCGTATGTCGGCAAGCGGCTGAACCGGCGCCACCGGCCGGGGCGCGCCTTCGAGCGCACGTCGTACCGCTTCGACGTGCTGGGCGACTACGGGGCCTTCCGTGACCTGCAGCGGCACCGGCTGCTCACGCTGGAGTGGCAGCGGCTCACGCCGCGCCACGGCCGCGTCGTGCCGGAGGCGATCGCTGAGGCGGGCGCGGCGGAGGACTGGGACCGCGGGCTGGCGAAGTCGGCCGAGCTCCACGACGCGATCGAGACGGCTGGTCTGCCCGAGGTCGCCTCCTACGCGGTGTCCATGGCGTACCGTGTCCGCTTCTACATGGACATGAACGCCCGCGAGGCGATGCACCTGATCGAGCTGCGGACGACGCCGCAGGGACACCCGTCCTACCGGCGGATCTGTCAGACGATGCACCGGCTCATCGGCGAGCGCCATCCGGCGATCGCCGCCACGATGACCTTCGCCGATCATTCGGCGGTCGAGCTCGAGCGTCTGGACGCCGAGCGCGCGGCGGAGCGGCGGCGCTCGGCGTCCGCCTAGATCCCCCAGCGCGTCGCGCTTGACGCCGACCCACCTCGTCAAGATAATTGGCCGTCCAATCAAGAAAGGAAACCCATGAGCCCCCGGCGGGGAGTGGCGCCGCTCCGGCGCGCCGCGATCGTGCGCGCGACGATCCGGTGTCTCGCGCGCGACGGCTACTCCGGGCTCACCATGAGGAAGGTCGCGCGCGAGGCCAAGGTGAGCCAGGGGATCTTGCACTATTACTTCGCCGACAAGCGGACCATCCTCGTGGCCGCGCTCGAGACGGTCGCTGCGGATCTGGACCGGCGCGTCGCCGCCGCCCAGGACCGGGGACCGATGGACGCGAGGGCGCGGCTCCTGGCGCTGGTCGAGGCGTGTCTGCGGCTGGCGGTCGAGGAGCGTGCCTTCTGGATCGTGTTCGTCGAGTTCTGGGGCGAGATGATGCACGACCGACGGCTCCGCACGATTAACGCGGCCCTGTATGATCGCACGCGGCGGCTGATCGGCGCCGTCGTGGCGCAGGGCGTGCGGGCGGGGACCTTCCGCCGGACCGATCCGTTGCGCGCCGCTGCCGTCATCCTCGGCCTCGTCGACGGCGTCTCGCTCCAGCTCACCTTCGATCCGACGGCGTTCCGCGTCGCGGAGGCGACGCGATTCTGTGGAGACGCGGTGTTGCGCTACCTCACGCGGGAGGCACGATGAGTTCAGAGGCCGAAGCGAAGGCGAAGGAGAAAGCGCGGGAATACTTCAGGACGAAGGCGACGGAGCTCCCGTTGCCGGTGATCCTCGAGAGGATCGCGGACGCGATCCGCGCCTTCGAGGAATTCGTACTCCCGCTGTCAGCGGCGCAGGCTGCACGGAGATCGATCCCCGGCCAGTGGACGATTCACGAGGTCGTGGATCACGTCGTCGAGACCTACCGCCCGGGGCTCGACGAGCTGTGGTGTCTCCTGGCCGGACAGCGGCCGCCGGGAGAACCGATACCGGCGAGCCTCCGGTCCAAGGCGCCGCTCCTCCGGCCGTGGCCGTGGCTCCTTGACGAGATCACGCGCATGCACGCGGAGGTCCTAAGGACTCTCAAAGCCGTCCCTGCCGACTTCAAGACCGAGGCGCGGGCGCCGCTCGTGATGGTCGTCAACGTGAATGACGCCCGTGGGAACACGAGCCCGCTCCACTGGGTCGAGGACCTCGACTGGAAAGCGTATGCGATCGTCAGCTGGCGGCTTCACGCCATCGATCACCTGAAGCAGGCGAAGAAGGTGCTGGCGGCGATGGAGCGTTAGCGGCTCGCAGGAGTCGCTAGCGGCTGCGCCGCTGGTGCATCCGCACCACGTGCCACCCGGCGCGTTCGTCGTCCGTCGTCTCCGGCGGCCCGCCTCGCGCGTCGAGCCAGTAGGCGAGGTCCCACAGCTCGTCGTCTTCGATGACCTGGTGATACGACGGCATCGGCGTGCCGTCGAGCCCCGTGAGGAGCGTGCGGACGATGTCGCGGGCGGTGGGACCGCTCTTGAACGGCCGTCGCGTCAGGTCGGAGGGCTTGACCGACAGGTCCTTGGCCGACGGGCCGTCGCCGCGCGCCTCCTTGCCGTGGCACTCGGCGCACTCGCCTTTTACGTAGACCCGGGCGCCGCGCGCGACGGCCTCCGGGGTCGCCGGCGGCGCCGACGCGATCGCGACGACTTTGGGCGCCGCGCCCGCGGCGAAGCGCGGCGACAGGCTCTTGACGAACGCGATCACGGCCCGCACCTCGGCTTCGCTCAGGTGATTCTGCGGGACCATGCCGGTTGAGGGAATACCCTGAACGATCGTCCGGGCGAGGTCCGTGTCCGTCGGGATCTGACCGGAGGCCGTCGAGCGGAACTTGAACCGGCCCTCGGTGAGGTCGCGCGGCGGAGTCTTGAAGTGAGGCGCGGCCATGCCGTGACCGTCACCGGTGGCGCCGTGGCAGACGGCGCAGTTGTCACGGAACACGCGCTCGCCTGCCGAGAGATCGGGCGGCTGTCCCGAGGCCCCGACCGCCAGCCCGAGCCCGAGAGTGGAAACGAGCAGGGCGAGCGCCCCGGGACGCGGCGCCAACCGGGGTTACTCGAGGACGACCAACTGCCCGACCACGTGCGCCGGGTGCAGGTGGCACTTGATCGGGAACACGCCGGCTTTGTCGGCGGTGAAGCTGACCGAGGCCGTCTTGTCGCCGGCCACGACCTCCTTCACCCCGAACGCCGCGATCTCGTAGCCGTGCTCGTCGGCGTGCTTGTTGATGAGCCGGAGCGTGACCCGATCGCCCTTCTTGGCGGCGATCGACGTGGGCTCCCAGATCTTGACGTCTTGCGGGCTCACGACGTTGACGATGGTGAGGTTGATTTCGGCGCCGTACGTCGCGGTGACGACCCCGCCCAGCAGCACCGCACCCAGCGCCATCGCTCGCACTCTCATCGCTTGAAGTCCTCCTTGGCTGCCTCGAGCTTGTCGGGGGAGGCGAGAAGGTCCAGCGCCGTGAGCGCCAGCGCCTTCGCCCCCGCCACCATTCCGTCGCGCGCCATCGGCGAGCGCGCCCACTCCGCGAACTCGCGCGAATGCCCGGGCACGCCGTCCGGAGAAATGCGGATGTACGGGTGAATCGTCGGGAGAGCCTGGCTCACGTTGCCGCAGTCGGTCGAGCCGTAGCCCGCCTCGCCGTCGTCCCGGTCCACCGGGAACCCGATCACGCCGAGGTTCTGCTCGAAGAGCTCCGCCATGGTCCGGTTCGGCTTCATCGGGTCGTGGATGGTCGGCTCGGCGGTCACCTCGACGCGGCAGCCGGTCGCCGCCGCGGCGCCGTCAGCGCAGCCCTTGAACCTCCGGAGCAGCTCCTGACAGGAGTCCTTCGTGAGTGCCCGCAAGTAGAAGTCGGCGCGCGTGTACTCGGGGATGATGTTCGGCTGGTCGCCGCCCTTGACGATGATCCCGTGAACGCGCGCATCAGGCCGGAGCTGCTGGCGCATCTGGTCGAGCCCGACGAAGAGCTGGATGACCGCGTTCAGCGCGTTCACGCCGCGCCACGGCCAGGACGACGCGTGGGTCGCCTTTCCGTAGAACTCGGCCTTCACCTTGATGATGCCGAGCGTCGGCCGCCAGACCTGCGTCCCGCAGCGGCCGTGGATCATCATCGCCGCGTCGACGTCGCGGAACACGCCGGCCTCCAACAACCGCACCTTGCCGGCGCCGCCCTCTTCGGCGGGCGTGCCGATCACCTGGACCCGGCCCGCGAACGGGACCGTGCCGAGGGCCACGGCGAGGGCCGCCCCGGCGCCGGCGCCCGCCGTCGCGATGACATTGTGGCCGCACGCGTGACCGATGGAAGGCAGAGCATCGTATTCCGCCAGAATGGCGATGGTCGGCCCAGAGCGAGACCCGTCGATCGTCGCCCGGAATGCGGTCGGCAACCCGCCGACGCCCCGCTCGACGCGCGCGCCGTGCTTCTCGAGGAACTCGGTGAGCCAGGCGTGCGCCTTCTCCTCTTTGAAGCAGAGCTCCGGGTTGTCGTGGATTCTGTGCGACAGCGCTTCCAGGTCGTCCGCAAGCCGATCCACCGCGCCCGCCACCTTCTGCTTCACGTCGCCCGGTGCGCTCATTTCACCTCCTTGAACTCGTCCTGCGCGCGCCTGAGCAGGGCAGGCTCGGCCAGGAGATCGAGCGTCGTCATCGCCATGGCCTTCGCCGCGGTGAGCGTGCCCTCGCGCGCGAGCGGGCTCACCGCAGCCGCCTCGAAGGCGCGCGAGTGGATCGATGTGCCGTCGGGGGCGATCTTCATGAGCGGCTGGATCGTGGGGAGCACCTGGCTCAGGTTGCCGACGTCCGAGGATCCGAGCCGGTCGACGAGGGGTGGCGCCTCGGTGACGCCCAGGGCCGTGAGATTGGCGCGAAAGGCTCCGAGCAGCGTCTGGTTGCGCTTCATCGTCTCGTACACGGTGTCCTTGTGATCGATGGTCTTGAGGGTGCAGCCGGTGGACCTCGCGGCGCCCTCGGCGCAGGCGATCACGCGCTTCTGGAGCTGCCACATGTAGTCGAGGTTGAGCGAGCGGACGTAGAAGGTCGCCGCCGCGAACTCCGGGATGATGTTCGGCGCCGCGCCCCCGTGCGTGATGATCCCGTGGATCCGCGCATCGGGGCGCACCTGCTGGCGGAGCATGCTGACGCTGTTGTAGGTCTGGACCGCCGCGTCGAGCGCGTTGACGCCGTCCCACGGATCGGCGGCGGCATGCGCCGCCTTGCCAGTGAACTCGAAGCCGACCCGCACGATGCCGAGCAGGTCCACGTGGCCGACCCACTGGTCGAAGCCGTGGACCATCATCGCGGCATCGACGTCCGCGAAGACGCCGGCCCGGATCAGCTTCACCTTGCCGCCGCCACCCTCCTCGGCCGGCGTACCGATGACGTGAATTCGCCCTTTCGGCAGCTGGTGGCGGACCGCGGCAAGCCCGGCGCCGGCACCGACGCCCGCCGTCGCGATCGCGTTGTGACCGCAGGCGTGGCCGATCGCCGGCAGGGCGTCGTATTCGCAGAGGATCGCGATCGTCGGGCCCTCACCCGTCTCGAGCGTCGCGCGGAACGCCGTCTCGACGCCCGCCACGGCGCGTTCGACCTTGAACCCCTGTCCGGCGAGGAAGTCGGTGAGCCAGGCGGCCGCCTGCACCTCCTGGTAGCCAAGCTCGGGATTGTCGTGGATCCGGCGCGAGAGCTTCTCGAGGTCGTCGCCGAGGCGATCGATCGCGCTGGCGATCGCGTCTTTGAGAGCGGTCATCTCCACGTCTCCTTGGCGCAGGCTTACGAGATCGGACAGCGTCGACGGCGGTCAACTATATCACCGCTGTCGTGTGCTAGGATTCGCCCGTGCCCACTGGCGTGCGGCTCGGTGTCGCGATCCCCCAGACGATTCTCTCGGGCGCGTTCGACGCCCGCGCGGTCGTCAGATTTCTCGCCCGCGCGGAGGCCCTCGGCTTCGAGAGCGCCTGGGTCGTCGAGCAGATCCTCGGGTCGATCCGGAGTCTCGAGCCCGTTACGCTGCTCACCTATGCCGCGGCGTGCACCGAGCGGCTTCGGCTTGGTTCCGCCGTCCTGCTGACGGCGCTTCGAAGCCCCATCCACCTGGCCAAGACGTTGACCACACTCGACCACCTGAGCGGCGGCCGCATCGATGTCGGCGTCGGGCTCGGCGGCAATTCGCGGATCTACCCCGCGTTCGGGCTCACGGCGGCGCGCCGCGCCGCCCGCTTCGCCGAGGGGCTCAGGCTGATCAAGCGCCTCTGGACTGAGGAGCGCGTGACCGTCGACGGGGAGTTCTTCAAGCTCCAGAACGCGTCGATGGAGCCCAAGCCTTTGCAGAAGCCGCATCCGCCGCTCTGGTTCGGCGGTCACCATCCGAACGCGCTCCGACGGGCTGTCGAGTTGGGCGACGGGTTCATCGGCGCCGGCTCCGTCTCGACGAAGGTCTTCCTCGACGAAGTGAAGCTGCTCCACCGCATGATCAAGGAGAGCGGTCGAGACCCCGCCCGCTTCCCTCTGGGCAAGCGTGTCTACATCGCGGTCGACCGAGACCGCGCGCGAGCCGGCCGGCGACTCGCGGAGTGGTTCGGTGCCTTCTACGGTCGGCCAGAGCTCGCCGCAGAGGTGTCCGTCTGGGGCGAGCCCCAGGAGTGCGTCGAGCGCCTGTCGGAGATCGTCGGGGCGGGAGTGGGCTTCCTCATGCTGAATCCGGTTTTTGATGAGCTCGAGCAACTCGAGGTGTTCGCGTCGGCCCTGGCGCCGAAGCTCTGAGGACCATTCGGTCCCACGTGATCGGTCCCACGTGATAACTGTCCGGGAAATTTACAAAACTTCCGGAAAGTAGCGGTCAGGAAACTCCTCGCGACCTCACGCCCTGTCGTGCCCGCCGATCGGGACCGGGCGCGTGGTTTCCAGTCCGACCCGCCGGCCGGCGATGTGGCGTACCTCGCCCGCGACGGTGAACGAGCCGAACTCCTCGCTCAGGACGTCGATCCAGCAGACCTTCCCGAGCTTCAGCGACGTCGTTGGTGGAGCGGTGACCCAGAGACCATGCCGGCTCGCATCTTCCGCGCGCCCAAGGAGGGCCTCGTCGTCGACCCACAGGCGGACGGGCCACGAGACGGGAATCCGGGGGTGACGACGGCGCTCCGGCACGGAACTCATCGCGTGAGTTGCGTCGTGGGGCTTGGGAAGCGTGGCGAACGCACAGGGCGGTCTCGGGGCACAGTGCCGTGCGCCGTACATCTTCCGTGCCACCGGGCAAAGGGCTTGCGCGGCGTGGGGTTCGGGCGCACTCACGACCCAGGGCGGCGCGAATCGTAAACTTGATCGACGATCAGCCGACCGCAGCCCGTGGAGGCGGGCGCCAGCGGAGGCACTTTTGTCCCGGTCCGTCATATACTGCCTGCGTGACCAAACGAGTCCTGATCGTCGACGACGAGCCACCGGTAGTCGAAGTGCTGAAAGACTTCTTCCGCCAGTTCCGCCACCCGCACTCGTACGAGACGGAGTCGGCGCGCGACGGGGCCGAAGCGCTGATCGTTTTGCTGCGGGGACAGTTCGATCTCATCCTGCTGGACATGCACATGCCGCGGATGGGCGGGCTCGAGCTCCTGAAGCAGGTTCGCGGCCTCGGCGTGAACGTGCCCGTCATCATGATCACCGCCAACGCAGACACCAGGGCCGCGGCCGAGGCGCTGAGCGGCGGTGTGTTCGCGTACATCCCCAAGCCGTTCGACATTCGACACCTCGACCACCTCGTCGCGCTCGCGGTATCGTCCGGGTCTTCCAGGGCCGGTGGCTGAGGCACGGCGCAGCGGCGGCGCGCGCCGTGAGCGCTGCGTCGTCATCGGCGCGACCGGCCAGCTGGGGTCCGATCTCGTGCGAACGTTCGACCGCCCGGGCGAGCTGGTCCCGCTCGGCTCCCGAGATCTCGACATCCTCGATGCCGCCAGCGCGCGGTCGACGCTCGAGGACCTGCGACCGACCTGCGTCCTGAATGCGGCGGCCTACAACCTCGTCGACCGGGCGGAGGACGAGCGGCAGCGCGCGTTCGCGCTGAACGCCGAGGCGGTCGGCGCGCTCGCGGCGGTCTGCCAGGCGCTTGGCGCTGTCTTCGTCCATTTCTCGACGGACTACGTCTTCGACGGCCGGAAGCGTACGCCCTACCTGGAGTCCGACTCGCCCGCCCCCCTGAGTGCCTACGGCGAGTCGAAGCTCGCGGGCGAGCGGCTGGCGCTCGAGCGCTGCGAGCGGACGGTGATCTTCCGCGTCTCGGGACTCTTCGGGGTCGCCGACAGCTCGAGCAAGGGCCGCACGAACTTCGTCGAGACGATGCTGCGGCTGGCGCGAGAGGGCAAGCCGCTCCACGTCGTCGCCGATCAGGTGCTGGGCCCGAGCTACACGCTCGACATGGCGCGCAAGATCTGGACCGTGCTACCGAAGGTGGCTCACCCGATTTATCATCTCACCAGCGCCGGGCACACGAGCTGGTACGACTTCGCCCGGCGAGCCCTTGAGCTCGCGGGAGTCAGGGCCGACCTCACCCCCGTGACCGCCGCCGAGTTCGGGGCAAGGGCCCGCCGGCCCGCGTACTCCGTCCTCGCGCACGCGCACCTCGCCGCGCTCGGTGAAGACGACCTGCGATCCTGGGACGCTGCCCTCGCCGCCTACGTCGCCGAACGGCCGTCGTCCCGGTAGCGCTCCGCCACCGCGACTCGATCCAGAGTCGCGCGGGCGATCCTTCGCTCGAGCGCCGGGTGCGAGTAGAGGACGATCTCCTTGAGTCGGCTGGGGCGCCGCTCCGCGAGGTTCAGTCGGGCGAGCCGCTCCATCGCCCCGATGAACGCTGCGGCGTTGCCGGTCGCGGCCAGCGCGAAGTCATCCGCCTGGCGCTCGATCCAGCGCGAGAAGCCGTTGCCGAGCGGAAGCTGGACCAGCCCGAGCGCCAGCGCAACGAGCGCCAGCCACGGGAGCCCGGCGGGATCGGCGGAGCCGGCGAGCCCGAATAGCGCGACGCCGGCATCGAGACTGAGCGCGGCGAGCCCAAAGGAGACGAGCGTCAGCATGCCCTGAAGGAGGAGCCCGCGACGGATGTCGCCGTGGACATGGTGGCCCAGCTCGTGGGCGAGCACCGACTCGATCTCCTCCGGTGGGAAATCGGCGAGCAGCGTATCGAAGAGGATGATCCGTCTCGTGCGGCCGAGACCCACGACCGCGGCGTTGGCGGTGCGACTCTTCTTCGACTGGTCGGCGACGAAGACGCCGATCGCGTCGACGCCCGCCCGGCGCGCCAGCGCCAACAGCCGCTCGCGGAGCCCGTCGTCGGCGAGCGGGACCAGCCGGTAAAAGAGCGGGACGATCCAGACCGGCAGCACGGCGGTCAGCGCGATCCGGGCGGCGAAGAAGACCGCCGCCGCGACGAGCCACCAGAGCGGCGTCAGCTCGAGGAGCGCGTAGACGAGCTCGACGGCCGCGAGGCCAAGGGCCCCGCCGATCAACATCGCTTTTAGGCGGTCCGCGAGCCACCCGCCGAACGCCTGGTGGAGGAGCCCGAAGCGCCGTGGCAGCCAGTAGCTCCGGAGCATCGTCACGGGAAGGCCGAGCGCGCCGTGCCCGGCGCCGAGCAGGAGCGCGACCAGCGCGATTTGGCCCCACCGTGCTGACGTGACCCGTGCCGCCCAGTACGCTACTGCGTGGCCCGCGCCCGTCAGAAGCGCCGCGAGGAGATACGCGAGCGAGATGCCCAGGCCGAGGAGCGCCAGGAGGAGCTGGAGCCGATGGTAGCGAGCCGCGTCAGCCATGTGGCATTGTACACATCGGTCGTCGGGCCCGGAGTCGTCGAAATGCCTGCTACAATGACCGAAATCCGTCGTGTAAGGGAGCCATCATGTTCGAGTCCGTCGAGGAGGTCCAGCAGCGGTTCAGGGACGCGCGCTACATCGCGAGCCGTCGCGTGTCCACCGTCGTGTTCCTGGCCGCGCGCATGGGCCGTCCGGTGCTCATCGAGGGGCCGGCCGGTGTGGGGAAGACCGAGCTGGCGAAGACGCTGTCCGAAATGACGGCGCGCCCGCTCATCCGGCTGCAGTGCTACGAGGGGCTCGACGAGGGCAAGGCCCTCTACGAGTGGAAGTACGCCAAGCAGCTCCTCTACACCCAGCTCCTGCGCGACCGCATCGGCGAGCTGATCGCCGACGCGCCGTCGCTGCCCGACGCGGTGGCGAAGATCGCGGGCCAGGAAGACGCATTCTTCTCGTTCCGCTTCCTCTCGCCGCGGCCGCTCCTTCAGGCGATCCTGGCCGAGCAGCCGGTCGTGCTCCTCGTCGACGAAATCGACAAGGCCGAGCCCGAGTTCGAGGCGTTCCTGCTCGAGGTGCTCTCGGACTTCCAGGTCTCCGTCCCCGAGCTGGGGACGGTGCGAGCCAAGCACATCCCGCTCGTTGTCCTGACCTCGAACAACGCCCGAGAGCTCTCCGACGGGCTCAAGCGCCGGTGCCTGCACCTCTTCATCGACTTCCCGGCGCCGGCGGACGAGCTGCAGATCATCCGGCTGAAGGTGCCGGAGGTCCCCGAGCAGCTCGCCCGCGCCGTCGTCGCCGCCGTGCAGAAGATCCGTGCGATGGACCTTCGCAAGCTCCCGTCGGTCTCCGAGACGCTCGACTGGGCGCGCTCGCTCGTGATCCTCAACGCCCGAGCGCTGGACCCGGGGATCGTCGAGTCCACGCTCACGATGCTCGTCAAGCACGAGAAGGATCTCGAGCGCGTCAAGGGCTCGCTGGACAAGGTCCTGGCGGAGTAGGCCCTGGACGAGAGGATTCTCGAGTTCATCGGCGACCTGCGCCGGGCCGAGATCCGCATCTCGCCCTCGGAGGCGCTCGACGCCCTCGCCGCGAGCGCCGAGGTCGGCCTCTCCGACCGCGAGACGTTCAAGTCCACGCTCGCCGCGACGCTGATCAAGGAATTCCGCGATCAGCCGACCTTCGACCGGCTCTTCAACCTCTATTTCCTCGACCTCGAGGCGCTCGGAGAAGGGCTCAAGAAGGCGCTCGGGCCCCAGGACCCGCGCGTGCAGGAACTGCTCGACGAGCTCCTGGCCGACGAGGCGATGGAGCTCGACGAGCTGACCGAGCTGCTCATGCGCGGCCAGGGGAGCGAGCTCGAGATGGCCATCCGCTCCGGCGGCCAGAACGCCGGGCTCGAGCGGCTCATGTACTTCCTGCAGGTCGGCTTCTTCTCACGCCGGATCTCGGACCGCTTCGACTGGTCCGCCATCGAGGGCGACCTCGAGCGGATCATGAAGGCGCTCGAGGCGCGCGGTCTCGACCCGGGCCAGCTGGCGCGGATCCGCAACTACCTCGAGTTGCGGCTCGAGGCCTTCAAGCGGATGATCCGCCAGCACGTCGAGCGCGAGCTGGAGCGCCGGGCGTACCGCCAGGGCGAGAAGCTCACGCGCGAGGTTCTCTCGGACAAGCCGCTTTTCGCCCTGACGCCGGACGAGATCGCCCAGATGAAGAGCGTGGTCGCGCGGCTGGCGCGCAAGATCAAGGATGCGCTCGCGCTGCGCCAGCGGCAGGAGCACAAGGGGCGCCTGGACACGCGGCGGACGACGCGCAAGAGCCTCCAGTACGGCGGGGTGCCGATGGAGATCTTCCTCAAGCGGCGGCACCGCGAAAAGCCGAAGCTCATCACGATCTGCGACGTGTCGGACTCGGTCCGCAACGCCTCGCGTTTCATGCTGCAGCTCGTCTGGAGCCTCCAGGAGTGCTTCAGCCGGGTCCGCTCGTACGTGTTCGTCTCCGAGATCGCCGAGGTCACCCAGGCCTTCAGCACGTATCCTGTCGAGCGCGCCATCGAGTGGGCGCTCAAGGGCGCGCCCGTGGACTACCACTGCCGGTCGGACTTTGGATTTGCCTTCAGCCGATTCGCGAAGACCGAGCTCGACTCGCTCGACCGGAAGACGACGATCCTGATGCTGGGCGACGCGCGCAACAACTACAACGATCCGCAGTCGTGGGCGCTGCGGCTCATCCGCGAGCGCGTGAAGGGGATCATCTGGCTGAACCCGGAAGGCCAGTGGGGCTGGGGCATCGGTGACAGCGTGATGCCGCTTTACGCGCCCGCGTGCGACTTCGTCCGGGAGTGCCGGACCATCGGGCAGTTGGGTGAGGTCGTCGACAACCTCGTGCACCACTGGTGGCGCCGCGGACGGTAGTGCGGGTTCTCCCGCCCTGGCGCGCTCGCGCGCGGCTCGCGGGTCGGCGTGTGTTAGCCTCCAGGGCATGGGACCCGCCGGCCGCGAGCCGACTGGCGAGCTCGCCGGGCGTGACGCGAACGATCTGATCGCTACGGCGAGGGCGATGAGCCGCCCGCTGGCGATGGTCGTGGTGACCTGCCTCCTGCTCGCCGTGGGATTGGCCGACACCGCGGCGCAGCCCGACTGCGTGACGATCGAGGACTTTTCGAAGGCGAAGGTGGGCGAGTTTCCGACCGATTGGAAGCCCCGCAAGGACGCCGGCAAGGACGTCTACCGGGTCGCCGAGGAGCCGGGCCTGCGTTTCCTGCATGCCGCCGCCCGCGGCCTCGGCATCCAGGCCGCAAAGCAGCACGAATGGGACCTCGGCGCCTACCCTGTGCTCGCGTGGTCGTGGCGGCCGCTCGGGTTCCCGAAGGGAAGCGACGAGCGCGAGTCGAAGACCAACGACAGCGTGCTGGCGGTCTACCTGCTCGTGCCTTACTCGCGCATCAGGGGGCCCAACGCGGTCAAGTACGTCTGGAGCGAGAAGGTCCCGGTCGGCACCCGACTCAACTCGAACATGGGCCTCACCCAGGTGCGGGTGTTGCGGTCCGGCGCCCCCGAGAAGAAGGGCGAGTGGGTCGAGGAGCGCGTGAACGTGCGCGACGACTACAAGAAGTACTTCGACGTGAACGAGACGCCCAAGCCCGCCGGCATCGCCGTGCTGACCGACTCCGACGACACCAGCTCCATGGCGCAGGGGGACTACGCGAACTTCAGAGCCTGTCGCCAGTAGGCGATGGCCCGCGAGGTTCTCGTGGTCGAGGACGAGCCGGATATCCGCCGGCTCATCGTCCTGCACCTCGAGCGCGACGGCTTTCGCTGCCGGACGGCCGCGAACGGGCCGGACGCGCTCCGGGAAGTAAAGGCGGCCGTTCCCGACCTCGTCGTTCTCGACCTCATGCTGCCCGAGCTCGACGGTCTCGAAGTGTGCCGCCGGTTGCGGAGCGACGCGAGCACGGCGGGCGTGCCGATCATCATGC
>JAHFDK010000093.1:12395-20097 GCA_023249095.1 Candidatus Rokuibacteriota bacterium | reverse complement strand
ACCCTCGGTCCGAGTCAAACGCACCCGCTACAGTGATAGAGTCTCAGCGGATGCCGTCCATCGCCGAGACCACCGTCGAGATGATCGAGTGGGTTTTCCCCGAGCACGCCGGTGGGCCGGGGCAGATCCACGGCGGACGCATGATGGAATGGATTACCAAGGCCGGCACGCTGGCCGCGTCGCGCGTCGCGCGCGGCACGGTGGTCCTCGGCGCGATGGACGACATCGACTTCCTCCACCCGGTCAAGGTGGGGCAGCAGATCGCGATCCTCCGGGCCCGAGTCGAAGAGGTGGGCACGAGTTCCCTGGAAGTGGGGGTCCGCGTCTTTGCCGAGGACGTCCTGACCGGGGGGCGCCGGGTGACCCTGAACTCGCACCTGGTGTTCGTGAAGGTCGGCGAGGACGTCCGCCCGCGGCCCGTCGACGCAAAGATCCAACCCCGGGACGCCGCGGAGTCGGCGCTCGTCGAGGCCGCGCGGGCGCGACGCGCACAGCGGCTGGTGCGCTTTGCCCAGAGGGCGGCGCGCCTGTCCGAGAGCGTCGAAGCCGACCTGGATGCCGGCGACGTCGACATGGGCTGGCGGTTCGAATCCACGCGGAGCGTGCTGCCAGAGGATGCGCTCTTCGGCAACACCATGTTCGTGGGCAAGATGTTGATGGCGCTCGACGAGGCGGGGGGGATCCTCTCGATGCGATACTGCAAGGGGCTCGTGATGACCGCGTGTGTGGACGCGATGGACTTCTACTCGCCGATCTTCACGCACGAGGTCGTCACGTTCAAGGCGGGGCTCAATCACGTCGGCACCTCTTCGCTCGAGGTCGGCGTGAAGGTCCTCGCCGAAGTCCCGTGGTCGGGCGAGGTCCGCCACGCCTGCACCGCGTTCCTGAGCTTCGTGCATCTCGGGCCCGACCTGCGTCCGCGACCCTGCCCGCCGTACACGCCCACGACTGCGGGCGCTCGGCGCCGGTGGGAGGCCGCGCTCGGCCGGCGGGCTGAGAGGCTCGGGCGCGTGAAGGAACTCAAGGCGATGCTGCTCAACGAAAGAGGGTAGGACGATGTCAGGGCATTCCCGATGGGCACAGATCAAGCGCAAGAAGGGCAAGACGGACGTCCAGCGCGGCAAGCTCTTCTCCAAGATCCTCCGCGAGATCACGGTGGCGGCGAAGAACGGCGGCGGCGACACCAAGGCCAACATGCGCCTGAAGGCCGCGATCGAGTCCGCCAAGGAAGCGAACATGCCGCAGGACAACATCAAGCGGGCAATCCAGAAGGGCACCGGCGAGCTGCCCGGGGAATCGTACGAGGAGATCAGCTACGAGGGATACGCGCCCGGCGGCGTCGCCGTCCTTATCCAGGTGCTCACCGACAACCGCCATCGGACCGGCCCCGAGATCCGACACGTGTTCGAGAAGCATGGGGGCAACATGGGATCCTCGGGCGCCGTCGCGTGGATGTTCGAGCGCCAGGGGATCATCCAGGTCGACGCCGGCAAGATTGGCGAGGACGACCTGCTCGGAAAGGCGCTCGACGCCGGTGCTACCGACATGCGACGGTCCGAAAAAGCTTTCGAGATCATCACGGCGCCTGCTGAAATGGACTCGGTCCGCGAGGCGCTGCGTCGGGCGAGCGTGCCCGTGCTCGAGGGCCAGGTCAACTTCGTGCCGCAGTCGACGGTGCGGGTCGAGGGCAAGGACGCCACCGCCGTGGTGCGCCTGATCGAGGCGCTGGAGGAGTTGGACGACGTCCAGTCCGTCTACGCTAACTACGACATTCCCGACGAGGTTCTCGAGGCCATCTCGGCCGCCTAGCCTCCGGGTCCTCGGCGTCGATCCCGGCCTGGTCGGAACCGGCTACGGTCTGATCGAGCCGATGCCCGGCGGCGTTGTTGTGCTCGACAGCGGCGTCATCTCGACCAGCGCCGACCTGCCGCTCGAGACGCGGATCCACTGGATCTACGACGGGGTGCGTCGCCTCCTGGAGGGGCACACGCCGACGATGCTCGTCCTCGAGGATCTCTACACCGAGTACCGGTTCCCGCGGACCGCGCTGCTCATGGCCCACGCCCGCGGCGTGATCTGTCTCGCCGCGCGCCAGTGCGACGTCACCGTGCTCGCGCTGGCCCCGGCGGAGGTCAAGCGCGCGATCGCGGCCACCGGCGCCGCCTCGAAGCATCAGGTGCAGCACTCCGTCCGGCGGCTCCTGAAGCTCGACGCCCTCCCGACGCCGTCCCACGTCGCCGACGCGCTCGCGCTGGCGATCACCGGGTTCTCGCGTCTGGGTGGACGGTTGACGTGATCGCGACGCTCGCCGGACGGCTGCGGCGCAAGCTCGAGGACCGCGTGATTCTCGAGTGTGGCGGCCTCGGCTACGAGGTGTTCCTGCCGCCGCTCGTCTTCCGCCAGATCGAGCACGTCACCGCCGGACCGGGTGAGAAGGGGAGCGAGCTCGAACTGGTCGTCTACTACCACGCGACCCGCGATCAGCCACGCCCCGTGCTGATCGGCTTCACGTCAGACCTCGACAAGGAGTTCTTCGAGAAGCTCATCACCGTGAAGGACATCGGGCCGATGGTCGCGGCGCGCGCGCTCGCCTTGCCCGTCGCCGAGCTGGCGGAAGCGATTGCCCGGCAGGACGAGAAGTTCCTGCGCGGGCTGCCCGGCATCGGCCCGCAGAAGGCCAAGAACATCGTCGCGCAGCTCCAGAGCAAGGTCGCCAAGTTCGCCCTGGTCCGCGCCGGCGCCGCCGCCGAGCCGATCAACGTCGCTCCGGCCCCCGTCGACGCCGACGGCCTGCGCGAGCTGGTGTGGGAGATCATGGTCAAGCAACTCGGCCACCGACCATCCGAGGCGTCGCAGCTGATCACCGACGCGCTCCGCCGCCGGCCGTCCATCATGTCGCCGGAGGAGCTGTTCGACGAGATCTACCGCGGAGAGAAGAAGTGAGCGCGGCCGCGGCCGACGAGGGCAAGATCTTGAGCCGCGTCCCGGCGCCCGAAGAGGCGCAGTTCGAGCGCCAGCTTCGTCCCCGGACGTTCGATGAGTACGTCGGCCAGGAGCAGGCGGTCGCCAGCCTCCGCGTCTCGGTGGAGGCGGCGAAGCTCCGGCGCGAATGTGTGGACCATGTGCTCCTCTACGGTCCGCCGGGCCTCGGCAAGACCACGCTCGCCGGGATCCTCGCCAACGAGATGGGCACCACGCTCGTGACGACCTCGGGGCCGGCCATCGAGCGGGGCGGCGACCTCATGGGTATCCTGACCAACCTCGGCGAGAACGATGTGCTCTTCATCGACGAGGTCCACCGGCTTCCCCGGGCGGTCGAGGAGCTGCTGTACCCGGCGATGGAGGACTTCGCCGTCAACTTCGTCATCGACAAAGGCCTTCACGCGCGCGCCCTCAAGTACTCGCTCCGCCCCTTCACGCTCGTGGCGGCGACCACGAGGCCCGGCATGCTTTCCGCGCCGCTGCGCGAGCGTTTCGGCATCTTCCACCACCTGGACTTCTACTCGGAGGGAGAGCTCACCCGGATCGTGACGCGCTCGGCCGTCATCCTCGAATCGCGGATCGAGCCGGAGGGCGCGCGGGAGATCGCGCGTCGCTCCCGCGGGACGCCGCGAATCGTGAACCGGCTGCTCCGCCGCGTGCGTGACTACGCGCAGGTGAAGGGTGACGGGGGCATTGCCGAGGACATCGCGCGCCGCGCGCTCGATAGCGAGGGCGTCGACGCGCGCGGTCTCGACCGTCTCGACCGGCGCTTTCTCGGCGCGATCGTCGACCACTACGGTGGAGGACCGGTGGGCCTCGAGGCGATCGCGGCCACCATCAACGACGAGGCGGAAACCCTCTCCGAGATGGTCGAACCCTATCTCCTGAAGATCGGCTTCGTCGTACGGACGCCCACCGGCCGGCGTGTGACCCGCGAGGCGTACCTGCACCTGGGCAAGCAGCCACCCGCCGCGGCCACCGGCCAGCAGGGGCTCTTCGAATAATCGTGAACGACATCGGCAAGATCCTTGTCGCCTTCGGCCTCCTGATCGCCCTCGCCGGCGTCGTGCTCGTGCTCGTGGGGCGCGTGCCGTGGATCGGCCGGCTGCCCGGTGACATCCACATCCAGCGCGGGAACTTCATCTTCTACTTCCCGCTGGCGACGTCGCTTCTGCTGAGCGTCGTTCTCACGCTGCTGCTGTACGTGGTGGGCCGCCGGTGAGCCGCTTGCTCGCGGCAGCGGCCATGATGGCGCTCTCAGGAGCGGCGGTGGGCGCGCCCGATACGATCCGCGTCGCGATCGTGGAGAACGCGCGCGTCGCGGAGCTCCGAGGCCTCGACATCGAGGTGAGCGAGCTCGGCTGCCCCTCGTGCCCGAGGCGCGCGTGGCGCGCCGATGCCGTCAGGGCGGTCCCGAACAGTCAGGGCGTCGAGATCGACGGGCGGTGGGCGTCGGGCTTTCGCCTGACGAGTGACTCCCCGATCCGGGTGAACGGGCGCGAGTACCCGGCGGCGTTCGAGGTGATCCGAAACGGCGAGGGCCTCGCGGTCGTCAACGAGTTGCGCCTCGAGGAGTATCTCGTCGGCGTTCTGCGAGCCGAGACCAGCGAGCGATGGCCGAGCGAGACGCTCCGCGCGCAGGCGATCGTGGCGCGGACCTATGCGGCCTACCACCGGGCGCTGAATGGTGCGAAGCCCTACCACGTCGTCGCCTCGACGACCCACCAGATGTACACGGGGCGCGTGCCCGCGTCCTCGCCAATCTGGGACGCGGTGCGCGACACGGCCGGGCAGGTGCTCCTCTGGGAGGGCGAGCTGTTTCCGGCGTTCTACCACTCGGCGAGCGGCGGCTACACGGAAGACCCGCGCACCGTCTTCGCGGCACGGAATATGCCCGCGCTCAAGGCGATCCGCGACGAGTTCTCGATAGCATCGCCGCACTTCTACTGGAACCTCGACCTTCGGCTCGCCGACCTGTCCGAGATTCTCCGGCGGAACGGCTACGACGTCGGTGGTGTGACGGCGATCGAGGTCACGGCGCGCACGCCCTCGCTCCGCGTGGCGACCCTCACGGTTCACGGCACGCGCGGTTCCGCGCGGCTCCGCGGCAACGACTTCCGGCGCATGATCGGGTACGAGACCATCAAGTCCACGCTCTTTGCCGTCGCACTCGACGGCGGGGTGGCGCACTTCTCTGGCCGCGGATACGGCCATGGCGTGGGCATGTCCCAGTGGGGCGCCAAGGGGATGGCGGAGCAGGGGTACACGGCCGGAAAGATCCTCGAGTACTACTACCCTGGGACGACTCTCGGCTCGCTCGGCGCGCGCTGATGGAGCGGCGTCAGCCCTCTCCCGACTCAGGCCAGCCACCGGGCGCACCGCGCATACGGACCGCGCTCCGCTTGCCGGACTTCGAGAAGGTGGACATGCGCATCGGCGTCGTCAGGGTGACCTGATCGGCCGCTGGATCGTCGCGGTCGTCAACTTTCCGCCGAAGCAGATCGGCCCGTTCCTGTCGGAGGTCCTCGTGCTCGGGGCCTACGACGATGCCGGAGAGGTCATCCTGCTCCACCCCGACAAGGTCGTCGCGCCGGGATCGAAGATCGGCTAAGCTCTCGCCCGATGAGAGTCGGGATCTCGCTGACGAGCAGTCACGCCGTGAAGGATGCCCGAGACGGCGCGCGCTGGATGATCGAGCGCGCTGCGGCAGCGCGGGAATCCGGCCTCGACTCCCTCTTCGTCGGCGACCACCACGCGACGCCGGCGCCCTACTACCAGAACGTTCCCATCCTCGGCCGGCTGCTGGCCGAGTGGGGCGACGCGCCGGCCGGCTGCCTGTTTCTGCTGCCGCTCTGGAACCCGGTGCTCGTGGCCGAGCAGATCGGGACGCTCGCCGCGATCGCCCGCGGCCGGTTCATCGTCCAGTGCGGCCTTGGCTACGACGAGGCGCAGTTCGCGGCCATGGGCACGCGCCTCAAGTATCGACCGTCGGCGTTCGAGGAGTCGTTGTCGATCGTCCAGCGCCTGCTGCGGGGCGAGACGGTCAGCTCGTCGGGCCGCTTCGTTTTCCGGAACGCCCAGGTGGCGTTGCGGCCGGCCGAGAACGTGGAGTACTGGGTGGGTGCCAGCGCGCCTCCGGCGATCGACCGGGCGGCCCGCCTCGCGGAGGGTTGGCTCGCCTCTCCTGCGCTCACGCTCGAGGAGGCCAGTGACCAGGCCACGTTCTATCTGGAGCGCTGCAAGGCCTACGGCCGGGCGCCTACGGCCGTGGCCATCCGCCGAGACATCTACGTCGGCGAGTCGGTCGCGGACGCCGACGGGGTCGTGGAGCGGGTCCTGGCTGCAGGGTACCGCGGGCTTCCACCCTCGGCGCTGATCGCCGGGCCGGTCGCGCGTGTCGTCGAGCGGTTCAGTGCGCTCGCGGCGCTCGGGTACACCGACGTCATCGTCCGCCACCTTACCGACGACCAGTCGAAGGTCCTCGGCTCGCTCGCCCGGCTGCGCGAGGTCAGGGAGGCGCTCAAGGGCGTTTAGGGCCCTCCGCCGTGGCGCTCCCCGAATACCCGACTGTACACTGACGTGCCGTGGACCTGTCGGAGCTCGACTACGACCTGCCGTCCGAGTTGATCGCGCAGACGCCCGCCCCGTTGCGGGACGCGTCGCGGCTCCTCGTGGTCGACCGCGCGCGCGGGCGCTGCGAAGACCATGTGTTCGCCGAGCTTCCGGACCTGTTGCGACCGGGCGACTGTCTCGTCGTCAACACCTCGCGCGTGATCCCGGCGCGGGTCCTGGCCCGGGACGCCGGCGGGCGCCCGGTCGAATTGCTGTTCATCGAGCCGATCGACCCCCGTCGCTGGCGGGCGCTGGTGCGGCCGGGGCGTCGCTGCCGCGCGGGCGTCGAGCTCATGGTCGGTGGCGCGCGGGAGTCGGAACTCCGCATCGTCAGCGTCGCCGCGGACGGCTCCCGCGTCGTCGAACGGCTCGGCGGCACCATCGAGGACTTGATGCGTGAGCGCGGTCTGCCGCCCTTGCCTCCGTACATCAGGAGATTCGCCGCGCCGACCGCGGAGGATCGCGAGCGCTACCAGACCGTCTACGCGCGGGCGCCGGGGTCGATCGCCGCGCCGACGGCCGGGCTTCACTTCACGCCGGGCACCCTGGAGGCGCTCCGGCGCCGCGGCGTCGAGATTCACGAGCTCACGCTCCACGTCGGCCCGGGCACGTTTCAACCCATCAAGACGGAGAGGTTCGAGGACCACGTGCTGCCGCCCGAGCGGGCCATGGTTCCCCCGAGCGTGGCGGATGCCGTGAATCGAGCGCGCGCCGAGGGTCGACGCGTGATCGCGGTCGGCACCACGACGACGCGGGCGCTCGAGAGTGCCTGCGGGGCGGACGGTGGCGTGCGTCCGCTCGACGGTGCGGCGCGGATCTATATCACCACGGGCTACCGGTTTCGGGTGGTGGAGGCGCTCCTGACGAACTTCCATCTGCCGCGCTCGTCGCTCCTGGCCCTGGTCGCGGCGTTCGCAGGGCGCGAGCTGATCTTGAAGTCGTACGGCCACGCGGTCCGCGCCGGCTACCGCTTCTACTCCTACGGCGACGCGACGCTGGTCCTGTGAAACACATCGCACCGCTCGCCTCGGCGGGGGCACCGCCTCGGCTCGCACGGTTCCGAACTGAAGAGCTCGCCTCGGCGGGGGCACCGCCTCGGCTCGCACGG
>JAHFDK010000093.1:0-12295 GCA_023249095.1 Candidatus Rokuibacteriota bacterium | reverse complement strand
GCTCGCCTCGGCGGGGGCACCGCCTCGGCTCGCACGGTTCCGAACTGAAGAGCTCGCCTCGGCGGGGGCACCGCCTCGGCTCGCACGGCCATGAAGTTCGAAGTCGTCGCCACCGACGGCGCCGCGCGCGCCGGCCGCCTCACGACGACTCACGGCGCCGTCGAGACGCCGGTCTTCATGCCGGTCGGTACGCACGGCACGGTGAAGGCCCTGGGGCCGGACGACCTCCGCGCGGCGGGAGCCCAGATCGTGCTCGCCAACACGTACCATCTCTTTCTCAGACCCGGACACGAGGTCGTCCGGGAGCTCGGCGGTCTTCACCGTTTCATGGGCTGGGACGGCGTGATCCTCACCGACTCGGGCGGATTTCAGGTCTTCAGCCTCTCGAAGCTCAGAAAGATCACCGATGCCGGTGTCGAGTTCCGCTCCCCCGTCGACGGCTCGACCCACTTCCTGTCGCCCGAGATCGCCGTCGAGGTCCAGCAGGCCCTGGGCGCCGACATCATGCATCCGCTCGACGAGTGCCTCGCGTATCCGGCGTCCCATGAAGCCGCCGAGCGCTCGCTCGAGCTGACGCTGCGCTGGGCCGCGCGGTCGAAAGCGGCGCACGTGGGCCGCGGCGCGGCGAGCCAGGCGATGTTCGGGATCGTCCAGGGCGGGACCGACGAGGAGCTACGGACGCGGGCGGCCCGCGCGACGGTCGAGCTCGGCTTCGACGGCTATGCGATCGGCGGGATGGCGGTCGGCGAGCCGAAGCAGGCGATGTACGACCTGACGGCGCTGGTCGCGAGCCTCGTGCCCGCGGGCCAGCCGCGCTATCTCATGGGGGTCGGCAAGCCCGAGGATCTCGTCGAGGCGGTGGCGCGCGGCGTGGACATGTTCGACTGCGTGCTGCCGACGCGCAACGCGCGCAACGGCCAGGCCTTCACGGCGGACGGCCCGGTCACGCTGAAGCAGGCCCGTTACGCGAGGGCGGCCGCGCCGCTCGACGCCGAGTGCGCGTGCTACGCCTGCCGCGACTTCTCGCGCGCCTACCTGCGCCACCTGTTCATGTCGGGCGAATTGCTCGCGTATCGACTCCTGACGCTCCACAACGTCACGTTCTTTCTCCGGCTCATGCGCGAGATGCGCTCGGCGATCGCGGAGGGCGTCTTCGGTCCATTCCAGGCTCGGTTTTTCGCACGATATGCAGTATCATCCGTTGATGTTTCACGCGAATAACGTCCTCGGAGGCCGCAGAGTCGATGCTCTTCCCTGATCTCGCGTATGCTGCCGCGTCGCCGCCGGGCGGCGGCGCTCAGAGCATGCTGCCCACCATCATCATGATCGCGTCCATGCTCGCGATCTTTTACTTCCTGTTGCTTCGCCCGCAGCAGAAGCAAAAGCAGGACCGCGAGCGGATGCTGGCGTCGATCAAGAAGGGTGACCGGGTGGTGACCTCGAGCGGGTTGCACGGCACCGTTACGGGCCTCGGCGAGCATACCGTGGTGCTGCGGGTCGCTGATCAGGTCAAGCTCGAGTTCGACCGCTCCGCCATCGGCCGCGTGGTGGCAGGGCAGGGCGAGAAGGATGCCTAGGCACCTCCGGGTGCGCATCGCGCTCGTCGTCCTCGTCGTCGCCGCGTCCATCTGGTACCTGTACCCGCCGAAGAAAACGATCAATCTCGGGCTCGACCTGCAGGGCGGGATTCACCTCATGCTCGGCGTCGAGGCCGACAAGCACGTCGCCAGCCAGACCGACCGCGCGGCCGAGGACCTCAAGGGGGCGCTCGAGCGCAAGGGCATCGGCATCAGGCGGATCGCTCGCGAGGGCAACGCCGCGATCCTGGTGGAGCTGGCGAATCCGCAGGCGTGGAACGACGCCCTGACCGCCGTGTCGGAGTTCGGGACGTTCGAGCGACGCGACGACGACCAGGCGGCCGGCCGCTTCCGGCTCGTGATGAGCGAGCGCCGAATCAGCCAGCTGCGTGACGACGCGGTACGCCAGGGGCTGGAGACGATCCGCAACCGCGTCGACCAGTTCGGCGTCTCCGAGCCGACGATTACACGTCAAGGCAGCGAGCGGATCCTGATCCAGCTGCCGGGCGTGCAGGACCCGGCACGCGCCAAGGCGCTGATCGGCAAGACGGCGCTCCTCGAGTTCAGACTGCTCGACGAGCGGACGTCGGTCGAGCAGGCGCTCGCGGGCCAACTGCCGGAAACCTCCGAGATTCTGTACCGGCGTGACGTGGACAAGCAGACCAAGGCCGAGCGCAAGGTGCCGCACGTGGTCCAGAAGCGGAGCCTGCTCACCGGGGCGGAGCTGACGCGCGCCGAGGTGCAGGCCGACCCGAACTCGACGGGCAACTGGCAGGTCGCGATCGAGTTCACGTCGACCGGCGCGCGGATCTTCGGCGAGGTCACCGAGCAGAACGTGGGCAAGCACCTCGCGATCATCCTCGACGGCAGCGTGTACTCGGCGCCCCGCATCAACGAGCGTATTCCGGGCGGGCGCGCGGTGATCACGGGCCAGTTCACGGTGGACGAGGCGCGCGATCTCGCCATCGTGCTGCGCGCCGGCGCCTTGCCCGCCCCCGTCGTCATCCTGGAGGAGCGGACGGTGGGGCCGTCGCTCGGCGCCGACTCGGTGCGCCAGGGACTGATCGCGATCACGGCGTCGGCGGCGATCGTGTTCGTCTTCATGCTCTTCTACTACCGGGTGTCGGGGCTCATCGCCGACGTCGGGCTCGGGCTCAACCTCCTGATGCTCGTCGCGTGCATGGCGGCGTTCGGTGCCACGCTCACCCTGCCCGGCATCGCCGGTATCGCGCTCACGATCGGGATGGCGGTCGACACGAACATCCTGATCTTCGAGCGGATCCGTGAGGAGCTGCGGGTGGGGAAATCGCCCCGGGCGGCGATCGACGCGGGGTTCCGTCGAGCCTTCACGATCATCGTGGACACCCACGCCACCGTGCTCGTGACGGCCGTGATCCTCTACAACTTCGGGACGGGGCCGGTTCGCGGATTCGCGGTCTCGCTGTTCGTCGGCCTCGCCGCGAGCCTGTTCAGCGCCTACTTCTTCTCGCGGCTGCTGTTCGACCTGCTGTACGGGCTCCGCGGCAAGGTCGCGAAGGTCTCGATATGATCCAGTTGTTCCGCAACCCGAACTACAACTTCATCGGCCGGCGGCGATGGGCGTACGTCGCGTCCGTGCTGTTCATCGCGATCGGGCTGGTCTCGATCGTCACCAAGCACGGCCTCCGCTACGACATCGACTTCTCCGGGGGGACGCTGCTCCAGGTCCGCTTCGCCGAACCGCCGGGGGTCGCCAAGATCCGAGCGAGCCTCGCGGCGCTCCGGCTCGGCGACAGCATCATCCAGGAGTTCGGCGACAGCCGGGAGTTCATCATCCGGATGCTCACCACCGGCGCCAGCTCCGAGGAGGTGAGCCGGCGCGTCCGGAGCGCGCTCGAGACGGACCGGTCCCTCGGGACGTTCGAGATCCGGCGGGTGGAGTTCGTCGGCCCGCAGGTCGGCCGGGATCTCCAGCTGCAGGCGGTGTACGCCGTGCTGACCGGGCTCGTGTGCATCACGCTCTACATCGCGTTCCGGTTCGACCTCAAGGGCGGCGTCGCGGCGACCGCCGCGGTCTTTCATGACGTGCTCGTCTCGCTGGGGGCGCTGTCGCTGACGGACCGTGACTTCTCGCTGACGGTCCTCGCCGGACTCCTGACCATCATCGGGTACTCGGTCAACGACACGATCGTCGCGTACGATCGGCTGCGCGAGAACCGGGGCAAGTTCGTTCCCAAGGGGCAGACGTTCGAGCAGCAGATGAACACGGCGATCAACCAGACCCTTTCGCGGACGGTCCTCACGGCCCTGACCGTGTTCTTCTCGACCGCGATTCTCCTCTTCTTCGGGGGCAAGGTGCTCGAGGACATGGCCTTCACGCTGTTCGTCGGCGTGATCACGGGCACGTATTCGACCATCTACATTGCCGGCGCGCTCGTCGTCGACTGGACGAACTACGTCGAGGGGCGACTACGGCGGGGCAAGAAAGCGGTGGCGAAAGCCTGATCAGCGTGTCAAAATCAATGGTTAACCGATGGTTTCGCCACCGTGACCCAACTACAGACGCTGATCGAGGAGATTCCAAAGTATCAGCCGGGCGCTGACCTCGACGTCCTCGCCCGCGCCTACACGTTTTCGGCCGCCTCGCACCGGGGGCAGCAGCGCGCCTCCGGCGAGCCGTACCTCAGCCACCCTCTCGAGGTCGCCAGCCTGCTCGTCGGCTTCAAGATGGACGTCACCACCGTGACGGCCGGGCTGCTCCACGACGTCCTGGAGGACACGGCCGCGACCAAGGCCGACCTCGAGCGCGAGTTCGGCGGCGAGATCGCGGAGCTCGTCGACGGCGTCACCAAGATCGGCAAGCTGGCGTTCTCCTCGCGCGAAGAGCGTCAGGCCGAGAACTTCCGCAAGATGCTCGTCGCGATGGCGCGCGACCTCCGCGTGCTCATGATCAAGCTCGCCGACCGCCTCCACAACATGCGCACCCTCGATTACCTGCCGACCGACAAGACCAAGAAGATCGCGCAGGAGACCCTCGACATCTACGCGCCGTTGGCGCATCGCCTCGGCATGGCCAAGGTGAAGGCGGAACTCGAAGACCTGGCGCTCCGCGCCCTCAATCCCGGTGACTACGTCGACCTCCAGAAGCGCGTCGCCAAGCGCCGCCTCGAGCGCGAGGCGGACATCAACCAGGTGATCGCGATCCTCCAACGCAAGCTCGCCGAGGTCGGGATCGACTCGCAGATCCGGGGCCGGCCCAAGCACTTCTACTCGATCTGGAAAAAGATGCACGATCAGGGTCGTGAGTTCGACGAGATCTACGACCTGACGGCCGTCCGCGTCGTCACCGCCTCGGTGCGAGACTGCTACGGTGCCCTCGGCGTCATCCACTCGTTGTGGAAGCCGGTTCCGGGCCGGTTCAAGGACTTCATCGCGATGCCGAAGGTGAACATGTACCAGTCGCTCCACACGACGGTCATCGGACCCAAGGGCGACCCGGTGGAGATCCAGATCCGGACCCGCGAGATGCACCGGATCGCCGAGGAAGGCATCGCCGCGCACTGGCTCTACAAGGAGCGGAAGGCGGGGAAGGCGGGGAAGGACAAGCTCGACGAGTCGCTCGTGTGGCTGCGCCAGCTGATCGAGACGCAGCAGGATACGAAGGACCCGCGGGAGTTCATGGACACGGTGCGGGTCGACCTCTTCCCGGACGAGGTCTACGTCTTCACGCCCAAGGGCGACGTGAAGGCGCTCCCCGAGGGCGCAACGCCAATCGATTTCGCCTACGCCGTCCACACGAAGGTTGGTGAGCACTGCGTCGGCGCGAAGGTGAACGGCAAGCTGGTCCCGCTGCGGTACACCCTGCGGCAAGGCGACATCGTCGAGATCGTCGCGTCGCCCAACCAGCACCCGAGCCGCGACTGGCTGAAGATCGTCAAGTCCACGCGCGCCCGCGCGAGGATCAACCAGTGGCTCAAGGTCGAGGAGCGCGCGCGCTCGATCGAGCTCGGCCGCGAGATGTTCGAGCGCGAGGCGAAGAAGTACCGCCTGAACCCGACGGCGCTGCTCGGCGGCGAGGACATCAAGAAAACGGCGGCGGACTTGGGCTTCCCCGGGCCCGATGAGCTCATGGCGGCGATCGGCTATGGCAAGAGCTCGGCGCACCAGGTGCTGAACAAGCTGGCGCCGACCGCGCTCTTGGAAGCTCCCGAGAAGCCGAAGTCGCCGGCGACGCGGCCGACGCCGACCGAGGGAGTGCGGATCCGCGGCGTGGACGACCTGCTGGTGCGGTTCGCGCGGTGCTGCAATCCGCTCCCGGGCGATCCGATCGTTGGCTTCATCACGCGGGGTCGCGGGCTCACGGTGCACGCGCGCGACTGTCTGACGGTCGCCAAGAGCGTGCTCGATCGGGAGCGGCTGATCGACGTCGAGTGGGATGTCGCGGAGCCCGGCAAGCGGCCGGTGCGGATCGCGGTCTACATCGGCAAGGACCGGCCGGGGCTCCTCTCGGAGATCACGGGCGCGATCTCGGCCCGCAACGGCAACATCACGAAGGCCGAGGTGACGGTGACCGACGACCGCCGCGGGATCAACAACTTCGTCATCGAGGTCGCCGACCTCCGACAGCTCCAGGACATCATCGCCGGCATCCGCGAAGTCAGAGACGTCATCAACGTCGAGCGCGTCCGGGGATTGTAGTGCTTGCCGGCGGGCGAGTTCGCCCCCGCGCCCCCGCGCCCTTGGGCGCGTCGACGCCCGAGGGCCATCGTCCGTGACGAGACGGCAGTTCGAGGCGCTCGTGGAGAAAGCACTCCGCCGCCTGCCGAAGCGGTTCAAGGACAAGATCGAGAACATCGCCGTGGTCGTCGAAGCCTGGGCCGACGACGAGACGCTGGCCGACGTCGGCATCGAGCCGCCGGACACGCTGTACGGCTTGTACCGCGGAGTCGATCTCACGCGCCGGGATTCGGCGTACGGCAACGTCCTGCCAGACACGATCACGATCTACCAGGGACCGATCGAGGAGGACTGCGCCGACGAGGCCGAGATGGCGGAGCTCGTGCGCGACACGGTCGTCCACGAGCTCGGCCACTACTTCGGCCTCGACGACGAGACCATGGAGCGCATCGAGGACTCAGAGCCCTAGATGAGCCGCGGCCGCCGCCTCGTCGAGGCCCTGGCTGCGGTCGCCTCTCGCTACGCCCCCGAGGACCAGAAGCAGAAGTGCGCGCTGCTCGAGAACCTCGAGCACCGCGTCATCCGTCGCCCGGGAACGCTCCTCCAGTTGCACGAGACGCTCTGCTTCCTCCAGGCGTATCCGGACGCCGCGACGCTCCTCGTGCTCGTCGACCGCGCGCTGGAGGCGTTCGGCGCCCGCGTGGATCGGCTCGGTGCGGCGAGACGGCGGCTCCACGACTCCGGGATCGCCGGCGCCACGCTCGACTACCCGTTCGGTTTTCCTATGGCGCGCTGGCTCGTCTCGCGCTTCTCGTCCGAGGCCGAGATCGCGTGGCCCCGGTTTGCGGACGAGGATCGGCTCGACGAGACGCTCTCACTGCTGGCGACACCGGCGGAAGGCGACGCCTTCAGCGAGGGCGGGATGGGCTGGCGGCAATGGCTTCGGGTTGCGAAGGGCGGCCGCCGGCTGACGGATCTGCAGCTGCTGCTCGAAGTGTTCGAGGGAACCGGACTTCCCACAGCGACGCGGGACTGGCTTTTCGAGAGCCTGGCGCTGCCGATCCTCTGGCGTCCGCGCGGCGCCGGTGCGTCCCGCACGCTCGCGCGGCTCCCGTGGCGTCGCGTGTTCTTCCACACCGGAGGACTCGATCGAAGCGCCAGGAACCTTGTCGAGGCGCTCCGGCGGCCGTCGCCGCCTCTCACGCGAGCGCCCCGCGCGCTGGCGGAGGCGATGATCGAGGCGGCCCGCGTGGCGATGGCGACGCGCCAGCGGGAGCTCCACGCGTTCTCCTATCCGAACCCCGACGACGTCCTGACGGCCGACGCGGGCCGTGGGCTCACGCTCGCCTTCATCGGGATCCTGCCGGATTTCCGGCTGCCGCTCGAGGGCTACTACGGCTTCCTGGCTCTGAAGAACGGCGTGCCGGTGAGCTACGGGGGTGGCTGGGAGCTGTTCGGCACGCTCGACTTCGCCGTCAACGTCTTCGAGTCGTTCCGCCAGGGCGAGTCGGCGTACCTCGCGACGCAGCTGCTCCGCGCATACCGCCAGATCTTCGGCATGCGCACCATCGTCGTCGATCGCTACCAGCTCGGCCACGAGAGCACCGAGGCCCTCCGCTCCGGCTCGTTCTACTTCTATCATCGGCTCGGGTTCCGCCCGCGCGACCCGGCCGTCATCCGCGTGCTGGCCGAGGAGCGGGCGAAGATCGCCGCCGACCCCGCGTACCGCTCGCCCGTCCCCGTGCTCAAGCGGCTGGCGGCGAACGAGGTATTCCTGTCGCTTCCGGGTGGCCCGGCGACCCCCGAGAGGCGGTTGCGCGCGACCGACGTCTCGGCGCTGGTCGCGCGCTACGTCGCCCGGGAGTTCGGCGGCGACCGGATCGGGGCGACGCGCGATTCGGCCGAGCGCGTCGGTCTGGCCCTCGGTGCTGTCCATCGCGCGGCGTGGCCCCCCGCCGAGCGGCGCGCCTTCGATCGGATGGCACTCGTCGCGGCGCTCATCCCGGATTTTGCCGCGTGGTCCCCCGCCGAGCGGCGTGCGCTCGTCGCGGTCATGCGAGCCAAGGGCGGTCGGAGCGAGATGCGCTACGCGCGACGGCTCGACGGGCACGGCCGCCTGCGCCGGACCCTCGAGGCGCTGGCCCGCACATAGCTCCCCGTTCCACGCTACTCGATCACCAGCCTTCTGTTCGAGTGCTGAATCCGTAAGTTTTGACTTGACAGGCACTTTCAGTCGTCGGTAATGTTTCAGCAGATGCTGAAACAGGTGGAGTCAGAGAAACATGTTGAAATCCGGGGAGGTGCGGCGACAGGTGGCTCAGCGACTTCGGGAGCTCCTCCCGAAAGCGAAGGGCTGGCAGGAGAGCGCCGACACCAAGATCGGTGGCCAGATCGCGGATTTATTGGCGAAGTTCCAGCTGGCCGGCCAGGAGCACACGTTGGTCGTTGAGGTCAGCTCGCTGGGCCAGCCGAGGCAGATCCGAGCCTCCGTCACCCGGTTGAACGAGATCCGCCGTGAGTTACCCGGGGCGCACCCGGTCGCGGCCGCCATCTACATCGGCCCGCAGAGTGCGCGCATCCTCAAGAGCAACAACCTCGGGTTCGTCGACCTCTCCGGCAACTGCTACCTCGCCTTCGAGAACGTGCTGATCGAGAAGGAGGGCAAGCGCAACGTCCGCCCTTCGACGCGGCCCCTCCGCTCGCTCTTCGCCCCGCGCGCGACGCGCGTCGTCCGCGTGCTCCTCATCGAGCCCGGCCGGGCGTGGCGGCTCGAGGAGCTGGGGAAGGCGGCGGCGGTCAGCCTCGGTCACTCGCACAACGTCGTCAAGCGGCTCGAGGAACTCGCCTGGGCGGTGCGCGACGACGACCAGCGCATCCGCTTGTCGAAGCCGGCCGACCTGCTCGAGGCGTGGTGCGAGTCGTACACGTATCGGGCGAACGAGATCACTTCGTACCTGGCACCCGAGCGGGTCACGCGAAAGTTCATAGGTGAGGTCGCCCGCGTCGCGGCCGGAGAAGGGCGCCGGTACGCCTTCACGCTCAACGCGGGCGCCGCGCTCCTGGTGCCGAGTCTCAGGCTGCCAGCCGCGCACTGCTACCTCGAGGGCGATCCCGGGCCGGTCGCCCAGGCGCTCGGGTTGCGTCCGGCGGCCGAGACCGACGGGACGCTCCATTTCCTCGGGCCCTACGACCCGGGTGTGCTGCACGGCGCCTTCGAGAAGGGCGGGCTCAAGGTCGTGTGCCTGCCCCAGCTCTACGCCGACCTCATGCACTACGAGCGCCGCGGGCCGGAGCAGGCCGAACATCTGCGGCGCGAGGCCATGGGCTACTGAGCGATCGCGGAAGGAGGTGATTTGGTGAAGAAGAAAGCGACGAAGAAGAAAAAGAAGGGCAAGTAGGGATCCGCGGCGGCAGTGAATCTCTCCACGGAAGGAGGTGAGACGCTCGATGAAGAAGAAGGCAAAGAAGAAGAAGAAGTAGGGACGCTGTTTCACGGTGGGGGGTGGCGGCCTCCCACCAGCTACCACTCGGGAGGGGGCAACGCCCCCTCCCGTTTGTGCTTAAATGACCTTCGTGACCTTGCCTGCCTTGAGGCAACGGGTGCACACGCGCACGCGTCGAACCCGTCCGGCGACCAGGGCGCGCATCGAGACGAGGTTGGGAAGCCAGCGCCGCTTCGTCAGCTTGTGCGCGTGGCTGATCGTATGACCGACGGAGGGACCCTTCCCGCACATATCGCACCGTTGCGCCATGAACGCTCCCTGGACTCGGATTCCCGCGGACTTGACCGACTGAACTGTATAGCACGGTGGCGCCGTTGAGGCAAACCGACGCGCCGACCGGCGTCCAGATGGCGCTGCGGTTCGTCAAGGGCGTCGGCCCGCAGCGCGCGGGTCAGCTCGAGCGCAAGGGCCTGCGCACCGTCGAGGACGCGCTCTTCTTCGTACCCCTCCGCCACGAGGACCGTACGCAGCTCACGCCGTTCCGTGCCCTCGTACCCGGCCAGCCCGCGACGTGCTCCGGGGTCATCGTCGGCGTGAGCCCGCCGCCTCCCGGCCGCTCCCGGGTGCCGTTCACCGTGATGCTGCGCGACGCGAGCGGCTACGCCACCGCCAGCTGGTTCGGCTGGCGTTACCTGGCGCGCGTCCTCAAGCGCGGCCAGCGGCTCGTCCTGCACGGGCGCGTCGGACGCTACAAGGGCGCGATGGTCATCCAGCAGCCTGACTACGAGATCGTCGAGAACGGCGAAGACGAGCGGCTGCACACGGGCCGTCTCGTGCCGGTCTACTCGCTCACCGAGGGGCTGCCCCAGCGCGCGCTCCGCTCGCTCATGTGGCGGCTCGTCGACACGTTCGGCCCCGAGGTGCGGGAGGTGCTCCCCGAGGGTGTGCGCGGGCGGCGCGGTCTCGTCGGGCTGGCGCAAGCGGTGCGGGACACTCACTTCCCCGAGACGGACGGCGCGCTGGCGGCGGCGCGCCGCCGCCTCACGTTCGACGAAGGCTTGCTTCTCCAGCTCGGGTTGGCGATCCTGCGCTCGCGGATGGCCCGAGAGCGCGGCGTCGCGATGAATCCGCGTGGTGACCTGGTCACCCGGCTCCGCGCGACGTTGCCATGGAAGCTGACGGCCGCCCAGGAGCGCGTGTGGGAAGAGCTCCGGCGCGACATGGCCACGCCGTACCCGATGCACCGGCTCCTCCAGGGGGACGTCGGCTCGGGGAAGACGGTCGTCGCCGCCCTCGGTGTCCTGACGGCGATCGAGGCCGGCTACCAGGCGGCGGTCATGGCGCCGACGGAGATCCTGGCCGAGCAGCACTTCATGACGTTCCGCCACCTCCTGGAGCCGCTCGGCGTGCCGATCGCACTGCTGACCTCATCGCTCAAGCCGCGCGAGCGGGCGGCCCGGCGCGCGGCGCTCGCGGCGGGCGACACCGCGTGCGTCGTCGGCACCCACGCGCTCGTCCAGGAGGGCGTCGAGTTCCGCCGCCTCGGGCTCGTGGTGGTCGACGAGCAGCACCGGTTCGGCGTCGAGCAGCGTGCGCGGCTCAGGAGCAAGGGCGAGCACCCAGACCTCCTGGTGATGACAGCGACGCCGATCCCGCGCACGCTCGCGCTCACCATCTACGGCGACCTGGACGTCTCCGTTCTCGACGAGCTGCCACCGGGGCGCCGCCCGATCGTCACAGTGGCGCGCGCCGAGGGCAAGCGCCGCGAGATCTACAAGTTCCTGAAGGAGCAGGTCGCCGCGGGACGCCAGATCTACGTCGTATATCCGCTGGTCGAGGAGTCCGAGGCGCTCGACCTCAGGGCGGCGACCGACATGGCACGCCACCTCGCCGAGGAGATTTTCCCCGACCTCACGGTCGGGCTGCTGCACGGGCGCCTGGGCTTCGAGGACAAGGACGCGATTATGCGGCGCTTCAAGGCGGGCGAGATCCACGTGCTCGTCGCCACGACGGTGATCGAGGTCGGCATCGACGTGCCCAACGCGTCGGTCATGCTGGTCGAGCACGCGGAGCGCTTCGGACTCTCGCAGCTCCACCAGCTCCGGGGGCGGGTCGGCCGCGGCGAGTGGAAGTCGTACTGCATCTTGCTTACCAGCGGCCGCCTCGGCGAGGAGGCCCAGCAACGGATCGACGCGATGACGGCCACGAACGACGGCTTCCGGATCGCCGAGGTCGATCTGGAGCTTCGGGGCCCTGGCGAGTTTTTCGGGACGCGCCAGTCAGGGCTTCCCGAGTTCCGCGCGGCGGAGCTGCTGCGCGACACGAGCCTGCTCGAGGAGGCGCGCCGGGAGGCGAACGGGATCGTTTCGCGAGACCCCGAGCTGGCCGATCCCGCTCACCGCGCGCTTCGCGCTGCGCTCCTCGCCCGGTGGCGGGGCAAGCTCGCGCTGGCGACGGCTGGCTAGCCTATTCATGAACGCACCCTGCGCGAGGCGGACGGGTCCTGGCGCCGGGGCCGCGCCCACCCGTCCGGTCGCGCTGTGCGTTCATGAGTAGTCCCCGTTCGAGCGCGGGCTTCGCCCGCGCAATCCTTCCTTCTGGGGGAGGTTTCGGAGGGGG
>JAHFDK010000361.1 GCA_023249095.1 Candidatus Rokuibacteriota bacterium | reverse complement strand
CCACACGACAACATCGCCGCTCTCCAGCCGCACGCGACGTGGCCGGTCGTGACGGCGCGAGCCGCCGAAGAGAAACACCGCCGGCAGCCCGAGCGAGACCGAGACGATCGGCGCGCCGAAGTCGCGCTCGTTCCGGTCCTGGTGCATCGAGAGCCGCGCGCCGGGCTCGTAGCGGTTGATCAGGCACGCATCGGGCTCGAAGCCGGCGAATCCACCCGCAGCGGCGGCGCGCGTGGCGAGGCGGCGAAAGATGGCCGGCAACGACGGCCAGGGCCGTCGGGTCATAGGGTCGATTGTCTCGTAGCGATAGCCGGCGCGATCCGTCACCCAGCCGAGGCGACCGCAATTGGTCGTCGCCACCGACATCGTGTGGCCGCCCGGGGTGACCATCTGGCGGAAGGGCGCCGCCGCCGCGAGGCGCGGGATCGCCGTCACGATTTCCTCCGCCGCGGGCTCGGCGAATCTCCAGAGAATCGTGGCGCCGTCGGCGAGCGCCTCGGCGCGGCCGCCCGCGTGCGGCAGGCCACTCAGCAGATCGCCGCTGGCCGCGTCACGGTGCCGGATCATGTCGAGCGCCGTGACTCGCTCGGCCATGGTCGTCGCAGTCGGTAGGCCGTCCTGTCGCGCGCTGCCACGTGAGCCATGATCCCACTCCTCTTCGATGTTGTCTCGCCCAGACCCCGTTGGTTCGTCTCAACCCATCCTCGACGGCGATGGCCCCAGGGCAGGAGGGCCGCGTGACATGTCGTTGACGAGTTTCGCCGGGACATACATAGTGCTGGCGGAACGGGCGCAGGAAGGCCCTCCCTCTCCAATAGGAGACGAACAATGGCGAAGACACGCGTGGTGATCACGGGGGCCGCCGGCTACGTGGGCCAGCGGATGTTCAAAGAGCTCTCCGAGCGGTGGGATCTGGTGCCGATCGACGTCATTGCCGCGACACGGAGCGGTGAGAAGGTGCCCGGGCTGGTGGTCGCCGACCTGACCCGCCCCAATCGTGACGAATACCGCCAGCACTTCCGTGGTGCCGACGCGGTGATCCACCTGGGCTACGTGCGCGCGCCGGGAATGGACGCCACGACCTGGCAGGCGAACAACGACGCCAAGTTCTGGGCCGAGCACCAGAACGTCGCCCTCGCCTACAACGTGTATCGCGTCGCGCTCGAGGAGGGCGTGCGCCGCGTGGTCGTGGCCAGCTCGAACCACGCCTCGGACTACTACGAGCGTCTGGTCTGGGACGGACGGGTCGACATGGTCACCCCCGAGATGCCGCCGCGCTCCGACAACTGGTACGGCTGGGCCAAGGCGGCCTACGAGCTGCTCGGCTTCGTCTTCGCCACCGGGAAGGTCGACGGCCGGAAGCTCGAGGTCGTGCAGTGGCGCATCGGCGGCCCTCGCGACGACGACATCGAACACGTGAAGCCGGGAGACATCCAGGTGATGCATCGGGCGCTCGGCGCCTATCTCTCGCGGCGCGACCAGGTGCAGCAGGCCATCCGCATGGTGGAGACCGAGGACATCCGGGACGAGCACGGCGTGCCCTTCCTGATCGTCTACGGCATCAGCGGCAACACGCACCGCTTCTGGAGCCTGGCCAGCGCCAGGACGAAGATCGGTTACGAGCCCCAGGACGACAGCCAAGTGAACTTCGCCGACGCCATCGCCGCGATCGCCCGCCGCGCGCCGAAGGCCTGAGGGACGCCATGAACCTGACGCCGGCACAACTCGAGCAGTTCGACCGCGACGGATATCTGTTCTTTCCGAGCCTGTTCTCGGCCGAGGAGATCAAGGTTCTGACCGACGAGGTGCCGAGGCTCTACGCCCAGCGGCGGCCGGAGAACGTGCGCGAAAAGGGCAGCGACGCCGTGCGGACGAACTTCGCCGCGCACATGTACAGCGCGCCCTTCGCGCGGCTCGCGCGTCACCCGCGGATGATCGAGCCGGTCGTCCAGGTGTTCGGCGAGCCGGTCTACATGCACCAGTTCAAGATCAACGGCAAGATGGCCTTCGACGGCGACCTCTGGCAGTGGCACCAGGACTTCGGCACCTGGGTCAACGACGACCAGATGCCCGAGGCGCGGGCCATGAACATCGCGATCTTCCTGGACGAGGTGAACGAGTTCAACGGCCCCCTGATGTTCATCCCCGGCAGCCACAAACTGGGCGTGGTCGACGCCGGGCACGACACCACGACAACCAGCTATCCCTTGTGGACGATCGACCACGCGACGATCGCCAGGCTCGTCGCCCGCGGCGGCCTCGTGGCGCCCAAGGGGCCGGTGGGCTCGATGATCATGTTCCACTCCTGCCTGGTCCACGCCTCGACCTCGAACCTCTCGCCGTGGAACCGGGTGAGCGTCTACCTGAGCCTCTGCGCGGTGTCCAATCACATCCGGCGCTTCAAGCGGCCCGAGTACATCGCCCACCGCGATTTCACGCCGATCGAGTGCCTCCCGGACGACTGCCTGCTGCGCCCGTACGAGGTGGCGCTGCCGTGGAAGGACGGCACGCCGGAGGCGGCCCTCAGGTAGTCCGTCGCGGCTTGATCTTGAGCAGCCGCGCCGCATTGAGCCCCATGATCCGTGCCTTGTCGGCGTCCTTCAGGAAGGTGCAGCCGTCGACGAATCCGCGAGGATCGTACCAGCCCATGTCGTACGGATAGTCGGTCCCGACGACGAGGTGATCGGCGCCCCACAGGTTCACCAGGTGCCGGAGCTGCTCGCGGTCGAACACGATCGTGTCGAAGTAGAGCTTGGCGAGCGACTGGCGGGGCTTGCGCTTGAGCACTGTGCGCGGGTCGATGCGGGCGCTCCACGCGTGGTCCATGCGCGCCGGGTAATGCGAGACGTAGCCGCCGCCGTGCGCGGACACGATCTTCAGTTTCGGGAACTTTTCTAGGATGCCGTCGAACACCAGGTGCGCGATCGCGACGGTCGAGTCGAGCGGGTTGCCGATGATGTTGATGAAGTAGTGGTCCGACAGTCGCTCGCCGCCGGTGAACCCGTTGGGGTGCATGAACACCATGACGTCGAGCGCTTGCACCTTCGCCCAGAAGACGTCGCGGCCCCGCGAGATCTCCCGTCCGGCGACGTTCGTCCCGATCTCCACGCCGCGAAAGCCGAGACGCTTGACGCAGTATTCCAGCTCCTCCGCCGCCGCGTCGGGCGCCTGCAGCGGGACGTCGGCCAGCGCGACGAAGCGGTCGGGATGCTTCTGAACGATCGCCGCCAGGTTCTCGTTGATCGCCCGCGCGGTTTTGCGGCCGAGCTCCGGGTCGAGCGAATACATGAACTGGAAGGGCGAGCACGAGATCGCCTGGACGTCGACGCCCATCTTGTCCATATCGCGCAACCGCTGCTCGACGGACGTGAGGCAGACGCGCACGTTCTCCGCTTGCTGCTTGTTCGTGGCGTGCGACAACTCGTTCGTGAACCGCATCGCCGGCTCGTCCTCGCGCCGGAACACGTCTTTCACCATCTCGTCCGCGGGCGGGTAGTGGACGTGGCAGTGGACGTCGATGCAGAGGTGACGGGGGCGAGTCTTGGCCGTCCGCGACTCGCCGCCGCGCGCTACCGGACCCGGACAGGTGAAGAGCACGGGCATTCTCCTTATGTTTGGGTTTCGGTCACGCCGGCCATCATCAGCCCGAGCGACCGCTCGGTGGCGGCGAGGCGCGGCACGTCGCCGACGATTCGCCCGTCGTGCATCACGAGAATGCGGTCGGCCAGCGCGAGGATCTCGTCCAGCTCCACCGAGACCAGGAGCAGCGCCTTCCCGGCGTCGCGCAGCGCGACCAGGCGCCGATAGATGAACTCGATCGCGCCGATGTCGACGCCGCGGGTGGGCTGCCCGATCAGGAGGAGATCGGGGTTCCGGTCGAGCTCGCGGGCCAGCACGATCTTCTGCTGGTTGCCGCCCGAGAACGCCGACGTGGGGAGCGCGCCGTCGCTGGGCCGAATGTCGTACTCGGCGACCTGTCGATTGAAGCTCGACGTGACCGCAGCGCGGCGGAGCCGGATCGCGCCGTTGTAGGCGGCCTCGTCGTGGTACCCGAGGATGGCGCTCTCGCGCGCCGTGAACGGCATGATGAGCCCCATGCGCTGGCGGTCCTCAGGCACGTGGGAGAGCCCGAGCTGTCGCAGGCGTCGCGGTGAGCGCGCCTCCGCGTCAGCGAGGGTGCGGGCGTTGAATTGGATCCTCCCCGACTTCACCGGCCGGATGCCCGCGAGCGCCTCGAGCAACTCCGACTGGCCGTTGCCGGCGACGCCCGCCACGCCCACGATCTCGCCCCGTCGCACCGTGAAGCTGACGCGTTTGACACGCTCCACTCCGAGCGAGTCCTCGACCACGAGGTCGGTCACCTCGAGCACCGCGTCGCCCGGTCGCGCCGGCTCCTTGTCCACGCGCAGGCTCACCGTGCGGCCCACCATCAGCTCGGCGAGCTGCTCCGGCGTCGTCTCGGTCGTGGCGAGCGTGGCGACGACTCGCCCCTGGCGCATCACGGTGACGACGTCAGTGACTTCGCGGATCTCGCGCAGCTTGTGGGTGACGAGAAGAACCGTCTTGCCCTCGCGGCGCAGCGACACGAGGATCCGGAAGAGATGGTCGGCTTCCTGGGGCGTCAGCACCGCGGTCGGCTCGTCGAGGATCAGAAGCTCGGCGTCCCGGTAGAGCGCCTTGAGGATCTCAACGCGCTGACGCTGGCCCACGGAGAGATCCGCGACCCGCGCGTCAGGGTCGACCTCCAGGTGGTACTCGCGGCCCAGCCGCTCGAGCTCGGCGCGCGCCCGCGCCAGACCCGCCCGGAGGCGAAAGCCGCCCTCCATTCCGAGGACGACGTTTTCCAGGACCGTGAACGGCTCGACCAGCATGAAATGCTGGTGGACCATTCCGATCCTCGCGGCGAGCGCGTCCTGGGCGCTGCGGATGACCGCCGGCAGGCCGCGTACGAGGATCTCGCCCCGGTCGGGTTGGTAGTAGCCGTACAGGATCCCCATCAGCGTCGACTTGCCGGCACCGTTCTCGCCCACGATGCCGTGGATCGTGCCCCTGCGCACCGCGAGCGACACGTCGCGGTTGGCGTGAACCTCGCCGAACCACTTGTCGATGCCCCGCAGCTCGATGGCCGGCGGGGCCACGCCGTTCACTTCGTTCCGCTCCGAGGCATCGAAAGGAGGCAAAGTCCCCTCCGAGGTCTACGCCGCCACCGCGTTTTCCGCCGGACGTTGTCAGCGGGGTTTGGGCCATACGACATCAAGCCGACCTCATTGTCGTGATCGATTCCACTGGTCAGCCCAATGGCGCCGCTCAGCGGCCGGCGAAGCCGGTCCCCTCTAAAGCGGGTTGTTGGACTAGACAGCCGCACGGTACAGTAGGCCCATGAAGCTCTCCATCGATCTTTCGCCTGCACAGGCTGAGCGGCTGCGCCTTGAGGCGGAGCGCCTCGGTCTGACACCAGAAGACCTAGCTAGTTTCTGTCGCGAAACTGGGTTTCGTGAACGAATCTGAGGAGATTTTCGCACACAAACCCCGGCGCGGCGTGCGAGGACAGTCGCGATCGACAAGAAATCGAGCCGTGAGCAG
>JAHFDK010000360.1 GCA_023249095.1 Candidatus Rokuibacteriota bacterium | reverse complement strand
GGCCGGCTCCCGCACCGCGGGGCTGGTGATGGCGTTCAAGCTGCTGCTCGTGGCCGAAGGTCACTGGCGCGACGTCGACGCGGCCGAGCTCGTGCCGCTCGTGCGCGCCGGCGTGTGTTTCAAAGACGGAGTGCAGATCGAGCCGCAGAAGAAGCGAGGGAAGAAGGCCGCCGCCTGATCTCCCTCAATCCACAACTCTTGACAATTGCTCCGTGGCGAGGCAACAAAAGTACTGTGACCACGGTCGGTCGACCGCGCTGTTGACGACGACGTGTCCGACCTTCAGGGCACGCAGCTCCTGAGGGTCTGGCGGGAAACCGAGGTAGGCGTCGACCTTTCCCTCCGCGAGGAGCCGCTTGCCCTCGGCGGCGGGATGCTCGACGAAGTTCACGTCCTTGCGCGGATCCAGCCCCACGTGGGCCACCATGCTGGACAAGTAGACGTGCTGGGTCAGCCCCAATTCAGTGATCGCGACCGTCTTACCCTTCAGATCCCGGATCGTGCGAACCCGATCCGTCCCAAACAGCTCGAAACATCCCACGTGCACGCCGCCCAAGACCGTGATGGGGGCGCCGGCGTCCAGCTCGACGACCAGCGGCCCGACGAAGTGCATGGAGACATCGACCTCTCCTGATACCAGAGCCTTGGTGATACCCGCAATGGTCACCTTCACGTACTTGATGTCGGTGAACCCCTCGGCCTTCAGGAGCTCCGTGACGATGAACTGCGGGGCCACGCAGATGCTCGGCTGCTGGGCGATCCTCAGCCTCGTCGTTTCCGGCGGCGGCTCCCCGGAGGCGTGTCCGGGTGGCCATCCGAGCAGCCCTACCGTCCCCGCGACGCCGCGCAGGAGATCGCGCCGGGTGATCATCCCTTGAGCTCCTTTTTCAGCTCTTCCGGGTTCCAGTGGGTGACCACGGGTGATCCTCTGGGGGTTCAGGATCACCCAGCGAAGACGTGACCCGAAGCCCCCCGCCAGCCGGGAGTTCGCAGCATCCTCGCGGCCCCGCGATCGCATTCTACGCGCGAAAACTGGAATGTAGCTGACGTCCTGTGACCTGGCTGGTGTGACCTTCGTCCACTCCTACGGAGAGAGTAGGCGGCATAAAGGCCTCTTCTCGGCCCCGCCATCTCCGTTGCGCGATCAGGCAGGGGCCGGGCGCTTCCAGCCGAGCCAGTCGACGACGGCCCCACCCATCACCCGCTCGAGGTCGCCGCCCTTCAGCCACGGCAACTCCTCGGTGAACATCGTCACGCCTTGCCGATACGAGTACGGCATGCGGGTGATGTCGGTGCCCCAGAAGGAGCGCTCGGGCCCGAAGCGAGGCCGGGCGCGACGTGGACGTTGACCACGCCGACCTGCCCCGTCGCCTGCGCGTAGCCGTCCGCCCCCGCTACCGCCGTGGCCTCCTGGAGCCCGAGCACGTACTCGAGCCCTGAGTCGGGCAGCGCGTCGAGGAAGGAGTCCTCGACATCGTGCGCTGGCCTCACCGCTCGATTTGGTGCTCGATGCCATCACCGTCCTTACGCCTCAGCTCATCGATGAGGGCCGTGTCGGCATCGAGCCGGGTGCGGCGCGGGGCCGTCCGCGCGTATCACTGAGGGTACTGGTTCGCCGCCACTATTTGCGCAGTGATCTGAAGCCCGCGCGCATCTCTTCCACCAAGAGCTTCGGCTGTTCCCACGCCGCGAAGTGCCCGCCCTTGTCGAGCTGGTTGTAATGGATGAGGTTGGGATAGGCCTGCTCCGCCCAAGTCCGCGGCGTATGGTAGACCTCGTCAGGAAAGACGCTCAGCGCAACCGGGATGGTGACGTTCTTGGGTCCCAAGTCGGTCTTGGCGAACCCCTCCCAATAGAGACGCGCCGCGGAGATTGTCGTGTTCGTCAACCAGAACAGCGTGGCGTTGTCGAGCACATCGTCCCGGGTAAGGCCTGTCGACTCCCCGTCGAAAGCACGTGCGATGAGCCGCAAACTAATCGGGTCGTGGTCGAGCAGCCAGGCTGCCACGCCGACGGGTGAATCCGCGATGCCGTACAGCGTTTGCGGGCGCGACCCCATGAAAAACTGTGTTGGAATAGTCTTGTACAAAACGACATATCGTCTCGTAGGCGCGCTTCTCTTCGGCCGAGAGACCTGACGGCGGCGGGCCGCCGGCCGCGGCCGCCTTGTTGATTTCGGGTGGAATCGCGCATGGCAGGTTCGCGTGGAGACCGATCAATTCCCGATGTCCCTGCGTGGCCATCACGTCGTTGATAATCGCGCCCCAATCCCCGCCTTGCGCCACATATCGCGTGTACCCAAGGCGCTTCATCAGCACCGCCCAGGCACGTCCGATCCGGGCTTGGTCCCAGCCGGTCGTTGTCGGCTTCCCGGAAAACCCGTAGCCCGGCATCGACGGAATCACCACATGGAAAGCGTCCGATGCCTGGCCGCCATGCGCTGTGGGATTGACGAGCGGGTCGACAATCTTCAGCTGCTCGATGACCGAGCCGGGCCATCCATGCGTAACGATGACCGGCAGGGCATTTTCATGTTTCGAACGAACGTGAATGAAATGAATGTCCAGCCCGTCGATCTCCGTGATGAAGTTCGGCAGGGCGTTCAGTCTCGCCTCGACCTTGCGCCAATCGTACTCGGTCGCCCAATAGCGCGCGAGCTTCTGCATCGTCGCGAGCGGCACGCCTTGCGAGTGATCGGTGACGGGCTCCTTTTCCGGCCAGCGCGTTGCATTGATGCGCCTGCGCAAGTCGGTCAGTTCCGCTTCCGGAACGTTCACCTGAAACGGACGGATCGCGTTGTCGGCCATGGTGTTCTCCTTTTGGGAGAGGGTCGTGCGAATGGCGTCGAGGATTGTCAGCGTGGGGATGCGCTCGCGCGTCAAAGCCAATGTCAATGGGGAGGGCGACGCTTACTATCCCTTTCGCCCAATCCTGGCTGGCAAATTCGCGTCAGCATCGTTGTTCGGGTCCCTGCCACAGAGCCGCCGGTCTCACGCCGCAGGGGAGCCGTAGGTCGTACGCCCTAGTCCGCACCTTCCCTCGGACTGCCCTTCGATCGTGCCTTACGAGTGGCAAAGCGCCCCGATTCGAGCACCCCTAGCACCCCTTCGGATTGAGGATCACCTGCTCCTGAGCTGACTTGTCGAGCAGTCGCACTTCGTCGTCGACGTGGATAATCGCGGCTCCGCAGCTCCGCATGTCGCTCATCACCTTGTCAGGCACAGGCTGGGAGACCGACTATCCTCGTCACATAAGGTGAACCGCGATCTTCTCCACGCCCTCCTTGTCCCGAGTGGCGACAAACATGGCACTTTGCCCTTGAATCTCGGTCTTGGCCCACGCCAGTTGAATCTCCCCAAGCGCACCGCGTCGTAGCCCAAACTGACTGATTTTGAACTCGCACGGCCCTTTGATCTTGATCGACTCGATCTCACGAAGAGTCTCGGGCTCGGTCCGCTTGAGGAAGATGCGGTCATGCGGTTCCCACTGGAGCTCGAACCACCGGAGCTCCTCCTTTGCCTGGGAGAGTAGATAGTCTCGCGCGTACGCGGACTCCACGAGCAGACGTACCCACTCGCCAATGGGGCCGATCTCGGTGCCGTCCACTGCGAATACCGCGTTATCCGGCATCACCACCACGTTTTCCGCCGCCAAGTTCGGAGTCGGGAGGACCGCTACGAGAACCTCCTGCACGGTAATCGTCACCGACTTGGGAGCATAGACGGGATAAAGGCCTGGTTGACGGAACAGCCCTTCTCGGAACCTCCGCCCCTCCCTTCCCTCTGCCTGAAGTCGGGCCCCGTCCCCCCCGATACAGAATCCCCTCGAGCTGTACCAGCCGGCGTCGAGCGCGGTCGGCATGTACCAGATCACCAACGCGACGTTCCAGGAGGCCAGGCGCTACTGCATCCACGGGCACGTGGTGGTCGAGGATGGCCCCTGGCACGACCCGCGCTCGTGCTGGTTCAACAGCCTCTACACGCGCGTGGTGCCGAGCCACGCCGTCGAGATGACCGCTGCGCTGCTGGATCGCACCGTCGCCCGCACGCTGGAGCGGCACCGGATCGCCAGCGCCACGCTCCACCAGCAGCAGGACCTGGCCGCCATCATCCACCTGTGCGGCGCCGGCGCCGGCGACGCCTACGCCCGGCGCGGCTTCCGGCTGACCGCCGGCCAGCGGTGCGGCGACCACGACCCGAGCCAGTACCTCGCACAGATCAACGCGCTGAAGCGGCAGTTCATCCGGCTGGCGACCACCTAGCCCAATCCGACAATAACCAGGCCGCGCGCTCCGCCGTGGATCAGTCCTGGTCCCACCCGAAGTTCGGAATGGGGGGCGGCAGCGGCGGGAGGTCCCAGCTGCCGGTGGCGAGCGGCCGGATATCGGGACGCAATCTGCTCTCAATTGCGGCCACGGCCACATGGACTGGACGATGGCGTGCGGCACCGCCCGGATCGTTGCGGACCTCATGACCGGCCGCATGCCCGACCTCGATCTCGAAGGCCTGACCGTCCGGCGCTGATCTCAGCGCGAAGGAGCGACGCCAATGGCAAACGCGAAGCGGCGACGGGTCAGCAGCCCGCACGTCCCCGAGCCGCCGCCCGGAACGTTCTCGCGGGCCATCCAGGTCGGCGACCAGCTCTTCGTCGCCGGCATGACCGCCAACAGCCCGAGCGGCATCGAAGGCGGCGACAGCATGTACGACCAGACCCGCGCGGTGTTCACGAAGATCAAGCATCTGGTGGAGGCCGCGGGCGGGACGATGAACGACATCGTGAAGATGACAGGCTTCATCACCGACATCGCGAGGCGCGACGACTATCTCCGGGCCCGTCGCGACTTCTTCACTTCCGACCCGCCGGCGTCGACGCTCGTCGAGGTCACGGCGCTGGCCGCCCCCGGGCTGATGATCGAGGTGGAGGTGATGGCGATCGTCGGCTCCAGCCGCGGGTAACCTGGATGGCGTTCCTTTCGTCTTGACTTGACCCTCCGGCGGCGCTAAATCCTGCAGCCATCCTGTCCTCGAGGAGGTGATCGAGACGGCGCTCCGATCGAGTACCTCACGTCCGCTTCCCAGTCGGAGGTGACCCCTCATGGAGTTCAACGTCTTCGAGTACTTCAAGGGCTATAACCGCACCACCAACGGCCCGCGGACGCCGGAAGAGCAGGGAACGGCGTTCTTCCTCGGCGGACACCTGGGACCGCAGATCAGCGAGCACATCGACGTCTCGGCCGCCAGGGCCGGCCTGTCGCGGCGCGCCTTTCTGGGATCGGCTTCGGCGCTCCCCGCGACGATGCTGGCCGTCAACAAGATCACCGGCATGAAATTCTTCGAGGTGAGCGCGGCCGAGGCGTATGAGCCGGCGGCGGCCAAGGAGATCAAGGTCAACCGCAAGCCGGGACAGGACTTCATCGTGGATGCGCATACGCACATCTGCACGAGAAGGGACGGCTACATTCCCGGCGTCAACACGACCGAGCGCGGGATGTGGTTCGTCCAGCTCCTCGACGACCTCGGGAAGGCGATGGGCCTGCCGAACGGCACCAAGGACATGACGGTCGAGAACTTCGGGAAGCTGATCC
>JAHFDK010000015.1:46862-56656 GCA_023249095.1 Candidatus Rokuibacteriota bacterium | reverse complement strand
TGGAAGCGATCCAGATGGCCTGGCTGGACGAGTACCGGAATCGATGAGTGTCGCCGTCGGTGCGCGACGCTTACCAGGTGATGACGTGGTCGGATTCGAAGATGAGATCGAGCAGCTCGGTATAGGACAGATCCGCGTCGAGGCGGCGAACCTGGACGTCGGGTGGCAAGTCGGACGCCACGCCCCCCGGCAGGACGACCACGGAGACGCGGTCGCCGGCGCGCACGTGCTGGTCGATCACCGTCCGCGCGAGCGTGGTGGCCGGACTCTTGAGCAGGTGGAGGACGGTGGCCATCAGAACACGAGGGCGCGGCGACCCCGCTGGACCAGGCCGGCGATCTCCTCACGGGTGACGGGGATCACGCGATGCCCCTCGACGTTCCAGGCCGGATCGGAGGGCACCGCGCCCACCTCGACGTGGAAGGGCACCCCGAGCTCCCGGAGGTTCGCGCGGAATCTGGCGATATCGTCGCCATCGACGAGCTCGTCCGTGTTCTCGTCGAGGAGATGCACCCCCGGGCCCAGTAGAACGAACGTGACGTCGTTTTCGCCGGCGACGACCCCGAGGCCGATGCGCATCGCCTCGTTCGCCCGGTGGGACGCGCGCGGATCCTCCGAGATCAGGACGATGACCGGTCGGCTGTCGGCCACAGAGTCAGTTGAGCGCGATGAACCGGTCCGTGCCGTTGATCAGATCGGTCAGCACGACAAGCCCGCAGTACGTCACGGTGTCGGCGTCGCGCAAGGGAATGCGCCGCTTCTGGCAGCCGTAGGCGCACACGAACAGCTTCGCGCCACGCGCGGGCAGGGCGTGGATGCGCGAGTCGTCGAGCGCGCGGACGCCGTCGTCGATGAGGTAGAGGTAGAGGTCGGCGCCGCGGTCGAGCGCCGCCTCCGCCAACCCCACGGCCGTCTCGAGGTTCGGATGCTCGAGTCCAGTCGACAGGAGCACACCGAGCTTCTTCTTCGCGAGATCCATCCGACGTGAGCGTAGCATCGTGAAAAATGGAGAGCAAGCTGATGAGTCGTAGAGTCTATCTGGATCATAACGCGTCGACCCCCGTCCACCCTGAGGTGCTCGCCGCGATGCTGCCGTATTTCGCCGAGGTCTATGGGAATCCCTCGAGCATCCATGCCTTCGGCCGTGAGGCTCGCGAGGGCATGGACCTCGCGCGTGAGCGCGTGGCGAGCTTCCTCAAGGTCTCGAGCCAGGAGATCGTGTTCACGTCCGGCGGGACCGAGTCCGACAACTTCGCGGTGAAGGGGCTCGCGTGGGCCCGGGGGAAGGGGCACCTCATCACCTCGCAGGTCGAGCATCACGCGGTGATCCGTGCCTGCCGTGCCCTCGAGGCGCAGGGCTTCGACCTGACCTGCGTGGGCGTTGACGAGTTCGGGATGGTGGATCCGGACGACGTCCGCCGCGCCATTCGGCCGGACACGGTGGCGATCAGCATCATGCACGCGAACAGCGAAGTCGGGACGATCCAGCCGATCGAGGCGATCGGCCGCATCGCCCGGGAGCATGGCATCCCGTTGCACGTCGACGCGGTTCAGACCTTCGGCAAGCTCCCTCTCGACGTGGACGCGCTCGGCATCGACGCGCTCTCCTTCTCGGCCCACAAGATCTACGGCCCGAAGGGTGTCGCCGGGCTCTTCATCAGAAAGGGCTCCAAGATGGTTGCGGTCCAGCACGGAGGCGAGCACGAGCGGCGCCGCCGGGCCGGGACCGAGAACGTGGCGGGCATCGTCGGGCTCGGCAAGGCGGTCGAGATACGGGCTCGCGACATGCACACCGAGGCGGAGCGGGTCACCGCGCTGCGCGACAGACTGTGGGACGGCGTGCGCTCGCGGGTGCCCGAGGTGAGGCTCTCCGGCCACCCCGGCCACCGGCTCCCGGGGACGGCGAGCTTCCTCTTCCGCCACGTGGAGTCCGAGTCGATCGTGCTCGGTCTCGACCTGAAGGGGATCGGGGTGTCGGCAGGCTCGGCTTGCACGTCGGGTAACGTCGAGCCCTCGCACGTCCTGGTCGCGATGGGCGTCCCGCTCGAGTGGGCGATGGGCGCCGTGCGCTGCTCCCTCGGGCGGTCGACGAGCGCCGAGGACATCGACTACGTCATCGAGTGCGTCGAGCCGCTCGTCCGGAAGCTCCGTCAGGCGATGCCCGTCGGTGTCGTGTGAGGTACAGCCCGACGCTCGTCGACCACTTCCTGAATCCCCGGAACGCCGGACTCATGCGTGAACCTGACAGCGTCGGCGAGAACGAGTACGAGGGGTGCGGCGACCTGACGCGATTCTTCCTGCGCGTCCGCGACGGCCGCGCCGTGGAGATCCGCTTCCAGACCTACGGCTGTGGTCCGACGATCGCGGCGGCGAGCATGGCCAGCGAGCTCTACCGCGGACGGCTCGTGGGCGACCTCTGCCGGCTGGAGGCCGGGGAGATCGAGCGGGCACTCGAGGGACTCCCCGACGATCGCAAGCACGCCGCCGACATCGCCGCAGGCGCGTTGCGCGCGGCGGCGTTCCAGTACCAGGCGCGACAGGGCTGAGCGGTGTTTGCCGAGATCCGTCGCGACGTGCGCGCCGTACTCGAACGCGATCCGGCCGCCCGGTCGACGTTCGAGGTCGTGCTGTGTTATCCGGGCGTGCATGCGCTCGCCTTTCACCGGATCGCCCACGCGATCTGGCGGCGCGGCTGGAGGATTCCCGCGCGCTTCCTGTCGCAGGTGGCCCGCTTCCTCACGGGGATCGAGATCCATCCCGCCGCGAAGATCGGCTCCGGGCTGTTCATCGACCACGGCATGGGTGTGGTCATTGGCGAGACCGCCGAGGTCGGTGAGAACGTCACGCTGCTGCAGGGGGTGACCCTCGGCGGGACGAGCCTCAAGCGGGAGAAGCGCCACCCGACCCTCGGCGACAACGTCGTCGTCGGCGCCGGTGCCAAGATCATCGGCGCCTTCAAGATCGGCGACGGGAGCCGGATCGGCGCCGGCTCCGTGGTCGTGCGCGAGGTGCCGACGAACTCCGTTGTCGTGGGCGTTCCCGGCCGGATAACATATCGTGACGGGCAACGGGTTGCGGGGGGGATCGACCTCGACCAGACCGACCTCCCGGATCCGGTGAGCAAGGCGATCGAGCAGCTCGTCGAAAGGATCCGCTCGCTCGAGGGCGAGCTCGAGACGTTGCGAAAGACCATCGAGGAGGAACGCGCGTGACGCCCAAGGACATGCTGAGCCTCAAAGAGGCCTCGACGTACCTCGCCATGGACGAGCGCAAGCTCGCGTCACTCGCGACCGAGCGGCGCATCCCATCCGTCCAGCTCGACGGCGCCTGGATGTTTTCCAAGAAATCGATCGACAAGTGGCGGAGCCAGCAGACGCGACGGCAGTGATTTCTCGTGACCACGCCTGGTCAGTTCTCACCGAGTTCACGAAAAGCGACAGCCTCCGCAAGCATGCCCGCGCCGTGGAAGCCTCTATGCCTGCGATGAGCTCTCCGGCTTCGTGCACGCCGTCGCTCTCGTCCGGCCGGGACGCGTGATCCGCGGTCTTGAGCCGTCCTCCGTCCGGAAGAAGCTCAAGGACAAGGCGTTCGCGCGCACGGTCAACCGCGATGATGTCTACCGCGGCGCCGGCGAACTCGGCGTGGATCTCGATGAGCACATCGCGTTCGTCATCGCCGCGTTGACCGACGTTGCCCCCGAGATCGGCCTGGCGATCGTGCACCCAGAAGGCGCTCCGAGGCTTGTAGCAACATGATCAACAAGGGCATGGCACTCACCCCCGGTGGCGCGACACGGCGGGCGATCACGCACGTGGACATGGACGCGTTCTATGCGGCGATCGAGCAGCGCGATCGCCCGGAGCTGCGCGGCCTCCCGGTCATCGTGGGCGCCAGCCCGACCGGCCGCGGCGTCGTCTCCGCGGCTTCCTATGAGGCGCGGCGGTTCGGCGTCCGCTCGGCGATGCCGATCGGCCGCGCGGCGAGGCTCTGCCCGCACGCCGCCTTCCTGCCGGTGGACATGCGGAAATACCAGCGCGTTTCGGTTCAGGTCATGGGCATCCTCGGCGACTTTTCGCCGCTGGTGGAACCCGTATCGGTCGACGAGGCGTTCGTTGATCTCAGCGGGACCGAGTCGCTCTTCGGCAGCCCTCTCGACGCGGTCCGCCTGATCAAGACTCGGATCCTGGCCGAGACCGGCTTGACGGCGTCGGCCGGGCTGGCCGCGAACAAGTTCGTCGCCAAGGTAGCGTCCGAGCTGGAGAAGCCCGACGGGCTCGTGGTTGTCGCGGCCGGCGACGAGGCGCGATTCCTCGGTGCCTTGCCCATCGAGCGCCTCTGGGGTGTCGGCCGGGTCATGGCGAAGGCTCTCGGGGATCTCGGCTTCATCACGATCGGCCAGCTCCAGCGCGCGCCGCGCGCCGTCCTGGCCCATCGATTCGGCAAGCACGGCGAGATCCTCCACGACCTCGCCTTCGGCCGCGACGATCGTTCGGTCGAGCCGTACGGTGTGCCCAAATCCATCGGGGCGGAGGAGACCTTCGGCGTGGACTGTACAAACCCGGAGCAACTCAAGACAACGCTGCGGTCCCATGCCGAGCGGGTCGCGGCCGAGCTGAGAGAAGGCGGGTTCTCAGCCGGCCGCGTCACACTCAAGCTGCGGCTGGCCCCCTTCGAGACGCATACGCGGAGCGTTACCGAGGGCCCGACCCAGGACGGCCTGGAGCTCTACCGTCGCGCGCTGGCGCTCCTCGAACGCGACCGGATCACGAGGCCGGTGCGCCTGATCGGACTCTCGGCGTCGCGACTCGGACCCTCCGGGAAGGGCCAGCTCGACCTCCTCGACCCTGCGGCCCTCCGCCGTGAGCGGCTGGCGCGCGTGGTCGACCGGCTCGCGGCTCGGTTCGGCGAAGGAACCGTCATTCCGGCGGCGCTGTTGCCGGGCCGAGGGGCGGACTGAGCTATAATCCTCGCGATCCGACAGAGGGAGGCACACGCATGAAGATCAGGTTGGGGGTATGGCTTCTCGTCGCGTCGCTCCTGGCGGTGGCGCCTGCGCTCGCTCAGAAGGCGCCGGGCGTGACGGATACCGAAGTCGTCATCGGGCTGACGATGCCCCTGTCGGGACCCGCCGCGGCGTGGAGCAACACCGGCGTGGCGATGGAGGCGTGGACGCGGTACGTCAACGACCAGGGGGGCATCCACGGCCGGAAGCTCAAGGTCGTCATGAAGGACGACGGCTATAATCCCGGCCGGGCCGTCGCGAATCTCGAGGAGATGAAAGACCAGGTGTTCATGAGCGTCGGCCTCCTCGGCTCAGCGATCCTACAGGCCTCCAAGGACAAGGTGGCCGAGTTCAAGTTGCCGACGATCAATCCGTACGGCAACCCCGCGATCTGGGCGAAGCAGTCGAAGGACAAGCTTCGCTACGTGTTCGTCGCCTACACCGACTACGGCGACGAGGGCGACTTCCTGGTCAGTCACGCCGTCAACAAGCTGGGGACCAGCAAAGTCGCCGTCTTCTATCAGAACGACGAGTACGGCAAGGGTGGCCTCGAGGGCGTGAACCGTGGCCTCAAGAGCCTTGGCGGCAAGGGCTCGCTGGCAACAACCGTCGCCTACGAGCTGACCGACCGTGAGATGGGCACCCACGCCCTCAAGCTGAAGGACTCAGGCGCCGACACCGTGATCCTCTACTCGACGATCACTCACGGCGCGAACGTCGTCAAGGAGATGGCCAAGGTCGGTTATCGCCCGAAGATCGTGTCCTCGTTCCCGCTGGGCGACTATTCCATCATGTACCGGCTCCTCGGCGAACTGTGGGAGGGCGCCCACTTCAACGCGCTGAACGCGGCGGCGGTGGCGGGTGACCCCGCCGCGAAGCCAATCCTCGAGATCCTGACCAAGTACGAGCCCAAGCTGGTCGGGCGGGAGAACACCGCGCTCGCCGGGGCAACGGCCATCATTCTGGCGGTCGAAGGCCTCAAGAAGGCCGGGCGAAATGTGACGCGCGAGTCGTACGTCGAGGCCATGGAGCAGATCAAGAGCTTCGACTCGATGGGGTTGACCCCGGCGATGACCTTCGGGCCGGGCCGTCGCCACGGGCTCAACGCCGTCCGGATGCTGCGAGCCGTGAAGGCGGCGGACAACTCGTACGTCGAGGTTGTGCCGACTCAGATCTTCCAGCCGCACTTTTAGGATTTGTGACCGGCGCGGGTGAGGGGAGCGTCCGCACCCGCGCCGCACCCCATGGGCGACCTGCTCGAGGTCCGAAACCTCTCGCTGAGCTTCGGCGGGATCAAGGCGCTTCAGGACATCGACCTCGCGATCGCCGAGGGCGAGACACGCGCCGTCATCGGCCCCAACGGCTCGGGCAAGACGTCGCTGTTCAACTGCATCACCGGGATCTACCGTCCGACGGCAGGGTCAATCGCCTTCCGCGGCGAGCCGCTCCTCGGCCGGTCGCCCGACGCCGTGGCGAAGCATGGTATCGCCCGGACGTTCCAGAACCTCCGCCTCTTCCACAGCATGACCGTCCTCGACAACCTCATGGTCGGACGGCATCTCCACTTCCGAAAGAACTTCCTGGCCGCGGTGCTGCGTCAGCGGGGCGAAGAGATCCGCCATCGGCGCCGGTGCGAGGAGATCGTCGAGTTTCTGAACCTGGAGCCCGTGCGCAAGAGTCGCGTGGCCGATTGTGCCTATGGTGTCCAGAAGCGCGTGGAGCTCGGGCGCGCGCTCGCCACGGAGCCGAAGCTGCTCCTCCTCGACGAGCCGGTCTCCGGGCTCACACAGGAGGAAAAGGGGGAGTTCGCCTACTGGATCCACGAGATCCGCGGGCGCTTCCGCGTCGCGATCCTGCTGGTCGAGCACGACCTCCGGGTCGCCTCACGGCTGGCGAGCCGCATGGTCGCGCTCGACCACGGCGTGAAGATCGCCGAGGGAACACCGGCGGAGGTCCAGCGCCATCCCGAGGTCGTCAAGGCCTACCTCGGTGAGTAGCCGGCGCGAACCGGAGCGTGAAGAGGGAAGCGGCGGTCGGGCGCCCCGCGATCAGGGGGGTGGGGGGGGAACCGTCTCGGGCCCCCCACTATTAAGAATCTCCTCCATCGAGACGCTCTACTTCGACCGGATATACGCGCTGTTCGGCGTGTCGCTCGAGATCGAGGAGGGAGAGATCTTCACGGTCCTCGGGCCCAACGGCGCCGGCAAGACGACGCTCCTCCGGACGATCGCCGGCCTGCTCAAGGATCAGCCGAAGAAGGGTGAGATCGCGTTCGGCGGGCGGCGGATCGACGGCTGGCAGCCGGAGGCCGTCGCGCGGCTCGGTATCGTTTACGTTCCCGAGGATCGGGGCCTCTTCAGGGAGCTGACGGTGGAGGAGAATCTGAGATTGGGGCTCTGGGGGCGACACGACGACAACGTCGCGACGGACCGCGATTTCGTCTACGGCATGTTCCCGATCCTCCGGGAGCGCGCGCGCCAGCAAGCGGAGACCCTCTCCGGCGGCGAGCAGCAGATGTTGGCCCTCGGGCGGGCGATGCTGCGGCGACCGCGCCTGCTGATGCTCGACGAGCCGTCGCTGGGTCTGGCACCCCGCGTCGCCAGGAACGTGTACGAGGCGCTCGGGATGATCGCGCGGACGGGGACGACCATTCTGCTGGTCGAGCAAAACGCGCGGTTGGCCCTCGGCGTGGCGCGGCGGGGGGCGATCCTCGAGTCGGGGCGGGTCGTGCTCGAGGGGACGGCGAAGGAGCTCGGCGACGACGAGAACGTCCGGGAGGTCTACCTGGGCGTCGGCGGGTCGGACGCCAGCGCCAAGGGGTGGCGACTCTACCGCAAGAGGAGGAGATGGTGACGGGCGCCACGGTTGGGAGGTCCGCTCGAAGCGTACCTGCACTGTTCCTAGCGCAGGCGGAACGGCAAGGCGATAGGCTCGCGATCCGCTTCAAGGAGCACGGTATCTGGCACGGCGTAACGTGGCGCCAATATGGCGAGGAAGTGCGCCGGGTCGCGGCCGCGCTGGTGGCCTCCGGGCTCCGCCATCAGGAGAACGTCGCTGTCCTCGCCGAGAACCGACCGGAGTGGCTCTATTGTCATCTCGGAATCCAGACCGTCGGCGGCGCGACGTGCGGCGTCTACCCGACGTCGAGCCCGGAGCAGATCCGATATCTCTTGAATCACTCCGAGGCACGGATCGTCTTCGTCGAGAACGCGGAGCAGCTCGACAAGGTGCTCGCGATCGTCGCGGAGACCCGGCTCGAGCGGATCGTGGTCTGGGACGCGAAGGGGCTCTGGGGGTTCAGCGACGAACGGGTCAGCTTTCTCGAGGACTTCCTGAAGCAGGGGAAGACTTTCGTCGAGACACACCCCGGCGTGGTCGACGAGCGCCTCGCGGCCGTGGGGCCCGAGGACACGGCGATGACCATCTACACGTCCGGGACCACCGGGCCGCCGAAGGGGGCGATGCTGGCGCACCGCGGGATCCTCTGGGTGACCGAGGCGTTTCTGTCGGTCAATCCCGTGGATCAGAGCGATGAGGTCGTCTCGTACTTGCCGTTCGCTCACATCTACGAAAATCTAGTGTCGGTATTCGGTCCCCTCCGCACCGGCTACGTCGTGAACTTCGTCGAGAGCCCGGACACGCTCTTCCAGAACCTGCGCGAGGTCTCGCCGACTTATTTCGCGAGCGTGCCGAGGATCTGGGAAAAACTCGCCTCGACCGTCGAGCTCCGTATGGCCGACTCGACGCGGCTCAAGCGCTCGCTGTACCGACTGGCGGTCGGGATCGGGCGGCGCTACACCCGTGCCCGGCTCGGGCAGGCGGGCGCTTCCTTCTGGCTGGTGCTCGCGTATCGCCTCGCCGGGTGGGCGGCGCTCGCGCCACTCAAGCGACGGCTCGGCTTCGACCGCACCCGCATCGCCGTGTGCGGGGCGGCGCCGGCCTCGCCCGAGCTGTTCGAGTACTACCACGCCCTCGGTGTCCCGCTCGTCGAGGGATACGGGCTGACCGAGTCGACGGGCGTGATCTCCGTCAACCGCGTCGAGCGCCCCCGGGTCGGGACAGTCGGGCAGCCGATCCCCGGCATCGAGGTGGCGCTGGCCGACGACGGCGAGATCCTCACGCGGGGCCCGCATGTCTTCAAGGGCTACTTCAAGGATGCGGAGCTCACCGCGCAGACGGTCGATCGTCAGGGCTGGCTCCACACCGGCGACGTCGGCGCCTGGGAGGACGGATACCTGAAGATCATGGACCGCAAGAAGGACATCATCATCACCGCTGGCGGCAAGAACATCACGCCGGCCTACATCGAGAACAAGCTGAAATTCAGCCCGTACATCCAGGACGCCGTGGTCGTCGGCGACACCCGGAAGTACCTCGTGGCGCTCCTCTTGATCGACGAAGACAACGTCACCAAGTACGCCCAGGATCAGCGGATCCCGTTCACGACCTTCCAGGACCTCACCCAGAGCGCCGAGGTCGTGCGGCTGATCGACCGGGAAGTGGAGGCCGTCAACACGACGCTCTCGCAGGTCGAGACGATCAAGAAGTTCGCGCTCTTGCCGAGACGGTTCTACGCGGAGGAGGGCGACGTGACCCCCACCATGAAGGTAAAGCGCCGGGCACTCGAGCAGCGGTACGCGGACATGATCCAGGGCCTGTACCGAGACTAGCTCCGATGGTAGGGCGAGCCGCAGCCGGAGGCGAGGCGAGTCTGTGGATCCGATGGTAGGGCGAGCCGCAGCCGGAGGCGAGGCGAGTCTGTGGATCCGATGGTAGGGCGAGCCGCAGCCGG
>JAHFDK010000015.1:0-46852 GCA_023249095.1 Candidatus Rokuibacteriota bacterium | reverse complement strand
TCCGATGGTAGGGCGAGCCGCAGCCGGAGGCGAGGCGAGTCTGTGGATCCGATGGTAGGGCGAGCCGCAGCCGGAGGCGAGGCGAGTCTGTGGATCCGATGGTAGGGCGAGCCGCAGCCGGAGGCGAGGCGAGTCTGTGGATCCGATGGTAGGGCGAGCCGCAGCCGGAGGCGAGGCGAGTCTGTGGATCTGAGCTCGTGGACTTGATCGAGTCCTACGCGCAGGACCTGCGCTTCGCGCGACGGCGCATCACGCAGGTGCTCCTCGGCATCCTGCTGGCGGCGCTCGTTGCCCTGCCGTGGGTCGCCCCCGACCATGTTGTGTTCCTCGGCACGCTGATCGCGCTCTACTCGATCGGGGTCATGGGCCAGAACCTCCTGATCGGCTACACGGGTCAGATCTCGTTCGGGCAGGCCGGGTTTCTTGCGATCGGCGCCTTCGCCTTCGGGCACATGCGCGTCTGGGGCGCGCCGTTCCTGGTGGCCTTGGCTGGGGCCGGCGGCGTCGCGGCCCTGGCCGGCGTGGTCGTCGGCTTCCCGTCGCTCAGGCTCAAGGGGCCATACTTGTCGATCGCGACGCTCGGCTTCGGCGTCGCCGTCTACCAGGTCTTCGTGAACTGGGAGGTGCTCTCGGGCGGGCGTTCGGGCCTCTCGATCGCCAGGCTCGCGCCGATGCTGGGCCTCACGGGCACGCAGACCGTCTACTACACGTACGTCCTGTTGCTCGCCGTGTTCACGCTCGCGACGTACAACATCGTCTCGTCCTACGTCGGCCGGGCCTTCGTCGCGATTCGCGACTCGGACATCGCCGCGGAGGTCAACGGCGTGAATTTGACGCGTTACAAGCTCCTGGCGTTCGCGATCTCGTCCTTCTACGCGGGTGTCCACGGCGCCCTGTACGCCCAGGTGCTCGGTCACATCGAGCCGCAGATCTTCAACATTGGCGAGTCGCTCACGCTCTTCGTCGCGGTCATCATCGGAGGCGTCGCCTCGATCGAGGGGTCGATCTTGGGCGCCGCCTTTGTCCTGCTCGTTCCCAAGGTCTTCTCGGAGTTTCGGGAAATGGTCCCGATCGTCTACGGGGCGACGATCCTCATCGTGCTCATCTTCGAGCCGCGCGGGCTGTTCGGCCGCTGGCTCAAGGCGCGCCTGTACTTCCAGCTCTGGCCCTTCCGGTGAGACGGCGCACGTAGGATGGAGAAGCTTCTGCAGTACACGCTGACCGGCCTCGCGGCCGGGAGCCTCTATGCGCTCGTGGCCCTCGGCGTCGTGCTGATCTACCGCTCGACGCGCGTGCTGAATTTCGCCCACGGCGACATCGCCACGCTCGCCACCTTCGTGGCCTTCTCGCTCCTCACTAACCGCTACTCGTTCCCGGTGGCGCTGGCGTCGAGCCTGCTCGTCGGCGCGGCGGTTGGCGTCGCATTCTACGTCGGCGTGCTCGCAAAGGCGCAGCGCGAGGGCGCGAACCTTTTGGGCATGGTGATTCTGACGCTGGGGCTCGCGCTGATCATCCAGGGCGCCGTCGTATGGTGGTGGGGCGCCGAGCCCGTCTCGTTGCCCTTTCCCATCTCCGACACCAGGACCTACAAGCTGGGCCCGGTGGTCGTGAGCCAGCTCTCCATCGCGACGATGGCGGCCGGGCTCGTGGGGAGCCTCCTCCTCTACCTCCTTGTCCAGAAGACGCGCCTCGGGCTTGCGATGCGGGCGACGTCGGAGAACGTGATGGCCGCCCAGACCCTGGGGATCCCCACGCGGATGGTGCTGAGCGTGTCCTGGGGGGTCGCATCGGCGCTGGGCGTCGTCGCCGGGATCTTCCTGGCGCCCGCGCTGCTGCTCGACCCGTTCTTCATGCTGGACCCGTTTCTCAAGGGCTTCGCCGCTGCCGTGCTCGGCGGGCTGAACAGCCTGCCGGGCGCGGTGGTGGGCGCGGTCATCCTCGGAGTTGCGGAGAGCCTGACCGGGGCCTACGTGAGCATCCAGTTCAAGAACACCCTCGCGTTCCTGATCATTATCGTCGTCCTGCTGCTCAGGCCCGAGGGGCTCCTCGGTAAAGAGTTCAAGGAGCGGGTGTAGCACACGTTTGCCACACGACAGCGAGTCGTTTACACTTCGATGAACAGCCGTTCATTCGCCGAGAGGGCCCCGATGGATCGTCCTATAGCCTATGACAAGCTCGCGCGGGAGGATCGGTTCGTCAGGATGCGCGCGCGCGAGGTCGCCGAGTTGAAGGTCGCTCAGGGGTTGCCACCGTTCCCCGACCTGTCGAGCCGTGAGTCCATCAAAGAGCGGGTCCACGGGATCATGGTCGGCGAGCTGCAGGCGATGGAGGGCGCCGGCCGGACCGTGTGCGACTTCCCGGACGCGCCATGGGAATTCACGATGGACATGGCGCGGCAGGTCTGGGACGAGTCGCGGCACGTCGAGATCTATCTACGGTTGCTCGAGCACCTCGACGGGTACGCCGGTGAATTCCCCGAGACGACCATCCTCTGGCGCTGCGCCTGCGCCGAGGACGCGGCGGCCCGCGTTGCAGGGGTCAACCGCGGCCTCGAGGGGTTGGCGTGCGACGTCTTCAACCAGCTCGTGCACATCGCGCGAAGGATCGGTGACCCGGTCCTCGAGCGCGCCGTCGACTTCGTCCTGGCCGACGAGATCACCCACGTCCGCATGGGCTCAAAATGGCTGACGAAGCTGACCGAGGGCGATGCCGAGCGGCGGCGACGGGCGATCGAGTTCCAGGAGAGCATCGACGAGCGCTTCAACCTGGGCGGCGTCCGGCGCGAAGGGGACCATGACGCGGTGTCCATCTCCATCGCGACCGACGTGCGACGGATGGCGGGGTTCACCGAGGAAGAGATCGATCGTCTGATCAAGACGACCCAGCGATCTCAAGTCTACTGACGCGCGTGCCGCAGCCCCTGGAAGGAACCTTCAGCGCCGACCATTCCGCCCGCCTGCTGCGCAACTACCGGTACGTGGTCGAACGCACGATGAGAGCCCTCGGCGGGTGGATCGCTCTCACGCCCGAGCTCTCCGCAAAACTCCTCATGGGTCGCCACGTTTGGGACCTGGCTCAGCACTGTGACTCGTTCGGTCGCCGCCTTCCCGAGCTTCGTGCCCACGCGCACGTTTCCGAAGCCGCCAACCCCGCCGTGGCTGCCTTCATGGACTGTCTGGAGGAACCGGAGGGACCAGATCAGACCGTGGAGCGGCTGGTCGGCGTCTACTCGGTCCTGAACCCGCATCTCCTGGCGACGTATCGCGACCATCTGTCCCGCGCCAACCCGGTCTACGAGCCGCCGACCCGACGAATCCTGGTGCGCTGCATCGACGACGAGGAGCGGCACATCGCGGCCGGCGACACGATCCTGCGCCATCTGACCGGCGCACCGTCGGCGGAGGAACGCGCGGTGTCGCGCCAAAGGCGCCTCGAAGAGTTGCTGGTGGCCGCCGGCGGAGTGACGGGCGAAGGGCTGGCCTCACATCAGGCGCCTGAGGGCGAGCCGCTCCGGGCCGATCCCTCCGACGACGCGCGCGAGTTCATCCGCCTGGAGACGGCCACGACCGCATGGCCGATTCACGCGAGTCTCGGCGACGCCCTCCGGTCGTTCGCGGAGGCGCTCGTCGCCGGTGACGAGGAAGCGCTGGGGCGCTGGCTTGCGTCCGGCCTGGTCCTCGGCGCGACGCCCTGGACTCTGATCCGTGGCGCCCGCTACTCCGGACATCGGATCGTCGCGTTCGCGAAGCTCGGCGACCAGCGGCTGGTGAAGACGAGGCTCGATGGCCCCTCGAACTCAGCGGTGGTGCTGGTCCGCTGGGCCTCGGCCCCAGGAGGCTGGCGCGTGGCCGCCCTCGATGTCGTCGCGCGCGACGCTCGTCCGGCCTGATCGTCGTTGATCCGCACGGTCCTGGTCGCCAATCGTGGAGAAATCGCTCGCCGGGTGTTCCGCGCCTGCCGTCAGCTCGGGCTCAAGACCGTCGCGGTGTTTTCGGAGGCCGATCGGGGGGCGCTCCACGTGCGTGACGCCGACGAAGCCGTCGCGATCGGCGGCGCGCCGGCGCGCGAGAGCTATCTCAACGCCGAGCGCATTCTCGCAGCGGCGCGCCACGCGCGGGCCGACGCGATCCATCCTGGCTACGGCTTTCTCTCCGAGAACTGGCGGTTCGCCGACGCCGTCCACCGGGCCGGACTTGAGTTCATCGGCCCCCGGCCGGAGGCGATCAGGAAGATGGGCGACAAGATCGAAGCGCGCCGGCTCATGGCGGCGGCCGGGGTCCCCGTGTTGCCCGGCAGCTTCGAGCCGGTGGCGGATGTCGGCGGAGCCGAGGCGGTCGCCCGCGACGTCGGGTTCCCGGTGTTCCTCAAGGCGGCGGCGGGGGGCGGGGGGATCGGTATGGCGCGCGTCGACAAGCCCACGGATCTCGCGGGCGCGTTCGCCATGGCGACTCGCCGCGCTCAGGCGGCGTTCGGAACCGGGGCGCTCTACGTCGAGCGCTATCTCGAGCGTCCCCGGCACGTGGAAATACAGGTGTTCGGAGACAGCTCTGGACAAATCGTGCACCTCTACGAGCGCGAGTGCTCGATCCAGCGCCGCCATCAGAAGCTTGTCGAGGAATCGCCGGCGCCGAACCTGCCGCCGCCCAGCAAGACGGGGCTCGCGACCGCGGCGGTGGCCGGAGCCCGCGCGATCGGCTACACGAACGCCGGGACGATGGAGTTCCTCGTGGATGAGGGCGGAGGCTTCTACTTCCTCGAGATGAACACCCGGCTCCAGGTAGAGCATCCCGTCACGGAGGAAGTGACGGGGCTCGACCTCGTGGTCGCTCAACTCCGCGTCGCATCCGGAGAGCCGTTGCCGTGGTCTCAGAGCGAGATCGTGCAGCGCCGAGTGGCCATCGAATGCCGAGTGTATGCGGAGGACCCGTCGAAGGGTTTTTTGCCCTCCCCCGGCACGGTGCAGAGACTCGATCTGCCATCCGGAGAAGGGATTCGGATCGAGTCCGGGGTCGAGGCGGGGAGCACGGTCTCCGTGCACTACGACTCGTTGCTCCTCAAGCTGATCACCCACGGGGCCACGCGACAGGAGGCCCTGGAGCGGATGGTGGACGCCCTCGACCGGTGCGTGGTCGAGGGCCTCCGGACCACCATTCCGTTCCTCCGCCGGGTCGTCGCGAGCGACGAGTTCAAGGCGGGTCGGGTGCACACGCAGCTGCTCGAACAAGGAGCCTTCAATGCCTGAGGAGATCAAGGCGCATATCACGGGTGTCGTGTTTCAGCTCCCCACGAAGCCCGGCGACCGCGTTGCGGCCGGCGACGCGGTGATCGTGCTCGAGTCGATGAAGATGGAGATCCCAGTGGAAGCGCCGCGGGCTGGCGCGGTCAAAGAGATCAGGGTCCGGGAGGGACAGACCGTTCAGGAAGGCGATGTCGTCGCCGTGCTGGAGTAGGGAGGGCTCGATGAGCATCGAGATGACCCGAGGGCTCTACGACTATCACCGCTGGGCCAACGGCCGTCTCATCGAAGTTGCGACAGCGCTCGGCGAGGATCTCGCGTCCCGCGACGTGGGTCAGCAGTTCAGCGACCCGTGACGCTCGCCTCGATCCGGAAGCCTGGCGAACCACGCCACACATCACCGGAGCGAGCCCCAGCCCGGAGGGCTTGGGGGGCCCTTCGAGGCCCCCAGGCCGCAGTGCGGTATCGAGGGGCGCCCCGGCTGTGCCGGGGCGTTTCCGAGCGTGGGGGGCTTGGGGGGCCCTTCGAGGCCCCCAAGTCAATCAGTTTTCGATGAAGACCCGGAGGTTGCGCCCGCGCAGAGGGTGGCGAAGCTTCCTGAGCGCCTTCGCTTCGATCTGCCGGATACGCTCGCGCGTCACGTCGAATCGCTTGCCGACTTCCTCGAGAGTGTGCTCACCCTCCTCGCCGATGCCGAACCGCAGACGCAGAATCTCCTTTTCCTTCGGCGAAAGCATTGACAGTGCCCGCTCAACCTGCGTGCTGAGGTCCTGGTTGAGCAACGACTCGTTGGGCGAGCCCGCCGATTTGTCCTCGAGGAAATCGCCCAGCTCGGAATCCTCTCCGATCGGCGTCTCCAGCGAGAGCGGCTTGCGCGATGACTCGAGGATGAGCCGGACCTTCTTCGCCGGCACCCCGGTGCGCTGGGCGAGCTCCTCGGGGGTCGGCTCGCGGCCGATCTCATTGACCAGGTTGCGGTTCACACGCGAGATGCGGTTGAGCGTCTCGACCATGTGGACCGGGATGCGGATCGTTCGTGAGTGGTCGGCGATCGCGCGGGTAATCGCCTGACGAATCCACCACGTCGCATATGTCGAGAACTTGAAGCCGCGCCGGTACTGGAACCGGTCGACGGCCTTCATGAGACCGATATTGCCCTCCTGGACGAGGTCGAGCAGCGAGAGGTCGCTCCCCAGGTACCGCTTGGCGACCGAGACGACCAGGCGCAGGTTCGCCTCCATCAGCTCGCGCTTCGCCTGGCGCACGATGCGGTCGCTCCGCTCGATCTGCTCGAGGAGTGGGCCGAGCTGCTTCCGTGGGAAGCCCGCACACTTCTCGAGCGCACGCAGCTCGCGCGCGGCGGCCGGGGTGCGTCCGCGGCGGCTGGCGCGGTCGAGCACGTTGATCTGTTCCCAGCGGCGCCGTACCTGCGCGACCAGCTCGTCGATCAGCGCGGGCTTCAGCGGCATCTCTGCGACGGTCTTCTGGATCGCCTGACGCGCAGCGGCGATCGCCGTGATCGTGTCCTTGCGATAGGCTGCCGACCGCCGCTTTGCGGCGCGCGCCCCCTCGAGCCTGGCGATCTTGCGCTCGAGCCGGCGGATCCGCCCAAAGGCCAGGAGCACGGGCCGGATCGCCTTCGCCTCGAGCTCGCCACCTTCCGGCAAGACGATCAGGTCGTCGGCGGGTGTCTCGCCATGGCGCAGGTTGTCGCCTGCCGCCAGAAGGGCCTCGACCGCCATGGGAATCCCGGCGAGGGTGCGCCGCAGGGCGATTTGCCCGACTTCGATCCGCCGCCCGATCTGGACCTCCTGCGCGGCCGTCAGCAGGGAGACCTTGCCGATCTCCTTGAGATAGAGCCGGACGGGGTCTTCACCCCTTGTCAGGGAAGGACCGTGCGTATCCTCGGCGGCTATCCGGGGAACCTCCTCCGCCTCGTCGTCGATAAGGATCGGAGCCTCCCGCTCGTCCGTCGATGTCGGGCCAGCCGAAGCCGCCGAATTGCCCTCGGCAGCATAGCGAGTTTCTCTAAATGTCATCGTGTCACCGGCTTTCTCCGAGAGTCCTGGTCATTCAGATGCGAACTCGGCCGCAAAAGTTTCACCGAACTAGACTTTGATCCCTCAAACACCAGAAGTTGGGGTCATCCCGCCCTGGCCTGCGGGTTTCCCTGAGCAGCTGACGGTCACACGGCCCCCGCTTCCGCTCCGCCAAGCTTCTGACCGGGGCTCCTGTCCGCCTATTCACGGTCACCGAGGCTCTCGGGTCTAAACCGACGACCCTTCTATGAGTTCCCGACGAAACGGGAGGCTCCCGGGCCGCGGTGCGAGCGACTCCACGGCCTCCCGGGGACCTCCCGGAGAGGCGTAGAATCGGCGGCGTGATCGCCCCGAGCGCGAGCTACAGCTTTATCGTTCGTCTGCAGATCGCGAGCCGCCCGGGGATGCTCGGTCGCGTCACGTCGGCCATCGGCGACGCCGGGGGCGACATTGGCGCCGTCGACCTCGTCGAGACGACCCGCGAGCGGACCGAGCGCGACATCACCGTCAAGGCGCGTGACAGCGTCCACGCGCAGCAGATAGTCAGTCGGCTGAGACACGTGGCCGGTCTCCGCGTGGGCGCCATCTCCGACCGCACGTTCCTGATGCATCAGGGCGGCAAGATCGAGATCCGCAACAAGGTCCCGATTCGCACCCGGGACGATCTCTCGATGGTGTACACGCCAGGCGTGGCGCGCGTTTGCCTCGCGATCCGGGACGACCGGCAACGCGCCTTCTCGTTGACGATCAAACACAATACGGTCGCCGTGGTGACCGATGGCACGGCCGTACTGGGGCTGGGCGACATCGGCCCGGAGGCGGCGCTACCGGTGATGGAAGGCAAGGCGATGCTCTTCAAGGAATTCGCCGGGGTCGACGCGTTCCCCATCTGCCTCGGCACGAAGGACGTCGACAAGATCGTGGAGACCGTGAAGCTGGTGGCGCCGGCGTTTGGCGGCGTCAACCTGGAGGACATCGCGGCGCCTCGCTGCTTTGAGATCGAAGAGCGGCTCCGAAAGGATCTCGATATTCCCGTGTTCCACGACGACCAGCACGGGACGGCGGTGGTGGTGCTCGCGGCCCTGGTCAACGCGCTGAAGATCGTCCGTAAGGATGCGCGGCGGATCCGTGTTGTCGTGACGGGGGTGGGCGCCGCCGGCACTGCCACCATCAAGATTCTTCAATCGAGCGGCGTGCGCGACATCATCGGCGTCGACGAGCACGGCACGATCCACCGGGGCCGGACACAGGGCATGGACTTCATGAAGCGGTGGGTCGGCGCCGCCACCAACCCGCGTCAGGTCAAGGGGAGTCTCGGCGCCGCGCTCGAGGGCGCGGACGTGTTCATCGGCCTCTCGGTTCGCGGAATCTTGACGGCGCGCGACCTGAAGCGGATGGCGCGCGACCCGATCGTCTTCGCCATGGCCAATCCGGAGCCCGAGATACGTCCGGAAGAGGCCGCAAAGCACGTTCGAGTCATGGCGACGGGGCGCTCTGACTATCCGAACCAGATCAATAACGTGCTCTGCTTCCCCGGTTTCTTCCGGGGCCTGCTCGACGCCCGCGCGCGGACGGTCAACGACGAGATGAAGCTCGCGGCCGCGCGGGCGCTGGCGGCGTGCGTGAGCCGGAGCGAGCTCGGCGAGGAGTACATCATCCCCAGCGTCTTCAACAGGGCCGTGGCGCCGGCGGTGGCCGAAGGGGTCGCGCGCGCCGCGCACGAGACCTCCGCTGCCCGTCGCCGCCGGCGCCTGGACCTCTCTGGGATCCGGTGACTCCTGGGTGGTCGATCGTCATCCCGGCGTTCAACGAGGCTCGACGGCTCCCTTCGTTCCTGGACACGGTGGTCGCCTACTTCGAAGGGCGCGACGAGCTGTACGAGGTGATCGTCGTCGATGACGGGTCGACCGACCGGACCTCCGCAATTGTGGAAGCCCGCCGATTGGCGGCGGTCAGGGTCCTCAGGCTTCAGCCGAACGCCGGCAAGGGTGCCGCGGTGCGCGCAGGGATGCTGGCGGCCAGTGGCGCTTACCGGCTGTTCGCTGATGCCGACGGTGCCACGCCGATCGAAGAGCTGAAGAGGCTCGAGCCGGCGCTGGTGGCGGGCGCTGACGTCGTGATAGGCTCGCGCGCCCTGGTTGATCCCGGGATCTCGGTGACGGCGCGGCGCCATCGCGTCGCGGCCGGCCGCGTGTTCAACTGGCTCGTCGCACGGGTGGGTCTCGAAGGCGTCGCGGACTCGCAGTGCGGCTTCAAAGCGTTCACGGCGGCGGCCGCCGGCCGCCTGTTCGAGCCGCTCGCTACGCGAGGCTTTGGCTTCGACGTCGAGCTCCTCCTCCGGGCCCGGGCCGCCGGCTGTCGTATTGTGGAGGTACCCGTGACCTGGGCCGATCAGCCGAAGAGTAAGGTCGGCGTCGTTCGGCACGGGCCGGGGATGCTTTGGCAGATCGTGCGGGCCCGGCTACGGATTGGGAGGCATCGGTGATGCTTGCGCGGAGAATCCAGGAGATCGAGCCCTTCCTGGCCGTCGAAGTGGCCGAGCGGGCACAGGAGCTCGAGCGGGCCGGCATCGATGTGGTCCACCTCGAGTTCGGCGAGCCGGACTTCGAAGCCCCCGCGGTCGTCCGTGAGGCCCTGGAGCGTGCGATCAAGGACGGCCGTACGCGCTACACGCACAGTCTCGGAATCCTGCCCCTCCGCGAGGCGATCGCGGAACACTACGCGACGACGTACGGTGTGACCGTCTCGCCCGATCAGATTCTGGTGACGGCCGGCACCTCCCCGGCGATGCTGCTCCTCTTCGGCCACCTGCTGGATCCTGGCGACGAGGTCGTGCTGAGCGATCCGTACTATGCGTGCTATCCGAACTTCATCCGCTACGCTGACGGACGGCCGGTCTACGTCGGAGTGACCGAGGAAGACGGGTTCCAGTATCGCCCCGACGCAATCCGGAGACGGCTCGGCCCGCGGACCCGGGCGATCGTGATCAACTCGCCCGCTAATCCAACCGGAACCGTGCTGGCCCCGGAGCGCATGGTCGCGATCGCCGAGCTGAGCCGAGGCGATGGCCCGCTCATCGTGTCCGACGAGATCTATCATGGGCTGAGCTACGCCGGGCGTGACCGGACGATCCTCGAGTTCACCGATCGAGCCTTCGTGCTCAATGGATTTTCCAAGGCCTACGCCATGACGGGTTGGCGGCTCGGCTGGCTGATCGCGCCGCGCGAGCACATCCGCGCGCTGCAGACGCTTTATGGCAACTTTTTCATCTCGACGAACGAGTTCGTACAGTGGGCCGGCGTCGCCGCCCTCCGTGAGGCGGGCGACGAGAGTCGTCGCTTCCGCGCCATCTTCGACGACCGGCGGCGCGCGATGATCGCCGGCCTGCGGGCTCTCGGCTTCGGCGTCGGCACCGAGCCGACGGGCGCGTTCTACGTTCTGGCGAACGCACGACACCTGGCGATGGACTCGGTGAGGCTCGCCCGGGAGATCCTCGAGTCGAGCCATGTGGCCGTCACCCCGGGCGCGGCCTTCGGCACCAACGCCGAGGGATACCTTCGGTTCTCGTACGCGTCGTCGCTCGAGCGCATCGGGGAGGGTCTCGGCCGCCTCCGCCGGTTCCTGGCCACGCGGCGTTGAGCCGGAGGCCATCAGGGTCTCCGCCAACGCCGAGGGGAGCGGGTCATGCGAGAGTCACGGGAAGCTAAGCGGTCCCGAGCCCGAAGGATCATTCGCGAGCTCAAGAAGTCCTATCCCGACACCAAGATCGCTCTCGATTTCGGGAATCCACTCGAACTTCTGGTGGCCACGATTCTCTCCGCCCAATGCACCGACGAGCGGGTGAACATGGTGACCCCGGCGCTCTTCAAGAAATACCCGGGTGCTCGGGACTACGTACGCGCCGAGCCTGCGATCCTGGAGCAGGAGGTCCGCTCCACAGGCTTCTACCGCGCGAAGACCCGCTCGATCATCGGCATGGCGAAGGCGCTCGTCGAGAAGCATGGCGGCGAGGTACCACGCTCCCGCGAGGCGCTGACGGCGCTTCCGGGAGTGGGTCTCAAGACGGCGAACGTACTCCTCGGCAACGCCTTCGGCGAGCAGGCGATCGCGGTCGACACGCACGTGTTCCGTGTCTCCCAACGACTGGGGCTGGCGCGCTCCGAGGACCCCGACGAGATCCACAACCAGCTCGGCGACGTGCTGCCACGAGGCGAGTGGACGCTGTCGACCCACCTCTTCCAGAGCCACGGTCGGAGATGCTGTGCTGCGAAGAAGCCTCTGTGTCCGGCGTGTCCCGTGCGGGTGCTCTGCCCATGGCCCCGCAAGACCAAGATTCGTTGACAGGCCCCGTGTTCTCCTTTAATGTATAGCGTCACGAATTTTTCCATCTGGACGCCTACTTAGAGCCGTCAAGGGGAAGCTGATGCCGACGCCGTTGCTGAAGGAAACTGAAATCCAGCGCAAGTGGTTCATCGTGGACGCCGAGGGTCAGGTCCTCGGACGGCTCGCGAGCCGCGTCGCGTCAATCCTCCGTGGAAAGCACAAGCCGACATTCGTGCCCCACCTCGATGTCGGTGACCACGTCGTCGTGGTCAACGCCGCGAAGGTGCACCTCACGGGACGCAAACTCCACGACAAGCTATACCGCTGGCACTCCGGGTACATCGGAGGCTTGCGGGAGGTCCGAGCCGAAACGATGCTCAGGACCCACCCCGAGCGCGTCATCGAGTGGGCGGTCCAGGGCATGTTGCCAAAGAATCGACTCGGGAGGGCCATGGCGAAGAAGATGAAGGTCTACCGCGGCGCCACGCATCCACACCAGGCCCAACAGCCCGAAACCCTCACGACGAAGGCCGAGGCCCGCTGATGGCCGCCGTGGTCGACAGGTTCTACGCGACGGGCCGCCGCAAGACGTCCGTCGGGCGCGTATGGATCCGGCCCGGGGCCGGGCGAATCGTCGTGAACCGGCGGGCCTTCGACGACTACTTCCCGCGCGAGACCCTTCGAATGATCATTGCGCAGCCGCTGGAGGTGACGAGCACCGTCGGACAGTTCGACGTCTTCGCGACCGTGCGGGGAGGCGGTCCGTCGGGGCAGGCGGGCGCGATCCGTCACGGACTGGCACGGGCGCTGGCGCGCTTCGACGAGAAGCTCCGAGTCCCGCTCAAGAAGGCGGGTCTCCTCACCCGTGACCCGCGGATGCGCGAGCGGAAGAAGTACGGCCAGCCGGGCGCTCGCCAGAAGTTCCAGTACTCGAAGCGCTAGTGCCAGAGCGGTCCGCCATGGTCCGAGTCGCCGTCGCCGGTGCGAGTGGCTATATGGGAGCCGAGCTCCTCCGGCTGCTCTCCGTCCATCTGAAGGTCACCCTGACCGGAGTAACGTCCGACCGGCTGGCCGGCGAGCCGGTGGGCAAGGCGTATCCACACCTGCGGGGACTCAGCGATCTCAGGTTCCACGACCTGGACCCCGAATGGCTCGCCGGTGTTGCCGACGTGGTCTTCCTCGCGCTGCCCCACATGGAGTCGCAGAAGGCGGTGCCGGTCCTGCGCGGCCACGGCATCCGGGCGATCGACCTGTCGGCCGACTACCGGCTGCACAACCCTGACGACTACGTCACGTGGTACAAGGCGCCGCACATCGACCTGCCCGGGCTCGCCGAAGCGGTCTACGGACTGCCGGAGCTGCACAGGAAGGCGATCGCGTCGGCCTCGCTCGTCGCCTCGCCAGGCTGTTACCCGGCCGGCGCGGTGCTCGCGACGGCCCCGCTCCTGCGATCCGGGCTCGCTCGGCTCGACGGGATCGTGATCGACGGCAAGTCGGGAATCACGGGCGCCGGCGCGCAGGGTCGGAAGATCGACCCGATGTATCTCTTCACCGAGGCCAACGAGAACGTTCAGGCGTACGGGATCGCCGCGCACCGGCACACGCCGGAGATCGAGCAAGAGCTCGGCGCTCTCGCGGGCGCGCCGCTGCGGGTCGCATTCACGCCGCATCTCGTGCCGCTCAACCGCGGACTCTTCACGACGGCATCGGTGCCCCTCGCCACGGCGCTGACGACGAGCCGCTTGCTGGACGTCTACCGAGAGTTCTACGCCGGAGAGCCCTTCGTGCGTGTCCTCGACGCGGGCGAGCGCCCGACGACGCGCGCCGTCGTCGGCTCCAACTACTGTGACGTCACCGTGGTGGCGGACCCGCGGACTGGCCGGGCTGTGTGCGTGTCGGCGATCGACAACCTGGGTAAGGGGGGCGCGGCGAACGGCGTTCAGAACTTGAACGTCATGTGCGGCTGGAGCGAGCGGTCGGGGCTCGAGGCGCCGCCGGTGTACCCGTAGCCCATGGCGTCGGGAGACCTCGAGTGGCTTGACGGCGGCGTCACGGCAGTGCCAGGGATCCTCGCCGGCGGCATCGTGGCGGGCATCAAGCCGAGTGGCAAGAAGGACCTCGCGCTCATCTACTCCTCGACGCCGGCGCGCGCCGCCGCGGTGTTCACCTCGAACCAGGTGAAAGGCGCTCCGGTGCTCGTGTCGACGGAGCACGTGCGGGGCGGCCAGGCCCAGGCGATCGTGGCCTCCAGCGGCTGCGCCAATGTCTGCACGGGCGAGCGGGGTATCCAGGACGCGCGCGAGATGACGCGCCTCGTGGGCGAGCTGCTGCGGATTCCCGCGAACCACGTGCTGATCGCATCAACCGGCGTCATCGGAGTGCCGCTGCCGATGGACAAGATCCGCGCCGCATTACCCAAACTCGCGAAGTCGCTGTCCCCGCAAGGGGGCCGCGCGGCGGCCGAGGCCATTCTCACGACCGACACGCGGACCAAGGAAGCGGCGCTGCGCGTCGAGGTCGGCGGGCGACCGGTCACGATCGGCGGAATCGCGAAGGGTGTGGCCATGCTCGAGCCGCACCTCGCCACCATGTTCTGCTTCGTCGCGACAGACGCGGTCGTCGCGCGCGGCGCGCTCGGCCCGGCCGTCCGGCGTGCGGTCGATCGGTCCTTCAACCGGACGACCGTCGATTCCGACCAGTCCACGAGCGACACCGTGGCGGTGCTCGCGAACGGTCTCGCCGAGAACGCGCCGCTCGAGTCCGGCGCCCGCGGTCTGCGCCAGTTCGCGGGCGGCCTCGAGGCGCTGATGACGAAGCTCGCCCGCATGCTGGTTGCCGACGGAGAGGGCGCGACGAAGCTGGTGACGATCGCCGTGCGCGGCGCGACGAGTCGACGAGACGCGCTACTCGCGGCGCGCAGCGTCGCGAACTCTCCACTCGTCAAGACCGCGATCAACGGGCAGGACCCGAACTGGGGACGCATCATGATGGCGCTCGGCAAGTCGCCGGCGCGCGTCGAGCAAGAGAAGGTCTCGATCGCGGTCGGAGACGAGCGTCTGGTCGAGCGGGGGATGCTGAAAGAAGGTGTGCGCCCGGAGCGGGTTCGGGAGATCATGGGACAGTCGGAATACGACATTACGATCGATCTGGGGCTCGGCCGCGGCGAGGACCGCGTCTGGACCTGCGATCTCAGCGAGGAGTACGTGCGTCTCAACTCAAAGTACACGACGTAGCTCACCATCACGCACGCCGCGCGTTTTCGGTGGTAGTGCGAGCCGGAGGCCGCGAAGGGCGGCCGGGCGCGCCTATTGAGTGCGGCGGAGGCAAACCGAAGGAGGATCTATGGCAACGTTGACGATGAAGGAACTGCTCGAGGCTGGAGTGCACTTCGGCCACCAGACCAAGCGCTGGAACCCGAAGATGCAGAAATTCATCTTCGGCGAGCGCAACGGCATCTACATCATCGACCTCCAGAAGACGCTCAAGAAATTCCGTGAGGCCTACGCCTTCGTGCGCGACCTCGCCGCCGGCGGGGGCACGGTGCTCTTCATCGGGACCAAGAAGCAAGCCCAGGAGACCGTGTTCGAGGAGGCGAGTCGCTGCGGGATGTTCTACGTCAACCAGCGGTGGCTGGGCGGGACGCTGACGAACTTTGCGACGATCCGCAAGTCCATCACCCGGCTCAAAAAGCTCGAAGAGATGAAGGAGACCGGGGAATACGAGCGCCTGCCGAAAAAGGAAGCCCTGGAGCTCGACCGCGAACGGGAGAAGCTCGAGAAGGCGCTCATCGGCATCAAGGCGATGGAGCAGCTGCCGGCCGCGGTGTTCATCATCGATCCTCGCAAGGAAAAGATCGCGGTGGCGGAGGCGCAGCGGCTCGGTATCTCGATCGTGGCGATCGTGGACACCAACTGCGACCCGACCGGGATCGACTATCCGGTCCCCGGCAATGATGACGCGATCCGGGCGGTGCGGCTGATCACGTCGCGGATCGCCGACGCCATCAACGAGGGACGCGGCACCCTGTCGAAGGACGAGGGCGAGGCGGCGACGCCGGAGGCGGCCGCCGAGGGCGCCGAGCTGGCGGCGGCGGAGGCGAACAACTAACCATGGCCGCGACCGCGCAGCTGGTGAAGGAGCTCCGCGACCGGACGGGCGCGGGTGTGATGGACTGCAAGGAGGCGCTGCAGGCGAGCGCGGGCGATCTGCCGGGCGCCGTCGAGTACCTGAGGAAGAAGGGGTTGGCGCAGGCGGCCAAGCGGTCGCATCGGGAGGCGCGCGAGGGCGCGGTCGGGACGTACGTCCATCCCGGTGCCAAGCTCGGGGTGCTCGTCGAGGTGAACTGCGAAACGGATTTCGTCGCGCGGACCGAGGCCTTCCAGGATCTCGTCAAGGATCTCGGCATGCAGGTCGCGGCGGCGAACCCCGCGTACCTCGCCCGGGAGGATGTCCCGGGCGAGGTGGTCGATAAGGAACGCGAGATCTACCGCGGCCAGCTGGCCGACCAGAAGAAGCCCGCCCAGGTCGTCGACAAGATCATCGAGGGTAAGCTCGAGAAGTTCTACACCGAGCAGTGCCTGCTCGAGCAGCCGTTCATCAAGGACGCCACCGGCAAGACGAAGGTCCGCGACCTCGTTGACGGCGTGAATGCCAAGACCGGTGAGCGGATCGCCGTCAAGCGGTTCGCCCGGTTTCAGGTGGGCGAGGCGGAGTAGATGACGGGGGCTGCCGGCTCCGGCCGCCCGGCGTATCGCCGTATCGTCCTGAAGCTTTCGGGGGAAGCGCTCGCCGGGGGCCAGGGCTACGGAATCGACCCGCTCGTGCTCGATCGGGTCGCCGACGAGGTGGGCGACGTGACATCCCTCGGCGTGCAGGTCGCGATCGTCATGGGCGGCGGGAACATCTTCCGTGGTGTCGCCGCGAGCACCGGTGGGATGGACCGCGCCACCGCCGACTACATGGGCATGCTGGCGACGGTCATCAACGCGCTGGCGCTACAGGACGCGCTCGAGAAGTCCGGCCTGCAAACGCGCGTCCTTTCGGCGATCGAGATGCGCGCGGTCGCCGAGCCGTACATCCGCCGCCGTGCGATCCGCCACCTGGAGAAGGGGCGTGTCGTGATCTTCGCCGCCGGCACCGGCAACCCGTTCTTCACAACCGACACCGCGGGCGCGCTGCGCGCCGTCGAGATCAGCGCCGACGCGATCATCAAGGCTACGAAGGTCGACGGGATCTACTCGGCCGATCCGAAGCTGGACAAGAACGCGCAGCGCCTGGCCCATGTGACGTACATCGACGTGCTCAACCGCGGCCTCCAGGTGATGGATTCCGCGGCGATTTCGCTCTGCATGGACAACAAGCTGCCGATCATCGTCTTCGATCTGACTCGAGCCGGGAATATCAAGCGGATCGTGCTCGGCGAGGCCGTGGGCTCGATGGTGTCGTCGGGAGGCTGACGGACATGACGGACATGCCGCCTGTGCTCAAGGATGTCGAAACGAAGATGACGGGCGCCGTCGAAGCGCTCGGGCGTGAGTTCGCGGCCGTCCGCACCGGCCGCGCTTCCGTGGGCCTGCTCGACGGGATCCGCGTCGACTACTATGGGACGCCCACACCGGTGAACCAGATGGCGTCCATCTCGATCCCGGACGCCCGAAGCTTGGTGATCCAGCCCTGGGAGGCGACCCAACTCAAGGCCATCGAAAAGGCGATCATGGCCTCCGACCTCGGTCTGACCCCGGTCAACGACGGCAAGATCGTCCGCCTGGCGATGCCGTCGCCGACGGAGGAGCGGCGCAAGCAGCTCGCGAAGACGGTGCACAAGATCGCCGAGGAAGCGCGCGTCGTGGTCCGCAACATCCGCCGCGAGGCGAACGATCGGCTCAAGGCGATGGCCAAGGACAAGAAAATCTCCGAAGACGAGGAACGGCGCGGTCACGACCAGATTCAGAAGACCACCGACAAGTTCGTGGCGAAGGTCGAGGAGCTCCTCAAGAAAAAAGAGCAGGAGATTTTGTCATTCTAGCGTTTCGTGAGATGACCGTCGCATGACAACGGCCCCGGGCGAGGCCGAGTTGCTGGAGGCCGCCCGCTCGCAGCCCGTTCCGGAGCACGTCGCCATCATCATGGACGGCAACGGGCGCTGGGCAACCCGCCGTGGGCTGCCCCGCGTCGCGGGCCACCGGGAGGGCGTGAAGGCGGCGCGTGCGATCGTGCGCGCGGCCGACACGCTCGGGCTCCGCTACCTCACGCTCTACGCGTTCTCGACGGAGAACTGGAGCCGTCCACTGGACGAGGTCTCGACCCTCATGAATCTCCTCGAGCGCTCGGTCCACGCGGAGCTTCCCGCGTTGATGGCTCGCAACGCGCGGCTCCGTGTCCTCGGCCGGCCGCACGGGGTGCCAGCCGGCGTACGTCGCGGCATCGATCACGTGGTGCACGAGACCCGGAACAACACCGGGTTGACCGTGCTGATGGCCTTCAACTACGGGGGCCGCGACGAGCTGCTCGACGCGTTCCGCACGCTGGCGCGCCAGGTTCAGGCTGGCGACCTCAAGGCTGACGACATCTCGGAGAAGGATGTCAGCGGGGCCCTCTATACCGCCGACATTCCCGATCCCGACCTGCTGATCCGCACGAGCGGCGAGATGCGGATCTCGAACTTTCTCCTGTGGCAGATTGCCTACACTGAGCTGGTGCTCACGCCGACCCTCTGGCCGGATTTCGGGCCCGGCGATCTCTATCGCGCCGTGGGCGAGTTCCAGGGGCGGACGCGCCGATTCGGAAAGGTGTGAGGTGGGCAAGACCGAGGTCGCCGGCGTGACCGTACGCGATGCCGTGGACGGGGTGCCGGCGGTCTGGAGGCGCATCGCCAGCGCGGTGGTGCTGATCCCGACGTTCGTGTGGGTGACCGTCGGCGCTCCGGCGTGGATGTTCCAGGTGCTCGTGGTCGCCGCAAGCGGCCTGGCGTGCGCCGAGCTCGTGCGGATGTTCCAGCGCAGCGGGCGCCCGATCCACACCTGGCTCACCGTCGGCATGGGCGGGGCGTTGACTGCGAGCTTCGCGACGAGCCTCTACGCTGTTGCGCGGGACGACGGCAGGACCCTCCGGTGGATGCCGACGCCTGAGGTGGTGCTCGTGGTCGGCGTCGGGCTCATCATCAGCGCACCCCTGTGGAGCGTGGGGCGCGCGCCGGTCGAGTCCACTGCCAACACTCTGTTCGGCGCCGTCTACGTCGGTTGGCTTTTGGGGTACGCTATCTGGCTGCAGGGCCGTGCCGATGGACCTCTCCTCGTCTTGTTCCTCGTCGGCGTCACGTGGGCCGGCGAGTCCGCGGCTTACCTGGTCGGGTCGGCGATCGGCCGCCAGCGAATCGCGCCGATGCTGAGCCCGCGCAAGACCGTCGAGGGCTCCATCGCGCAACTCGTGATCTCGATCGCGGCCGGGCTGGGTCTGGGGGTGTGGCTCGTTCCCGCGTGTAGCATCATGGGCGCGGCCGGGGCCGGGGCGCTCCTCGGCGTGGTCGGGCAGATCGGAGATCTCGCCGAATCCGCGATCAAGCGGAGCATCGGGACGAAGGACGCGGGCGACCTCATTCCGGGCCACGGCGGTATGCTCGATCGGATCGACAGCCTTCTGTTCAACGCTCCGGCGCTTTACCTTTACTCGCTGTACGCATGGTGCCGCCCATGAAGCAGATCACGCTGCTCGGCGCGACAGGATCCATCGGACTACGCACGCTCGATCTCGTGTCGAGCTTCCCCGAGGAGTTCTCGGTGGTGGGCTTGGCCGCGCGCGGATCGAACGTCGAGCGGCTCGCGGACATGTGCAAGAAGTACTCGCCGCGCGCCGTCGCGCTGCTGGAGGTGGAGTCCCGCGACCGGCTGGCGCGACTCCTTCCGGCGCCGCAGCCCGAGCTGCTCGCCGGCCCCGAGGGGCTCGTGACGCTGTGCCGCGACGTGAAGGCCGACATCGTCGTCTCGGCTCTCGTCGGAGGCGCCGGGCTGCTCCCGACCATGGCGGCGATCCAGGCAGGCCGGACGGTGGCGCTCGCCAACAAGGAGACGCTCGTGATGGCCGGCCGTCTGATGACAGAAGCCTCACGGGCGCGCGGTGTCAAGCTCTTGCCGGTCGACTCCGAGCACAGCGCCGTCTTCCAGTGCCTCGCCGGTCACAGTCGAGCCGATGTCCACCGGGTCCTCCTCACGGCGTCCGGCGGACCCTTCCGCGAGACGCCGAAGGCGCGGCTCTCGGCCGCCACCGTGGAGGACGCCCTGCAGCACCCGACGTGGAAGATGGGGGCCAAGATCACGATCGACTCGGCCACGCTGATGAACAAGGGGCTCGAGATCATCGAGGCGCGATGGCTGTTCGACCTGTCGCCCGATCAGGTCCAGGTCGTGGTGCACCCGCAGTCGATCGTCCATTCGATGGTCGAGTACATCGACGGATCCGTGATCGCCCAGCTGGGCGTGGCGGACATGGCCGTGCCGATTCTCTACGCACTCACGTATCCCGAGCGGCGGCCGACGCCGGCCGCGCGGCTCGACCTGGTACGGGTCGGACAGCTGACGTTCTACGAGCCCGACGTCGACAAGTTCCCGTGCCTCAGGCTGGCGCGGGCGGCGCTCGAGGCCGGCGGCACGGCGCCCGTCGTGCTCAACGCCGCGAACGAGGTGGCGGTGGCCGCGTTCCTCGACCGGCGGGTGCGGTTCACCGAGATCGCAGAGCTCATCGAGGAGGCGCTCGACGGGGCCCCGGCCGGCGAGCTCGCGTCGATCGAGGCCTGCGTGGCGATCGACGTGGAATGCCGCCGCGCCGTGCAGCAGTCGATCGACGCCCGTCGCGGAGGTCGGACCGCGTGACCAGCGCCCTTGCCTTCATTTGGCCTTTCATCGTCGTCATCGGCATCCTGATCCTCGTCCACGAGCTCGGCCACTTCTTCGTGGCGCGCTGGACGGGCGTCGGGGTCGAGCGGTTCTCGATCGGCTTTGGGCCGATCCTGGTGCGATGGCGTGGGAAGGAGACCGAGTACTGTCTCTCCGCCATCCCGATGGGCGGCTACGTGAAGATGATGGGCGAGGAGAGCCCGCTGGAAGGGGGCACCGCGCCCGTCGTGAATCCCGACAAGGCGTTCGCGGCGAAGCCGCTCTGGGCACGATTCCTGATCGTGTTCGCCGGGCCCGCCATGAATTTCGTCCTCGCGGCCGTGATCGTGAGCGTCGTGTTCGCGACGATCGGGCGCACGGTGTGGCCGCCGGTGGCCGGGCGCGTCGTGGACAGCGGCCCCGCCGCGGTCGCCGGTCTCCGAACGGGAGACCGTATCCTCTCCGTGGGTGGCCGTCGGGTGTCGTATTGGGAGGACGTGGATCGCGCGGTCGCGGGGTCCCAGGGTCGTCCGCTCCAACTCGACGTGGAGCGAGAGGGCGCGCGCCAGCCGATGACCGTAACCCCCCGGCGCACCACCGTCCAGGACCCGATCCTGAAGGAGTCGCGGGAAGTCTGGGACATCGGCGCGGGGCCGCATGGCGCGCCCGTCATCACCTCGGTGACGGCCGACTCCCCCGCGGAAGTGGCCGGACTGAAGCCCGGCGATGTCGTGCTGTCGGTGGCCGACCAGCGCGTGTTCTCCCCCGACGAGATGGTGCAGGCGATCAGGAGCCGGCCGCGTCAGAAGCTCGCCCTCATCGTCGAGCGCGACGGCAAGCGACTGAGCCTGACCGTGACGCCGAACGCCGAGAAGGAACGCGGTCCGAGCGGCGACGAAGTCGAAGTGGGGCGCATCCAGGCCGGCATCGGCGGCAAGGCGATGGGCACGGCACCCTACAACCCCGTGGCGGCCGTCTGGCACGGTGCCGCGTGGACAGCCAACATGTCGGTCACCATCGTCAAGGGTCTCTGGAGAATCGCGCTCGGTAGCATCGATCGCTCGAATATCGGCGGTCCTATCCAAATCGCATCCATGGCAGGACAGCAGGCCAGGGAAGGATTCGGGCAGCTCGCGCTCTTCACCGCGTTCATCAGCGTGAACCTTGCCGTCCTCAACCTGCTCCCGGTCCCGATACTCGACGGCGGGCACCTCCTGTTCTTCGTCATCGAGGCTGTCCTGGGCCGGCCCTTGTCACTCAAGAAGCGCGAGGTCGCCCAGCAGCTCGGACTCGCACTTCTGCTGCTTCTGATGGTGTTCGCGATTTACAATGATCTCGTGCGGCTGGATGCTTTCAGAATCTTCAGATAGGACGGCGCAATGATCACACGGCGGAAGACGAGGCAGATCGAGCTCGGCGGGATCAAGATCGGCGGGGGCGCGCCCGTCACCGTGCAATCGATGACCAAGACCGACACGCGCGACGTGCAGGCGACGCTCCTGGAGATCTGGTCGCTCGAGGCGGCCGGCTGTGACATTGTCCGTTGCGCCGTCCCGGTCCGGGAAGCCGCCGAGAAGCTCAGCGAGATCAGACGCCAGATCAGGATCCCGCTGGTGGCGGACATCCACTTCAACTACAAGCTGGCGCTCATCGCGCTCGAGCAGGGGGTGGATGGACTCCGGCTGAATCCCGGGAATATCGGCGGCAAGGGGTTCGTCCAGGAAGTCGTCAACGTCGCCAAGGAGAAGCGGATCCCGATCCGCATCGGGGTCAACGGGGGGTCGCTCGAGAAGGATCTCCTCGCGAAGCACGGCGGGCCCAGCGCGGAGGGCATGGTCGAATCGGCGCTCCGTCACATCCAGATCCTCGAGGACCTGAACTATCCGGAGATGAAAATCTCGTTGAAGGCCTCCGATCCCCTGATGATGATCGAGGCCTACCGGATGCTGGCCGACAAGGTCGACTACGCGTTCCACCTCGGAGTCACCGAGGCCGGCACCCCGGGCGTCGGCACGATCAAGTCGGCGATCGGCCTGGGCGCGCTCCTCTCCGAGGGGATCGGCGACACGATCCGCGTCTCCCTCTCCGCGGATCCCACCGAGGAGGTCCGCGTCGGGATCGACATTCTAAAATCCCTGGGGCTCCGGAAGGGCGGACTGACATTTGTGTCGTGCCCGTCGTGCGGGCGCGCCGACGTCGACCTCGTGAAGCTCGCCAAAGAGGTCGAGAACGAGTTCAAGGGGCTGAACGAGGAAATCCACATCGCGGTGATGGGCTGTGAAGTCAACGGTCCCGGCGAGGCGCGCGCGGCGGACATCGGAGTCGCGGGGGGTCGCGGGATCGGGCTCATCTTCAAGAACGGCGATGTGATTCGCAAGGTACCGGAGAAGGAGATCGTCCAGGCGATGCGCGAGGAAGTCGACAAGTTCATTGCCGAGCGCAAGGCCGCGAAGACAGCGGCCGTGGAGGCCGACTGATGGGACAGTACAACACCCACGTCTTCGTGTGCACGTCCGGCGACTCGTGTCCGACTCAGGGCAACGTCGAGCAGTTCGTGAAATATCTCCGGGACGAGGCCACCAAGGCCGGCCTGAAGACCGATGTCAGGGTCAACAAGGCCGGCTGCTTTTCGCAGTGCGGCCACGGTCCGATGATGGTCGTGTACCCGGACAACGTCTGGTATGGCGGCGTGCAAGAGACGGACTTGAAGGAGATCTTCGAGTCCCACATTCGCGACGGCAAGCCGGTCGCCCGCCTGATCTACGATCCCGGGGTCAAGGGAGCCAACAAGAAGCCGGGCTACAAATAGTCCAGCGCCGTCAGGCGCGATCTCGTGGTTCACGAGTTGCGTGGCTGAGCCTTGCCTCCGCTCTGAACACGTGCTAAAGTCCCGAAAAAGTGGGCGTTGCCCGCTTTTTTTAATTTTGTCGTCCGGCAGGGATGGACGTGCATGGATGAAGCGGAAAGGATCACCCTGATCGAAGAGGCCCTCACACAGGTGGTTGCCGACCATCGGCTCCACCTCGTAGACCTCGAGTGGCGCGCACTCCGGCCGCGGGGGCTGCTGCGGCTCTACGTTGACAAGCCGGGCGGCGTGGAGATCGGGGACTGCGAGCGATTGAGCCGGGAGATCGGTGACGTGCTCGATGCAGCCGCCCTGATCGAGGGAGGCTACGATCTCGAGGTTTCGTCGCCGGGGCTCGACCGGCAGCTGCGGAAGGAGCGGGAATATCACTGGGCGGTCGGCAGGCAGGTGCGGTGCTGGCTTGCCGGCGGCGCCGAGGTACGCGGTCGACTGGCGGCGGTCACGCCCGAGCGGTTGGTGCTGGACCGCGAGGGCGAGCGTGTGGAGCTTGGACGAGCCGACGTCACGAAGGCGCGGCTGGAGGCGGAGGTCCCCTGGCCCCGCAAGGCGTAGAATCTCAGGCAGGTTGCGGATCTCATGAACCGAGAGCTGATCAGCGTCATCGAGCAGATCGGACGGGAGAAGGGGATCGACAAGGAGATCCTTTTCGAGGCGGTGGAGTCTGCCCTCCAGTCGGCGTGCCGGAAGTCGCACGCCAGCATCGACAACATTCGCATCGAGATCGACCGGAAGACGGGCGAGTTCTGTGCCTACTTGCGCAAGCGGGTCGTCGATGAGGTCACCGATCCGGAGACGGAGATCAGTCTCGCGGAGGCCAAGAAGCTGAACGCCGAGGCCGAGCTGGACGTCGAGCTCGAGATCAAGCAGGAGCGCCCACCTCAGGATCTGGGTCGAATCGCGGCACAGACGGCCAAGCAGGTCATCCTCCAGAAGGTGCGGGACGCCGAGCGCGAGGGGATCTACTCGGAGTTCGCCGGGAAAGAAGGTCAAATTCTCAGAGGCATCGTCCATCGCATCGAGAAGCGCAACGTGATTCTCGAGATCGGCAAGGCGGAGGCCATCCTGCCGGAGCGCGAGCAGATCCCGGGCGAGCGCTATAACCCCGGTGACCGGATCCGGGCGTTCGTCCTGGAGGTGCGGCGGACCGCCAAGGGCCCGCAGATCTCGCTCTCGCGCACGCATCCCGGCTACCTGGCGCGGCTCTTCCAGACCGAGATTCCCGAGATCCAGGAAGGCATCGTCCTCGTGAAGGCGACGGCGCGGGAGGCGGGGGAGCGCGCGAAGGTCGCGGTCGCCTCGACAAAGCGCGACGTCGACCCGATCGGCGCCTGTGTCGGCCTGCGCGGGACGCGTATCCAGGTCATCAGCCGGGAGCTGCGCGGCGAGAAGATCGACATCATCGAGTGGTCCCACGATCCCGCGACCTTCGTGGCGCGAGCGCTCTCGCCGGCCAAGGTGTCGTCGGTGGTGATCAACGAGATCGCGGAGGGTGAGGGCCAGCCGTCGGCCGTGGTGATCGTGCCGGACAATCAGCTGTCCCTGGCCATCGGAAAGAAAGGCCAGAACGCGCGGCTGGCGGCGAAATTGACGGGCATGCGCATCGACATCAAGAGCGAGGCCGAGGTCGAGACGGAGCGTTCTCCGGCCGAAGCTCCGCCCGCCGAGGATCGCGCCGCGCTGGCGGCGCTGCCCGGCGTTGGTCCCGAGCTCGTCGATGCCTTGGTGGCTGCGGGGCTCGGTTCACCCGCGGCGATCGTCAAGGCTGGACACGAGACGCTGTCGCGGGTGGCGGAAATCGGCGACCGAACGGACACGATCTACTCGGACGCAGAGAAATATGTGCAGCACGTCTCGGGTAACGCCAAAGTGGGGGATGACCTCAGTCAGCCTGCGGCTCCCGAGGAGACCTCGGCGCCTGCATGATGACGGGACCCAGCCGAACGTGCCTGGGATGCCGCCGGGCCCGCCCGAAGGGCTGGCTGGTACGCTTGGTACGACTACGGAGCGGTACGGTCGTGGTGGATGCCAGCGCACGGGCCGCAGGGCGCGGCGCCTACGTGTGTCCCGATACCGCGTGTGTCGAGCGCGCGCTGAGCCGCGGTCGGCTGGCGCACGCCTTCAAGAAGGCGTGCGCGCCAGCTCCGGACCTGGCTGAGGCAGTGCGAGCGGCAGGCCGGCGCGGGCCTGGGGTCCCCCGCTGCGAGGCCGGCTCAGGAGCCGACGTTTGCGAGACGGATCTGATGGCAGTGAGAGCGTCAGGGAGGTGAGGGGACTGTGGCAGCGGCAAAGATAAAAGTCATCGAGCTCGCCAAGGAACTCGGCGTGACGAGCAAGGATCTGATGGTCGCGGCCGAGGAGATGGGCCACAAGGGCGTTCGTGCCATGAGTCCCCTTGACAGCACGCTGGCGAATGCGCTGCGGGTAAAGCTCGGCAAGGGCCGCGAGTTGCCCGAGGCGCCGAAGCCGAAGCGCGTGGCGAAGCCGAAGGAGCCCAGGGAGGCGGGGGACGCCGCAGCGGCGGTCGCTGAAGCGGTCGCGAAGAAGCCGTCGCGGGCAAAGAAGGAGAAACTCGAGGACGAGGCGCCCGCGGAGATCAAGCCGGCGGCGACGATCGTGAAACCCAGACCCGTCGTGCCGGCGCCGGAGGTTGTCCCCGAACCGCCGTTCGTCCCTCTTCCTGAGCCCGAGATCGTGCCGGAACCGACCGTCGTCGCTCAGTCGCCGCCCGACATGATGAAACCGGCTGCGACAGTGATGCCGGTGGGCCCGAAGAAGCCCGAGCCGAAGATCGTCCCCTTCCGTCCGATCGAGCGTCCCGCGCCTGCGCCCGGGCCACGCCCCTCGCGCCAACCTACGGGTCCCTTCGCGCCGCCGCGCGTCAGCGTGTCGCCGGCCCGGCCGCCCGCGCTCGCCCCGCCCCCGAGGCCGGCTCCCCTTTCGGCGGCTCCGGCTGCCGCTCCCGCGGCTCTGGCGCTGGCTCCGCCTGCCGTCGCTGCTCCTGTCGTCGTCGAAGAGCCGCCGGCGCCGACTCCGGTCGAGGTCAAACGAGAGCTCATTCGCGTGCCCGAGTCGGTCACGGTCGGTGAGCTCGCCGAGAAGATGCGGCGGAAATCGGGCGAAGTGATCAAGGCGCTCGTCGAGCTCGGTGTGATGGCGACGCTCAACGAGCTGCTCGACCCCACGGCCGCCAAGCTCGTGGCCGACAAGTTCAACGTCGACGTCGAAATCCGTTCGGTGGAAGGTGACGTTGTCGACGAGGAAGACCTCGACCCGAGTCAGCTCGCGCTGCGCCCGCCGGTGGTCACGGTCATGGGCCACGTCGACCACGGCAAGACATCGCTGCTGGACGCCATCCGGAAGTCGAAGGTCGCCGAAAAGGAGTTCGGCGGGATCACCCAGCATATCGGCGCCTATCAGGTGACGACCTCGCACGGCAAGGTGACCTTCCTGGACACGCCGGGCCACGAGGCCTTCACGGCCATGCGGGCTCGCGGAGCCCGGGCGACGGACATCGTCATCCTGGTCGTCGCCGCGGACGACGGCGTCATGCCGCAGACGGAGGAGGCCATCAACCACGCGCGCGCGGCGAACGTGCCGATCATCGTCGCGGTCAACAAGATCGACAAGCCCGAGGCCGACGCCGATCGCGTGAAGCGCGAGTTGTCGAACCTCAACCTCGTCCCGGAAGAGTGGGGCGGCCAGACGATCTTCGTTTCGACCTCGGCCAAGCGGGGCACGGGGATCGACCAGCTCCTCGAAATGACCGCGCTCCAGTCGGAAATCCTCGAGCTCAAGGCCAACGCCAGCCGGGCCGCCAAGGGCGTCATCATCGAGGGCCGGCTCGACCGGGGCCGCGGCCCGGTCGCCACCGCGCTGATCCAGAACGGCACCCTGAAGGAGGGCGATGCGGTCGTCGTCGGTTCCTACTCCGGGCGCGTGCGCTCGCTGCTCGACCCCTCCGGCAAGAAGGTCAAGACCGCGGGGCCCTCCGACCCCGTCGAGATCCAGGGACTCTCGGGTGTGCCGGCCGCCGGCGACGTGCTGGTGGTCGTCTCGGACGAGCGCAAGGCGCGGCAGATCGCGACCATGCGACTCGATCGTGACAAGGCGAAGGGGAAGACGTCGACGCGCATCACGCTCGAGGGGCTGCAAAAGCAAATCCAGACCGGCGAGGTGAAGGAGCTGCGGCTCATTCTGAAGGCCGACGTCCAGGGTTCCGTCGGGGCGCTGGCGGAGTCGCTCGAACGGCTGTCGACCGACGAGGTGAAACTGAAGGTCATCCACAGCTCGGTCGGCATGATCACTGAGAGCGACGTGATGCTCGCGTCGGCGTCCAACGCGATCGTGCTGGGATTCAACGTGAAGGCCGAGCCCAAAGCGACGTCCCAGGCGCAGGCGAACGGTGTCGACATCCGGAACTACAACGTCATCTACGAGGCGATCAACGATCTCAAGGCCGCCCTCGCCGGGATGCTCGCGCCGGAGATTCGCGAGACGGCGCTCGGCCGGGCGCAAGTTCGTCAGATCTTCGTCATCTCGAAGCTCGGCCCCATCTGCGGCTCGTACGTCTCGGAGGGCAAGATCGTGCGCGCCGCCAGGGTGCGCGTGCGCCGGGGCGAAGAAGTCTTCGGCCAGGGCACCGTCGGCTCCCTGAAGCGATTCAAGGACGAGGTTCGTGAGGTGCTCGCCGGACTCGAGTGCGGGATCGGCGTCGACAGCGTCAACGGGATTCAGCCGGGAGACATCCTCGAGGTCTACACGAGCGAGGAAGTGGCGCGCACGCTCTAGGAGCGTCCGCGCCGGAGGGGGCTGTGTCGGCAGCGCGCGTCGCGCTGGGGGTGGTCGAGCTGCACCTGCCGGACGTGGGCTCGCTGAAGGACAAGCGCCACGTCCTGAAGGGTCTCAAGGAGAAGGTCCGAACCCGCTTCGAGGTCTCCGTGGCCGAGGTCGACCATCAGGACGTGTGGCAGCGGGCGACGCTCGCCGTCGTCTACGTCTCCGCCGACGCGCGGCACGCCAACACGGTCATTTCGAAGGCGATGGACTTCATCGAAGACAACGTCGCGGGACGGGTGCTCGACACGTCCGTGGAGATTCTCTGATGCAAGACAAGCGACTGGGCCGCGTGAACCAACTCGTCAAAGAGGAAATCTCGACGCTCCTCCAGCGGGAGCTCAAGGACCCTCGACTCGGGTTCGTGTCCGTGACCGAGGTCGAGACGGCCCGAGACCTGCGTACCGCGAAGGTCTTCGTGTCGGTGCTCGGCGACGAGGCGCAGTGGACGGGATCGCTGGCGGCTCTGGTCAGCGCCCGCGGTTTCATCCGCAACTGGCTCCGACAGCACCTGGACCTGCGCGTCACGCCCGAGCTGGACTTCCGGCCCGACCGGTCGATGGAGCACGCGGCGCGCATCCAGGCCCTGCTCCGGCAGGTGGGCGGCGACGCCGGACGGTGAGCCCGATCGTCGAGCACTCGACTCCGGTGCCTTCCGCTGCGGTGCTGGGACCGTTCGGCGGCGGCGGCCACGCCCTCATGCTCGGGCACGTCCACCCGGACGCCGACGTCCTGGGCACGCTGCTCGCCCTGGGCCTGGCGCTCGAAGGACGCGGCTGGACCGTGACATACGGTGGTCCGCATCCCGCGCCCGCGCTGCTCGCCTTCCTGCCCGGCGTCGAGCGCTATCGCACGCTCACCATGCTGGACGGCCCGATCGACGTCGTGGTGCTCACGGACTGCCCGAACCCGCAACGTACCGAGGGGCTGATCGAGCAGGCCCGTCGCGTCGGGAAGCTCATCGTCAACATCGACCACCATCCGGACAACCGGCGGTACGGTGACGTGAACTGGGTCGACACGTCGGCCGCCGCCACGGGCGAGATGATCTACGAGCTGCTCACGGCGCTCGGCGCGCCGCTGACGCCTGCGGTCGCCACGAATCTTTTCACGGCGATCCACACCGACACGGGCTCGTTCCGCTATTCGAACGTGACGCCCCGGACGTTCGCGATTGCCGCGGCGCTCGTCGCGGCCGGCGCCCGACCGGAGGTCGTGTCCGAATCACTCTACGAGCGGCGTGCGCCCGATGCGCTCCGCTGGCTCGGTGAGGCCCTCACCCGGGTCGAGATCAGCGAGGACGGGCGACTCGGCTGGCTCGCGCTGCCCACCGGGCTGGTCCCAGAGCGGATCGTCGAGTCGGAGGAGCTCGTAAACTATCCGCGCTCCGTCGCCTCGGTGCGCGTCGCCTGTCTCCTCCGCGAGCGGGACGGCGAAGTGAAGGTGAGCCTCCGGGGCAAGGGAGACGTGGACGTCCAGAAGATCGCGGCGCAGTTCGGCGGTGGAGGACATGTCAACGCAGCGGGCTGCACCGTGATCGGGCCGCTGCCGGAGGCGACGCGCGTGGTGCTCGCCGCGGTCCGCCGGGCGGTCGACGGAAGCCGGATGTCGTGAGCGGAGACGTCGCGCGGTCCGGCGTCCTCGTCGTCGACAAGGGCCGCGGCGCGACTTCGTTCGATGTCGTCGCGATCGTTCGTCGCCGTCTGGGCGTCCGTCGTATCGGGCACGCGGGCACGCTCGATCCCGACGCGACCGGCGTGCTGCCGATCCTCGTCGGGGAGGCGACGAAGCTCACGCCCTATCTCGTCGACCAGGACAAGGAGTACCTCGCGACGATCCGCTTCGGACTGACGACGGACACCCACGACGTGAGCGGCCGCGTGCTGTCGGAGACCCCGGTCGGAGATCTCGCGCCCGCGCCCCTCGCAGAGGCCTGTCGCGCGTTCGTCGGCCGGATCAAGCAGGTGCCGCCGATGTACTCGGCGATTCACCACGAAGGGCGGCGGCTCTACGAGCTGGCCCGGGCCGGTATCGAGGTGGAGCGAGCGCCCCGCGAGGTGATCATACGTTCGATCCGCGTCGAGAATGTCGCCGGCGCGAGGGCGACGCTGCGCGTCGTCTGCGGCAAGGGAACGTACGTACGGGTCCTCGCGGCCGACATCGGTGCTGTTCTGGGTTTCGGCGGGGCGGTCGAGGGTCTCGTCCGGTGTCGGGTCGGCCCCTTCGATCTTGGGGACACCGTGTCCTGGAGCGAGTTGACGGAAGAAAGACGGGAGCTCTGGTCCAGGGTGCGCCCTGCCGAAGCGGCGCTGGCCGGATGGCGCATTGTTCGGCTGGACGAGCCCAGCGCGGCGACCTTCACCCACGGCCAGCCGGCCGAGGTTATCCCGGCCGCGGCCGCGGGGAGTGGCTTCGTAAGAGTCCACGACATCGCCGGGCCTTTGATCGGCGTCGGAGAATTGATGACGGACGGGCGCCAGGTCAGGCCCGTTCGCATCCTGCATGCGGACCGTCCGGGGACTCGAGTCCTACCGGCCTGAGGCGGTCGCCAGCGCTGTCGCGCTCGGCGCCTTCGACGGCATTCACCTCGGCCATCGCGCCATCCTCGGAACGGCGGTGGCGCAGGCACGGCAGGGGAGGCTCCAGGCGGTGGCGTGCACGTTCGACCGTCATCCCATGGAGGTGCTCCAGCCCGGTCGCGCCCCGCTGCCCATCACGACCCTGGACGAGAGGCTCGAGCTGATCGGAGAGACCGGGATCGATACGACCGTCGTCATCCCCTTCACCCAGTCTGTCGCGGCCGTCGAGGCCAAAACCTTCGTTCAGGACGTCCTCATCGAAGCGCTAAGGGCGCGGGAGATCGTGGTCGGATTCAACCACCGCTTCGGGCGGGGCGCGCGCGGCGACACCGGGCTGCTCGAGAGTCTGGCCGGGCCGCTCGGGTTTCGCGCGCACATCGTGCCGGCACTGATGGTCGATGGCGTCGCTGTGTCGTCGTCGGAGATCCGCGGCGCGCTTCAGCGGGGCGATCTCCCGAGGGCGGCGCGACTCCTCGGCCGGCATTATTCCATCCGCGGTGAGGTGGTCCGGGGCGCCGGACGAGGCCGGACGCTCGGCTTTCCGACGGCCAACGTGAAAACGGATCGCCCTCTAGGACTCCCGGTGGGCGTCTACGTCTGCCGGGCCACCATCCGGTCGAGTCATCATCAGGCCGTGGTCAACGTGGGGGTGCGGCCGACGTTTGGAGAGAACGAGTTAGCCGTCGAAGCTCATGTCATTGATTTCTCGGGCGATCTTTACAACGAACGGGTCGTGCTGACATTTCTTCGGCGCCTGCGGGAGGAGAGGAAGTTCCCGAGCGTCGACGCGCTGCGCCAGCAGATTGCGCTCGATGTGGCCGCAGCGCGCCGGGATCCGTGACCCGTAGCCGGCGCCCGCCAACTTTACTTCGGCTCAGCCACATGGTACCCTCCAAGCCGTATCTGCCGACAAAAAAAGGGCTTTTGGGGAACCCGCCCTGGCGTGGGAGTATAAGTTTCCCGGGGTGTGGCGATTGGAGGGTGGTCGATGCCGCTCGCTGTCGACCGGAAGAAAAGTCTGATCGAGCAGTTCCGAACCCACGAGGGCGACACGGGTTCGCCCGAAGTGCAGATCGCGCTACTGACCGAGCGCGTCAACGGGCTTACCGATCATTTCAAGCAGCATACGAAGGACCATCATTCACGCCGGGGGCTGCTGATGCTCATCGGCAAGCGTCGAGGCCTTCTGGAATACCTGCGATCCCGTGCACCGGAGAGGTATCGTGTCATCATCGACAAGCTCGGCATCCGCCGTTGACGGCGGAGTCACTCTCAATTGATCGGTCCTCGGACGGAACGAATCCGGGGGCCCCTGGGCGGGCAGGTTTAGCGTCCGCTCCACACGGCGTTCGCCGGATTCCGGCCGATACGCGAGGACAAACATTCGCATGACCCACACGGTAGAGATCGAGATCAACGGCCTCCGCATGGCCATCGAAACGGGCAAGGTGGCCAAGCAGGCCGACGGGGCCGTGGTCGTTCGCTACGGCGGTTCCATGGTCCTGGCGACGTGCGTCGCCGCCAAGGGCGCGAAGGAATCGCAGGACTTCTTCCCGCTGACCGTCGAATACCGCGAGCGCGCGTACGCGGGCGGGCGAATCCCCGGCGGCTATTTCAAGCGAGAGGGCGCTCCGGTCAAGAAAGAGACGCTGACGTCTCGTCTGATCGACCGGCCGATCCGGCCTCTGTTCCCCGACGGGTTCCGGAACGAGGTCCAGGTCATCTGTCTCGTGATCTCCGGCGACCAGGAGAACGACCCCGACATGCTGGCGGTGAACGGCGCCTCGGCGGCGCTCTGCCTGTCGGGCATTCCGTTCGACGGACCCATCGGCGCCGTGCGTGTCGGCCTGGTCGACGGCAAGCTGGTCGCGAACCCGACCACGGCGCAGCAGAAGGTGTCGAGCCTGGAGCTCGTCATCGCCGGCACCGAGGACGCCGTGTTGATGGTGGAGGCGGGAGCCAACGAGGTGCCCGAGGAAGCCATGCTCGAGGCGATCGCCTTCGGTCATGCCGAGTGCAAGAGGCTCGCGCGGGCGCAACGGGATCTGGCGCAGCGCGCGGCCAAGCCCCGCTGGACCTTCGACGCGTCGGCGGGACGCGATGCCGAGCTGGCCGCGCGGGTCAAGAGCCTGGCGGCGCCCAAGCTGGCCACGGCACTCGCCACCCATGAAAAGCAGGCGCGGGCCGAGACCGTCCACCGGGTGTTCGAGGAGGTGGTCCAGTCGCTCGGGGTGGACGAGACGAAGAAGGGGGCGGTGCGCGAAGTGTTCGAGGCGGTCGAGAAGGCCGAAGTGCGGCGGCTCATCGTCGAGCGCGGCATCCGCGTCGATGGTCGCAAGGTGAATGAGATCCGCCCCGTCTCGATCGACATGGCCTACCTGCCGCGGGCCCACGGCTCGAGTGTCTTCACCCGGGGAGAGACCCAGGCGCTCGTCGCGGCCACGCTGGGCACGAAGTCGGACGAGCAGAAGATCGAGGCCCTCGAGGGCGAGCACTACCGGCACTTCATGCTGCACTACAACTTCCCGTCGTTCTCGGTCGGCGAGGTCCGGCGATACGGCGGTCCCTCACGGCGGGACATCGGTCACGGCGCCCTGGCGGAGCGGGCGGTCGAAGCGGTGCTACCCCCGAAGGAAGAGTTCCCGTACACGATCCGGATCGTGTCGGACATTCTCGAGTCGAACGGGTCGTCGTCGATGGCCTCGGTGTGTGGTGCCTCGCTGGCTCTGATGGACGCCGGGGTGCCCCTGCGGGCCCACGTCGCGGGTGTCGCCATGGGGCTGGTCAAGGAAGGAGACAAGGTCGGGATCCTGACCGACATCAACGGAGCCGAGGACCATTACGGCGACATGGACTTCAAGGTCGCGGGCACCGAGAAGGGCGTGACCGCGCTTCAGATGGACATCAAGATCGCCGGCGTGTCGATCGACATCATGCGCTCCGCGCTGCAACAGGCGCGGGATGCGCGACTCGTCGTGCTGGCGAAGATGCGCGAGGCTATCGAGAAGCCACGGCCCGAGCTTTCGCCCTACGCGCCGCGGTTCGTCACGATCAAGATCCGGCCCGAAAAGATCCGCGAGATCATCGGCCCCGGCGGCAAGATCATCCGTGGCATCCAGGAGCAAACGGGCACGAAGATCGACGTCGAGGACGACGGTCGGGTCACCGTGTTCTCGCCCGACAACGCGTCGGTGCAGAAGGCCCTGGGGATCATCCAGGACATCTGCCGCGAGGTCGAGCTGGACCGGATCTACCTCGGGAAGGTCAAGAAGATCGTCGAGTTCGGCGCGTTCGTGGAGGTCATCCCCAACACCGAGGGGCTCTTACACATCTCGCAGATCGCCGAATCTCGCATCCGGACGGTCCAGGACGTGCTGACCGAGGGCGACGAGGTGCTCGTCAAAGTCATCGAGATCGACGGCAACGGGAAGATGCGGCTCAGCCGGAAGATGGCCCTGCGCGACCAGCCGGCGCTGGCGGACAAGGAAAAGCTGAAAAACCCGATGGCGGCGAATCCGCCGCGGCCTGACAGGTGAGCGCGTGACGGAAGGCTACCGCAAGGGGTTCCTGCCCAACGGCATCCGGGTCGTTACGGAGCGCATGGAGCACGTGCGCTCGGTGGCGGTCGGGGTGTGGGTCGAGACGGGCTCGCGCCACGAACCCGAGACTCGCTGCGGGATGTCCCATCTGATCGAGCACCTCGTGTTCAAGGGGACGGCCACGCGCAGCGCCGAGGCGATCGCCCGCACCATGGACTCGGTCGGTGGCCAGATGGACGCCTTTACCACGAAGGAGCACACCTGCTTCTACGTCCAGGTCCTCGACGAGCATCTGCCGCTCGCGGTCGATCTCCTGACGGATATCCTGCTCCACCCGCTGTTCAACGCCGACGAGCTCGAGCGCGAGAAATCGGTCGTCCTCCAGGAGATCAAGATGGTGGAGGACACCCCGGACGACATCATCCACGATCTCTTCGCCGGGCAGATCTGGGCCGGGCATCCGCTCGGGCGGCCGATTCTCGGGAGCCGGGAGGCCGTGACCGGCTACGACCGCCAGACGGCGCTCGGGCACTTCACCGAGGAGTACGTGCCGCCGCGAATCATCATCGCGGTGGCCGGGAACGTCACCCACGGCCGGGTCATCGAGTTGTTCAGCGCGGGATTCCAGGGCTTCGACCGGGGTGCGACCGAGCGCACGGCAATCCCGCCGGTCCTCAAGCCAGGGGTGAACATCGTCGGCAAGACGCTCGAGCAGGTCCATCTCATCATGGGCTTTCCCGGTCTCCACCACTCGGCACCGGAGCGGTATGCGCTCTTCCTGCTCAACGACGTCATCGGCGGCAGCATGTCCTCGCGGCTCTTCCAGGAAGTGCGGGAGCGCGAAGGCCTCGTCTACGCCATCCACTCGGGTGTGCAGGCGTATGTCGACACCGGCACCCTCTACGTCTACGCCGCGGCCGACGAGAAGAACTTCTCCAAGGTGCTGAAATCGACCCTGAAGGTGATCCGCGAGCTGAAGAAGACCGGCGTGACCGAAGAGGAGCTGTGCCGCGCCAAGGACCATCTCAAGGGGAGCCTGATGCTGTCGCTCGAGTCCACCTCGAGCCGGATGAACCGCCTGGCCAAGCACGAGATGCACCACGGGACGTTCCTCTCCATGGACGCGATGCTGGCGGCCATCGACGGGGTCCGTCACGAGGAGGTGCAGGCGCTCGTCACCGAGCTCCTCGACGAGGACCGGCTCGCGCTGACCACGCTGGGCCCACTGGACCGGCGCAACCTGCCCCGAGAACTGCTGCACCACTAACTTCTCGTCTTCAGCGCACTGCGCGCGATCGTCCCGATGGCGCCTTCTCCCGATCGATCGCCATGCCACCTCCGGTCGCGCCCCGCCTTGCTGGGGTGGGGATATCCGGGCCGCCCGGGCCGACGGGATTCGATCGGTCGGGGTGTTATGGGGCTACGGGTCTGAACGCGCCCTGGTGGATGCGGTGTGGACAAATTGTGCGCGAGGCCCATCGATCACTCTCTGAAAGAGTCGCCGGGGCGCTACATGTAGTGGCCGCTCGAATCTCTCGCTTCCATCGTTAGCGGTTTTGCTTTATGGTGGGGGCGTGATCGACCGCTACACCCTCCCGGAGATGGGTCGCGTCTGGAGCGAGGAGTCGAAGTACCAGGCGTGGCTCAGGGTGGAGATGGCGGTGTGCGAGGCCTACGCGAAGCGTGGCCGCATTCACGCCAACGTGATGGCTCGCATCCGCCAGAAGGCGCGGGTCGATGTCGGGCGGATCCTCGCTATTCAGGAGCGCGTCAAGCACGAGATGATCGCGCTGCTCACGAGCCTCGAGGAGCAGCTCGGTGAAGACTCGCGCTTCGTCCATCTCGGCCTCACCACCAGTGACGTCTGGGACACGGCCACCGCGCTCCAACTCAGGGATGCCGCGGATCTGCTGATCGCGGGCCAGGAGCGCCTGGCGAAAGCGCTCGCGGTTCTGGCGCTCCGCCACAAGGACACGCTCACCATCGGCCGGACACACGGCGTCCATGCAGAACCCACCAGCTTTGGACTCAAAGTGGCGGTCTGGTACACCGAAGCGGGGCGGAACCTCGAACGGCTCCGTCGAGCCCGGACGACGATCGGGGTCGGCAAGCTCTCGGGTGCCGTCGGCAACTTTGCCCACGTCGAGCCGGACCTCGAAGCCGAGGTTTGCCGTGAGCTCGGTCTGGAAGCGGCGCCGGTCTCCACGCAGATCGTCCAGCGTGACCGCCATGCGGAGTTCTGCGCGATGCTGGCGGTCGCCGCGGCCTCGCTCGAGAAAATCGCCCTCGAAGTGCGTGGGCTGCAGCGCACGGAGATCCTCGAAGCCCAGGAGCCCTTCGGCGAGGGGCAGAAAGGCTCGAGCGCCATGCCGCACAAGCGCAACCCGGAGCTGGCCGAGCGCATCTGCGGCCTGGCGCGCCTGGTCCGCACCAATGCGCTCGCGGCCCTCGAAAACGTCGCCCTGTGGCACGAGCGGGATATCAGCCATTCCTCGGTCGAGCGCGTCATCCTGCCCGACTCGACGATCATGCTCGATTATCTTCTGCACCTCACGACGTTCATCGTCGAGGGGCTCGACGTCGATCCCGCGCGGATGACGGAGAATCTCGAGCTGAGCCACGGCCTCGTGTATTCACAGCGCGTGCTGTTGAAACTGACCGATGCCGGGCTCGCACGCCAGGTCGCGTACGAGATCGTGCAGCGCAACGCCATGCGCGCCTGGAAAGAGCGCCGGCCGTTCCTCGAGCTCCTCGCCGCCGATCCCAACGTGACGGCGCGGCTCTCGCCGGACGAGCTCAAGAGCTGCTTCGACCCGGCCTTCTACCTGAAGAACATCGACGCTATCTTCAAACGCCTGGGGCTCACTCAGTGAGGGCGAGGTGCCGATGAACGTCGAGAGGCGCGAGAAGCTCTACGAGGGCAAGGCGAAGATCGTGTACGAGACGAACCGGCCCGACCTGATCATCCAGTACTTCAAGGACGACGCGACCGCCTTCAACGCGCTGAAGAAGGGGACGATCCTCGGCAAGGGCGTCATCAACAACCGAATGTCGGCGGCCCTGTTCGAGGTCCTCGAGCGCGCGGGAGTGCCGACACACTACCTCGGCACGCTGTCGGACCGCGAGATGCTCTGTCGCCGGCTCGAGATCATCAAGATCGAGGCGGTCGCGCGGAACATCGTCGCCGGCAGTCTCGCGAAGCGAACCGGGCTCGAGGAAGGCACAATAATCAAGCAGCCGATCGTGGAGCTCTACTACAAATCCGACCCCCTCGGCGACCCGATGCTGAACGACGACCACGTCCGCATGCTGCGGCTCGCGACCCCGGCTGAGCTGATCCGGATAAGGCGCATGACGCTCAGGATCAACGCGATCCTGCGGCCGCATCTGGCGCGGCGGGGCCTCTTGCTGGTGGATTTCAAGCTCGAGTTCGGGCGGCGCGGCCGGAAGCTCTATCTGGGCGATGAGATCTCTCCCGACACGTGCCGCCTCTGGGACAGCCGGAGCAAGGAGCGGCTCGACAAAGACCGGTTCCGCCGTGATATGGGGGGCGTCGAAGAAGCCTATCAGGAGGTCTACCGCCGGCTCGTTCCGGCAGGCGCATGAAAGTCCGCGTTCTCGTGAGGCTCAAGCCTGGAATCATGGACGTTCAGGGCGCCGCGGTGAAGCGCGCGCTCGCCGGCCTCGGATTTTCGGAAATCGCCGAGCTCCGGATCGGCAAGGTGATCGACATCGAGCTCGACGAGGCGAGGTCTGGGGAAGCGCGCACACGCGTCGGCGAGATGTGCGGGCAGCTCCTCGCGAATCCGATCCTGGAGGAGTACTCGATGGAGATCGTGACCGACCTTGCCCCGCGCGAGGTCGCGGGCTAAGATGAGTGCGCCATGAGATTCGGTGTCGTCGTCTTCCCGGGGACGTGGAGCGACTGCGACTTCCACTATGTGGTCTCCGAAGTGCTCCACCAGCCCGTGCGGTACGTCTGGCATCGGGAGCGCGAGCTCGGTCAGCTCGACTGCGTCATTCTTCCTGGCGGCTTCTCCTACGGCGACTACCTGCGTGCCGGCGCCGTGGCGGGACGTTCGCCGGTCGTCGAGGCGCTACGCGACTTCGTCGGCCGCGGAGGGTTGGTCCTCGGCTCCTGCAACGGGTTCCAGATCCTCTGCGAGGCGGGCCTGCTTCCCGGTGTTCTCACGCGCAACGAATGCCTCCAGTACCGCTGTCAGTCGACCCATCTGGTCGTGGAGAATGTCGACACGCCCTTCACGCGGGGCCTCCGAGCGGGCCAGGTCCTGACGATGCCGATCTCCCACGGCGAAGGGAAGTATTACGCCGACGCCGAGACACTCGCCCGGCTGAAGCAGCAGAATCTGATCGTCTTCCGCTACGCGTCCGCCGACGGGAAAGTCACAAAAGCCAGCAACCCCAACGGCTCGCTCGACAACATCGCGGGGATCGTCAATCCCGAGGGCACGGTGCTGGGTATGATGCCCCACCCGGAGCGGGCGTCCGAGACAGCGATGGGCGGCACCGACGGGCTCCTGATGTTCCAGTCCCTCCTCGGAACCCTCGTCGAGGATGGCACGTTCCTCAAGCGGTAGCCTGGGTTGACGGGGGCCGAGCCGAAGGTCACGCTCGACCTGGCCCTGGACGCAGGCCTTACGGCCGAAGAGTACGATCGGATTCTCTCCCAGCTCGGGCGTGAGCCGACGTACGCCGAGCTGGGCCTCTTCTCCGCGCTCTGGTCCGAGCACTGCGCCTACAAGCACTCGCGGGTGTTTCTGGCGCGGCTGCCACAGCGGGGCCCGCACGTTCTTCAGGGCCCCGGTGAGAACGCCGGCGCGATCGACATCGGCGACGGCTGGGCGGTCGTCTTCAAGATCGAGAGCCACAATCACCCCTCGTTCATCGAGCCGTTCCAGGGCGCGGCGACGGGTGTCGGCGGGATCCTCCGCGACATCTTCACCATGGGGGCGCGTCCCATCGCGATCCTCGATTCGCTTCGCTTCGGTGAGCTCGACAATCCGAAGACGCTCCGGCTCGTCAACGGCGTCGTGTCAGGTATCAGCTGGTACGGCAACTGCTTCGGTTGCCCGACGGTCGGCGGCGAGATCGCGTTCGCGCCCGAGTACGCGGGTAACCCGCTCGTCAACGTGATGTGCGTCGGGCTCGTGCGAGCGGACCAGATCGTCCGCGCGCGCGCGGACGGTCCGGGCAATCCGGTGTTCTACGTCGGGAACAAGACCGGGCGCGACGGGATCCACGGCGCGACCATGGCCTCCGCGACCTTCGACGGGCACGCCGAAGAGCGGCGTCCCACCGTACAGGTGGGCGATCCGTTCACCGAGAAGCTCCTGCTCGAGGCGTGCCTCGAGGTGATGCGCACCGGCGCGGTCGTCGGGCTCCAGGACATGGGGGCCGCAGGACTCGCGTGCTGCACCGCCGAGATGCCGGCGCGCAGCGGTACCGGCATGGACGTCGAGCTCTCCCGCGTCCCCCAGCGCGAGACCGGGATGACCCCCTACGAGATCCTCCTGTCGGAGTCGCAAGAGCGGATGCTGCTCGTGGCGGCACGCGGCCGCGAGGAGGAGGTTCGCCGCATCTTCGCCAGGTGGGAGCTCGAGGCGGTCGAGATCGGTCGAGTGACCGAGGGCGGCGAGCTGACGGCACGCCTGAACGGCGAGGTCGTCGCGAGGGTTCCGGTGGACCTGCTCGCGGAAGCGCCGAAGTATCGGAAGCCGACGACCGAGCTCTCGGAGCTCGCCGAGCGGCGGGCGTTCGATCCGTTGACGTTGCCGGAGCCGAGGGACTACGGCGACGCGTTGATCGGCCTGCTCGGGTCACCGACGATCGCGTCCAAGGAGTGGGCCTTTCGGCAATACGATCAGCAGGTCGGGATCAACACGGTGATCCTCCCGGGTTCCGACGCCGCTGTGCTGCGGGTCAAGGGCACGCGGAGGGCGCTCGCGGTCTCCACCGACGGCAACGGCCGACACGTATTTCTCGACCCGCGGCAGGGCGCAGCCATGGCGGTGTGCGAGGCGGCCCGAAACGTCTGCTGCTCGGGCGCCGAGCCCCGAGGCGTGACCGACTGCATGAACTTCGGCTCTCCGGAGCGGCCCGAGATCCTCTGGCAGTTCTCGGAGGCGATCGAGGGAATCTCGCTGGCGTGTCGAGCGCTCGAGCTACCCGTGGTCGGTGGCAACGTTTCCTTCTACAATGAGACCAGCGGGCAGGCGATCCTGCCGACCCCGATCATCGGTGTCGTGGGGGTGCTGGACGACGCGAGCCTCCGCGCCACCCAGTGGTTCAAGGGGCCGGGCCACCGCGTGGCGCTCCTGGGGCCGGCCAGCGTGAGTCTCGGGGGCAGCGAGTACCTTTGGGCACGCCACCGACGCCTCGCCGGGCGGCTGGCATCGCTCGACTTCGAGGTGGAGCGCCGGGTGCAGCGGGCGGTGAGGGCCGCGGTCAGCGCCGGATTGGTCACGGCGGCCCATGACTGCTCGGAGGGCGGCGTCGCGGTGGCTCTCGCCGAGAGCTGTGTGACGGGCCGCGCGGTGATGGGGTGCGAGGCGACGCTTGTGACGACCGACCGCACCGACCTGGCCCTCTTCGGGGAGGGTCCGTCTCGCGTCGTGATCGCCGTCGAGGCCGCGCGCGCGCGGGAGTTCGAGGGACTGATGGCCGAATCGGCGATTCCTTGGCGCTGGATCGGGACGACCGGCGGCGAGCGTCTGGTGATCCGTGTCGGACCCCAAATGGTCGTCGACGTCGACGCGGGCCAGCTCGGGCGCGCATGGAGGAGCGGGTTTGAAGGTCACATGGCGTGACGACCGATTCCACGACGAGTGCGGACTCTTCGGTATCTGGAACCATCCGGAGGCCGGGAACGTGACGTACCTCGGCCTCTACGCACTCCAGCATCGCGGACAGGAATCCGCCGGCATCGCCACCACCGACGGTACCAGCTTCCACACCGAGAAGCACATGGGGTGGGTGGCGGACGTGTTCAGCCCCGAACGGCTCAGGCGCCTGTCCGGCCACCGCGCCATCGGCCACGTGCGCTACTCGACCGCCGGAAGCTCGAATCTCCGGAACGCCCAGCCGATCACGGCGACCACCGCGCGGGGCCCGATCGCGATCGCCCACAACGGGAACCTCACGAACGCCGAGACGCTCCGCCGGCAGATGGAGCGCGACGGCGCGATCTTTCAGTCGAACTCCGACACCGAGGTCATCCTGCATCTCCTGGCGCGCGCGCCCGCGGGGCCGCTCGAGGAGCAGATCGCCTACGCGCTCTCGCAGGTCAGGGGCGCCTACTCGCTCCTGATCCTGACACTCGACGCGATGTACGCGATCCGCGACCCGTATGGCTTCCGCCCGCTGACGATCGGACACCTCGGCGACGCCCAGGTGGTCGCTTCTGAAACGTGCGCGCTCGACCTCATGGAGGCGAAGTGGGACCGCGACATCGAGCCGGGCGAGCTTCTGATCATCTCGGACACCGGGGCCCGGTCGGTTCGCCCGTTCCCGGCCGGCGAGCGGCTCCAGTGCGTGTTCGAGTATGTCTACTTCGCCCGCCCCGACTCGATCCTGTGGGGACGCAACGTCCACACGGTGCGCAAGGCGCTGGGGCGGCAGCTGGCGCGCGAGTACCCGGTGGAGGCGGACATCGTCATCCCCGTCCCGGACTCCGGCACGAGCGCGGCGCTCGGATACTCCGAGGAAGCGGGGACGCCGTACGAGATGGGGCTGATCCGCAACCACTACGTCGGCCGGACGTTCATCGAGCCCAAGCAGGGGATCCGCCATTTCGGCGTCAAGGTGAAGCTCAACCCGATGCGCGAAATGCTCGCCGACCGGCGCGTCGTGGTGGTCGACGACTCCATCGTACGGGGCACGACCAGCCGCAAGATCGTGCGGATGATCCAGAGCTCCGGCGCGCGCGAGGTCCACGTGCGCATCTCGTCGCCGCCGATCCAGTGGCCATGCTACTACGGCATCGACACGCCGACGCGGAAGGAGCTGATCGGCTCGAGCCACAGCCCCGAGGAGATCCGCCGCTACCTCGGTGCCGACTCTCTCGGCTACCTCTCGCTCGACGGGATGCTGAAGGCGACCGGCTCCGACCCGGGCCAGTTCTGCCACGCCTGCTTCACCGGGAACTACCGCGTGGGCATGGAGCCCGAGTCGACGCCGCAGCTTCGGCTCTTCGACGGCTGACGTGAAACCGCTCACCTACCGCGAGGCCGGCGTCGATATCGACGCGGGCGAGGACGCGGTACGCCGCATCACGCCGCTGGCGCGCGCGACGAGCCGGGCCGAGGTGATCGGCGGAGTCGGCGGCTTTGCGAGCTTCGTCAGCGTGCCATCGAAGTACCGCGAACCCGTCTTGGTTTCGTCCACCGACGGCGTGGGAACGAAGCTCAAGGTCGCGTTCCTGGCCGGCCGCCACGACACCGTCGGCATCGACCTGGTCGCGATGGGCGTGAACGACATCCTCGTCCACGGGGCCGAACCCCTCTATTTCCTCGACTACATCGCGATCGGTCGGCTCGATCCGGAGCAAATCGAGGCCATCGTGCGCGGCGTTGCGACGGGCTGCCGGCAGGCGGGATGTGCCCTGGTCGGCGGCGAGATGGCGGAGCATCCCGACTCACACGCGCCCGGCGAGTACGACCTGGCGGGCTTCGCCGTGGGAGTCGTGGAGCGGACGCGGTTGATCGATGGCTCGGCCGTCCGCCCGGGCGACGTCGTGATCGGCCTCGCCTCCTCGGGCCTCCACTCCAACGGTTTCACCCTTGTGCGGCGGATCATATTCGATGTCATGCGGCTTGGTGTCTTCGACCCACTGCCTGGAACAGACCGGAGTGTGGCCGACGAACTGCTCGAGCCAACGCGCATTTACGCCCGCTCCATTCAGAAGCTGCTGGAGTCCGTCGAGGTGCGGGCAATGGCTCACGTGACCGGAGGTGGGCTCACTGGCAACGTCCCGAGGGTGCTCCCGCAGGGATGCCGCGCGCGCATTTTCAGGGATTCCTGGTCAATGCCGGCCGTGTTCGAGACGCTTCGGGAAGCGGGCGGGGTAGAAGACGCGGAAATGTTCCGGACCTTCAACATGGGGATCGGCTATCTCGTGATCGTTCCGCCGACAGCGGCAGAGACGGCGGCTCGCCTCCTCCGTGAGGAGGGTGAGAAGGTCGCCCGGCTGGGCGAGGTCGTCGCTGGCGAGCGGGGTGTGGAGCTCGTGGCGTGACGGACGCGGCGGGTCGGCTCCGGGTGGGTGTCCTGGTCTCCGGGCGTGGCTCCAATCTCCAGGCGCTCCTCGACGCCTCCTCGCGACGCGACTACCCGGCGGAGGTGGTCGTCGTGATCTCGGACCGAGAACAAGCGGCGGCGTTTGACCGCGCGCGGACGGCGGGCATCGAGGCGCTCTTCATCAACCCCAAGGACTTCGCGGACCGGGAAGCCTTCGACCTGGCGCTCGTCCGAGAGTTCACGGCGCGGCAGGTCGGTCTCGTCTGTAACGCTGGATTCATGCGGATCCTCTCGCCAGCGTACCTCCGGGCGTTCGCCGGGCGGGCCATGAACATCCATCCGTCGCTCCTGCCGGCGTTCCCCGGTCTCCACGCGCAACGGCAAGCGATCGAGCACGGTGCGAAGGTTGCCGGGGCGACAGTCCACTTCCTCGATGAGGGCCCGGTCGACACCGGGCCGATCATTCTGCAGGCCAGCGTGCCCGTGTATCCGGACGATACGGAGGCGTCACTGTCCGCTCGTATCCTCGTCGAGGAGCACCGCCTGTATCCGGAAGCGGTGCGCCTCTTCGCCGAAGGACGTCTCGCGATCGTGGGACGGAGGGTGAACGTTCGATGAAAGTCCGGCGGGCGTTGCTCAGCGTTCACGACAAGACCGGGATCGTCGCCTTCGCTCAGGCCCTCACTGCGCTCGGGGTCGAAATCGTCTCGACCGGGGGGACGGCGAAGCTCCTTCGAGAGGCTGGCGTACCCGTGAGAGACGTGGCGGAGGTTACCGGGTTCGCCGAGATGCTCGACGGTCGGGTCAAGACGCTCCATCCACGAATTCACGGGGGTATCCTGGCCCGCCGGGACGTGCCCGCGCATCTTGCCGCGCTCGAAAAGCACGGGATCGCGCCCATCGACCTCGTCGTCGTGGCGCTCTACCCATTCGAGCAGACCGCGGCGCGGGCCGACGCCACTCGAGCGGAGGCGATCGAGCAAATCGACATCGGCGGACCGGCGATGATCCGATCCGCAGCGAAGAATTACGCAGGTGTCGCCGTCGTCACGGCGGCGTCACAGTATCAGCCGGTCCTTGACGAGCTTCGCGCCAGTGGCGCGTCCATCGGCGAAGCGACGCGCTACCGGCTCGCGCAGGAAGCGTTCGACCGGACCGCGCAGTACGACGCTGCCATCGCCACGTATCTCGCCTCGGAGGGGGGCGAGGCGCATCCTTTCGGAGAGATCGGTTCTGCGGCACCCGCGTTCCCGAGCACGTTCCGGGTGGACGCCGCGAGGGTGCTCTCGCTGCGCTACGGTGAGAATCCGCACCAGACCGCGGCCTTCTACCGTCAGGTCGATGCACCCTCGGTCGGTCTCGGGAGCATGAAACAGCTCCACGGGCCGGAGCTCGGCTACAATAACCTTTTGGACTTCTCGGCGGCCCTTTCGCTCCTGCTCGAGTTCGACGAGCCCGCAGCCGTCGTCGTCAAGCATACGAACCCGTGCGGCGCCGCGCTCGGCGACACAGTCGGCGCGGCGATGGTTCGGGCGAAGGCGTCCGACCCGGTGTCGATCTATGGCGGGATCGTCGGCGTCAATCGCACGCTGGACGCTGCGGTCGTCGAGGCGCTCGCGGGGATCTTCGTGGAGATTCTGTTCGCCCCGTCGTACGCCCCCGACGCGCTCGAGGAGCTCAAGCGTACGAAGAAGAAGTGCCGGGTGTTCGAGATTCCCTGCAACCGCACGGCGCCGGCCCCACGACTCGCCGAGTTCCGCAGCGTCCTCGGCGGGCTGCTCGTTCAGTCGGCCGATCTTGCCGACCTCGATCCCGGGACCCTTCAGACCGTGTCGAAGCGGGCCCCGACCGCCGCCGAGCGGGAAGCGCTCCGGTTTGCCTGGCGCGTCGCGAAGCACGCGAAGTCGAATGCGATTGTGCTCACGACGGCCGGCCAGGTGATCGGCGTGGGCGCCGGCCAGATGAACCGCGTCGACTCGGCGCGGCTGGCGGTGATGCGCGCCCAGGAGCTCGGCCTCGAGACGGCCGCCACCGTGTGCGCGTCCGACGCGTTCTTCCCGTTCCGGGACGGGCTCGACGTGGTCGCGCGGGCGGGCGTCACCGCTGTGATCCAGCCGGGCGGCTCGCTGCGTGACGAAGAGGTCATCGCCGCAGCCGACGAGCACGGCCTGGCGATGGTGTTCACGGGCATCCGTCACTTCCGCCACTAGCCGAGCCTTCCGATGAGCCAGCCCGAGCGGATCTATGGCGTCCGGGAGCTCACCCGGATCCTGACGCTCACACCGCGGCGCGCCGGCCAGCTCCGCCGGTTGGAGCTCTTGCGGGGAGATTCCGGCTACACGTTCCGCGACCTCCTTGCGCTGCGCGCCGCGAGCGCGCTGCTCGACGCCGGCGCGTCAGTGCGTCAGATCCGGGCGGCACTGACCGCGCTGCGGCGGCAGGACCCGGGCCTCGAGCATCCGCTGGCCGAGCTGCGGCTGACCGTGGAGGGAGATCGGCTGGTCGCCCAGTCCGATCGCGTGCGCTTCGACCCGCGAACGGGCCAGATGGTGCTGGCACTCGATTCTGGCGGTCTCGAGGCGGCGGCTACTGCCACGCTGTCTACAGGTCTCGTGCGTCCGCTGGCGCCGCCCGCCGATCAGGCCGAGACGTGGTTCGAGCGTGCCAGCGAGTGGGACGGCGATCCGGCCCAATGGGAGGACGCAATCGGCGCCTACCGCCGGGTCGTCGCGATCGACCCGACATACGCCGCCGCCTGGAACAACCTCGGCCTGCTGCTGCATCGCATGGGCCGTTACGATGAGGCGCAGACGGCGTATACCTCGGCGCTCGACCAGGATTCCCAGTGCTGTGAGGCCGCCTACAACCTCGGCTCGCTCCACGAGGACCGCGGCGCAGTCGAAGAGGCGATCGTCGACTATCGCCGAGCGCTCGAGCTCTCGCCCGACTACGCCGACGCCCACTTCAACCTCGCCGGAGCCCTGGCGCGTAACGGTCGCGATGGTGAGGCCATCAAGCACTGGCAGCGCTACCTCGAGCTCGATTCCGGCAGTCCCTGGGCGCGCATCGCGCGGGCCCATCTGGAGGTCGTCGAGCCCCCCGAGGCGACCCCGTGAGGCGGAGTCAGTCCGCGTACCCGGGTGCGGAGCCGGGTCGCACCTCGGGCAGAACGGGCGGGTCGGAGCCGGGTCGCGTCTCGGGCAGAACGGGCGGGTCGGAGCCGGGTCGCGTCTATCTCAGGCCACCCTCGGCTCGAGCCGGCCTCAAGGCACTCGCTAAAATGAAAGTCCTCCTGGTGGGCGGCGGGGGTCGGGA
>JAHFDK010000092.1 GCA_023249095.1 Candidatus Rokuibacteriota bacterium | reverse complement strand
GCTTCAGCGAGTCGGTTACCCTCCTCGCCGCCTCGGTAGCTACTGGGGTTCACCGACAATTCCCCAGGCAGGACTTTCACCTGCAAGAGACACGGCACCTTTTCACGGCGCGCTGAATAATGCTGGCATGGCCAAACCCCTTCGCCCGTTCGACCGCGAGCAACTGGCGATGCCGCCGTCGTGCACGACTGGGTCCCGGAGGGCCACTTTGCGGCGAGCTCGCGCATCGGGTCGATCCCTTCGCCCAGGGGACGCTCGGCCGTGACGGGCCGTCCGGCCGATTCTGCCACGTCACGGGCGCCCGATGCCGTGACGGCGGCGGGGCTGGCTGTCGTTCTCGTCAGCGCGTTACTCATCTTCTTCTGGCTCGACCAGCGCCTCCTCTGGATGGACGAGGCCGAAACCGCGCTGCTCGGCCGCAGTATTCTGGACCAGGGCGTGCCCACGGCTTTCGACGGACGAAACCTCGTCTCCCAGGAGATGGGTCGGGAGTACGGACCGAACTACGTGTGGCGGTGGACGCCGTGGCTCGACAAATACCTTGCCGCCGGCTCCTTCGCGGTGCTCGGGGAATCGACATTCGCCGCGCGCTTTCCGTTCGCGCTCCTCGGTCTCCTCTGCGTCATCTCCGTCTATCCACTCGCCCTGGCCCTCTTCCGCGACCGCTGGATCGGGATCCTCGCGATGGCGTTTCTCGCGCTGTCGGTTCCGTTCATCCTCCACGTCCGCCAGTGCCGCTACTACAGCCCGACCATCCTGTGCTCGATCTGGGCCTTGTACTTCTTCGTGGGTATTGCGCGCGGACGCAGGCTCGCCGTCGCGGGATTCGTGGCGGCGGTGACGCTGCTCTTTCAGTCGAGCATCCTGAACGCGGCGGCGGTGGTGGTGGCCCTGGTGCCGTGTGTGCTGGTAAAGCGCTTCGACGCGGCGGCCCTGCGGCGCGCCGCGCTCGCCGCGGCCGTGCTGCTCGTCCTGAACGCACCGTCCATGTACTTCTTCTCACCCGGCACGTCGGAGCCTCGCGTCTCCACGTTCGGGGAGAACCTCCGCGTCCATCTCGAGTGGACAAACCGCTACACGTTCCCGTTCGTGACGCTCCCGCTCTTTCTGGCGCTCGCGCTGCTGGCGCGCCGGCGCCCGTTCCTCGAGGCCCAGACGTGGCGTCCGTTCCTCGTGCTCATCGTGTTTCTCGCCGCCTACCTCTTAGCGATCTCGGCTGCGCCGTGGTCTTGGTACCGCTATACGGTAGGCCTCCTCCCCCTCGCCGCCGTCTTGCTGGCGTTCATGTGTGTGAACGTGCTGCGCTGGAGCCGTGTGGTGGGCGTGCCGGTCACGGCGTGCCTCCTGCTGACGGCGCTTTTCCACGTGGCCCTGTCCAGCCCCCTCACTTTCCTGAACCCGTTGTCCCAAGAGCGGTCCTTCCGCGCCTACGATGTCTTCTTTCCATTAGGAAATCTCCTCCACGAGATCACGCGTCCCTACGCCGGCCCCATGGAGCAGCTCGTCGAGCTGCTCTCCCGCTCCGCGGCGCCGACCGACCGGGTCTTCATCAGCTACGGCGACCTGATCATCATGTTCTACACCGGGCTCGAGGTTCGCAGCGGCCAGTCAGGCCGACCGCTGGCGGGGTGGCCGGAACCCGAGTGGCTCGTCATCCGGAGCTTCTTTGCCTTCAACGATCGGCCCGCACAGCGCGCCGAAACCGAGCGGATGGGAGCTTGGCTTCGAAGCGTCGTGTCCACGAACAACTACTACCACGCGGTGCCGGCACCATGGACGGACGCGGCGTGGGACAACATCCCTGAGCCGCACCGGCACTGGTACCGCGTTCCCGAAGGAGGCCGGCCGATGCAGGTCGGTCGCCGCCAGGTACCCTAGCGGCCACAGCCGGCGGTCACGAGTCCGGACAGGCGTGATCCGCGGCGTCACGACCAATCCGACGATCAGGCCCGCGAGTTCGCGAGCTGGGACGACAACATCGTCGTCAACGTCACCGTCCACGGCCCCGAGGGAGAGCTGGAGAATATGGAGACCATGCACGAGCTCGAGACGCGCCGGCGAGAACGTCACCGTCGAGGGGCTGGACTGGTCGCCGGTCCCGGGGTGCCACGTGCTCCTCGGCGAGACGATGCTCCTCCAGGTGACGCGCGAGCCTTCAAGGACGGCGACTGCGCCCGCGTGTTCCAGAAGCGCGATCCTGGCTGGAGCCGCGTCTATGCGCGCGTGCTCGCGACGGGCTCGATCCGTCAGGGCGACCCGGTGCGCTTGGTGGGCGAGGCCGAAGCCGCCGAGGCGACCGCCGCCGCATCCAGGTGATCCGCCACGCCGAGGTCGTCATCATCGGTGGCGGCGTCACCGGCGCCTCCATCGCCTTCCATCTGGCCGGTGCGGGCGTGCGCGACGTCCTTCTGCTCGAGCGCAACTTCCTCGCCTCCGGCGGCACCGGCCGGTCGGTCGGGATCGTCCGCCAGCTCTACCCGACGCCGGAAGCCAGCCGGATGGTCGTGCGGTCGCTCGCCGTCTTTCGGAGCTTCCGCGACGCCGTCGGCGGCGAGTCGGGCTACGTCGACTGTGGCGTCGTCATCGGCGTCTCCGCCGCGATGCGTCCCAAGCTCGAGGAAACCGTCAGGCTCCAGCGGGCGCTCGGCATCCGCGCTGAGGTGCTCGAACCCGGTGAGCTCGTCAGCATCGAGCGACGGATCAATCCCGAGAATCTCGGCGCCGCCCTCTACGAGCCCGAGTCGGGTTACGGCGACCCGACCGCGGTCACGATCGGCTACGCCGACGCGGCGCGGCGGCGCGGCGTCCGCATCGAGCAGGGCGTCGAGGTGGTGGCGATCCGCACGGCGAGCGACCGTGTCACCGGTGTGGAGACCGCCGCGGGCGAGCGCATCGACACGCCGGTCGTCGTCAACGCGGCGGGCCTCTGGTCGAAAGCCGTCGCGGAGCTGGTCGGGGTCGCGCTGCCGATCATCGTCGGCCGCCATCCCGTCTTCGTCGTCGAGCGCGACGCCGGCTTCGGGCGGCCGCATCTCGTCTATCTCGATCTCGCGGGCGGCAGCTACGCGCGCCCCGAGACGGGTGGTCTCACGCTGACCGGCTTGCTCACTGACGACGAGACGCGGCATCCGATGGAGCCCGAGCTGCTCGGCGGCGACGTGAGCCTCGACGAGGCGACGGACGTCCTGGCGCGCACCAGCCGCGCGATCCCGCGACTCGCCGACGCCCGCTACCGGCGAGGCTGGGCCGGCGCCTTCGACATCACGCCGGACTGGATGCCGATCCTCGACGAGTCGCCGGTCCGCGGCTTCTGGATCGCGACGGGCATGAGCGGCCACGGCTTCAAGCTCTCGCCCGCAGTCGGTGAGATGATGGCGGCGCTGATGACCGGGACCGCGCCGCCCGTGAATCCGGCGCCGTTCGCGCTCGGACGCTTCAGCGCGAAGGGCCCGAGCGGGACCTTCGTGGCCTCGTATCTCGTTTCATAGTCAGGAACGCGCGAGCGGCAACTCGAGCGCGAAGGTGGTGCCGGCGCCCTCGATGCTCTCGACGCGGATCTGACCTCCGTATGCCTCCACGATGGTCTTGGTGATCGCGAGCCCGAGGCCGGTGCCGGAGATCTCGCGGGTCGCCTTGTTCTTGACGCGGTAGAACTTGTCGAACACGTGCGGCAGGTCGCGCGCGGGGATCCCGATTCCCGTGTCCGACACCCGGATCGCCACCGCCTTCGCGCCGTCGCCGCTGGCCGAGAACGCCGCCGCAATGGTCACCCGCCCGCCGGCCGGCGTGTACTTGACGCCGTTATCGAGGAGGTTGATCAACGCTTGCCGCACGCGGCTCCGCGCGGCCAGGATGATCGCCTCCTCCGGCAGGTCGGCGCGAAGCTCGATGTTCTTCGTCTCGGCGCGCGACTTCACCATCCCGAGCGCCTCCCCGATCAGCGGCACGAGATCCACGGGCTCGCGGGCCGAGTCGAGACCGGCCTCGATCTTCCCGATGTCGAGCAGGTCGGTGACGAGCTCCGCCATGTGCTGCGCGGTGTCGCGGATGTCCTGGCAGCGGGTCTCGTGGTTCGCGTCCCCCGACCCGGCCATCCGCATCAGATCCGCCAGGCCGGCGATGACCGTGATGGGACCCTTGAGGTCGTGGGAGACCGTGTTCACGAAGTCGTTCTTCATCTGCTCGAGGTTCTTGAGCAGCGTGATGTCACGCAGGATCGCGGCCACGCCGACTGGCTCGCCGAAGGGGGTGGTCACCGGCACCAGGCTCGCCTGGGCGATCCGTCCGTCGGGCAACGGCAACTCGGAGATCCCAGGGCGTCCGGCCGCGAAGAGATCGTGGAGCGGGGCATAGTCGACGACCTCGAGTAGAGGGCGGCCTGTGATCGTGTCCGGGGCCAGGCCCAGCATCGGGCGCACCGCCGCGTTGGCGAGCAGCACGAGGCCAGCCTGGTTCAGCATGATTACCGCGTCGGCGGTGCTGGCGAGCACCGCACCCAGCGTGCTGCGCTCGTCGGCCGCCGCCTGGTACGCGCTGGATGTCTCGAGCGCGGCGGACAGCCCGGCCGCCAACAGCTGGGCGATCTGGAGATCGTCGTCTCCGTACACGATCGGCGGCCGCCCCGCGAAGAGCAGCGCCCCCAGCACCTCGAGTCCGCGGCGGATCGGCACGACGAGGACCGCCCGCAGGCCCGCCGCGGCGAGCACGCCTTCGAGATCGTGGACGCCATCCTCGGCGGCGAGATCATCGACGAGATACGACTTGCCCGTGCTGATCGTCCGACCGGGCAGGCCCTCGTCCGGCGAGAACACGCGCTGGCTGGGGGCGCCGGCCTCGAGGCCCAAGAGCGAGTGCACGAGATAGCCGCCTTTTTCGAGATCTTGTAAGCACACGGCGAGGTAGTCGCTCAGCACGGCGGTGCCGGCCCGGTCGCCGAGGGTCTGGAAGAAGTGAGTCGGGACGGGCGAGCGGAACAGCTCGACGAGGATCTCGCTGAGGCGCCTGAGGCGCTCGGCCTGGCTCACGCGGACACCGGTGTCCCGGCGCAGTAGGTCCGGGCGAGATCGGCGAGATCGGCCCCGCCGGGCACGGGATCGATCGGACCCACCACGGTGAGGTGGCGGATCACGCCCTCCTTGTCGATGAGAAAGATCCCCTGCTCGTGCGCCGTCATGGCGTGGTGGTGGAGGCGGCGCAGGAAATTGCGGTTCATGACGTCGAACCAGGCGCCGCGGACCTGGTTGACCGAATCGCCATGCGTGAAGGCGTGGGCGAAGCTCACCACGGCAGTGCGCGTCGCCTCGAGCGCCCTTCGATCGCCGAGGCCGTACACGGCGTAGAGCCGCTTGTCGGGATCGCAGACGAACGGGAACGGCAGGATCGACTGACCGAAGTACCTCCTGGCGCTCTCCAGCAGATTGGGCGCCACCTGAATCACCTCGGTATCGGCCGCCTTAGGGCCTTGTATCCGGCTCGTACCCCGTCCGTGTAGACGCGACAGAAGGGACACGTAAAGCCGCGCGAGAACCAGACCACCACGTTCGAGCGACCTCGGTACGAGGCGAGGTTCACTTCCACTCCGCTCAGCGAAGGCAACGAGAAGCGAGGCGCCATCTCGCCGATGCACGGACGCTCGAGTTCCCGGGTCATTGTCGCGATCATGGGTTCTATGCTGTTGGAACCTTTGACGTTTTGACTCTAGAAAGAGACGCAAACGGCGTACCACGTACTAAATACCTGATACTTCTGGAGTTCCGGACAGGCAGGAGCCAGGGTTGCCCAAATAATTTCCGGCGGCTCCGATCAGGAATCATCCGGGGGCGAGAAGCCTACCTGGAGATCCCCTTCTCCTTGAAGAATCGCTCGGCGCCCCGGTGCAGCGGGAGCGGCATCCCGACCAGCGCCGTCTGGAGCGTGAGGTTCCTGGCCGCCGCGTGGGCGGCGTAGAGCTGGGGCAGGTTGTCGAACACGGCCTTGGTGAACCGGTACACCAGATCCTCGGACAGTGCCGAGCGCGCCACGAGCATCGCCATCACCGACGCGGTCGCGACCTCGCGCTCCTGGCCTTTGTAGGTGTTCGCCGGAATCTCACCGATCGTGTAGAGGGGATACTTCCTCCCGAGCGCTTCGCCGGCCGTGGGGCCCACACCCAGCACCTCGAGCTTGCCAGAGCCAAACGCCGCCGAGACGATCGGAGCGCCGAGCGCGGTCGTGAAAAATGCGGCGTCGACCACACCGGCCTTCAGCTGGTCGACCGCCGCCGTAAACGAGACGCGCACGGCCGCGCGCAGGTCGCCTTCGCCGAGCCCGTAGATCTCGAGAATCTGGAGCGCGTTCTGCTCGGTCCCCGAGCCGGCCGGCCCGAAGGCGACGCGCTTGCCCTTGAGATCGCGGACCGACTTCACGCCCGCCGCCCGGCTCACGACGATGTGCACCAGCTCCGGGTACACCGAAAACACGCCGGCCATACCCTTCACCGGTTTCCCCGCGAACGCCCCGAGCGCGATCCCGTTGAACGCGTAGTAGGCGATGTCGTTCTGGAGCAAGGCGAAGTCGGCCTCGCCGGAGCGGATGAGCTGCACGTTCGCGACCGAGCCCGCCGACGACTCGACGGTCGCGCGGACGTTGAGACCCCGGGCGTCCGCGGTGATCCGCGACATCGCGCCGGCAATCGGGTAGTAGACGCCGTCCACTGCGCCCGAGGCGATGGTCACGTGCCGCCGCGGCTGGGCCGCCAGTGTCGCCGACAGCGCGAGCGCGCTCACCAGGCCGGTCACGACGACACATGCGGCCACTCGTCTCATGCCTTCATCTTACCGGCCCTGTCACGATCGCGGTGTAGACTGAGCGCCGTGACGGCGCGCCTGGGCGTCGACATCGGCGGCACGTTCACCGATCTCGTCGTCATCGACGAGACGAGCGGTGCCGCGCGCGTGGGCAAGGTCCTCACCACGCCGAAAGATCCGGCGCACGCGGTCGAGCAGGGCATCGGCTCGCTCCTCAAGGAGTCGGCGATTCCCGCAAGCGCCGTGCGCGCCGTCGTCCACGGCACGACGCTCGCGACCAACGCGCTCATCGAGCGCAAGGGCGCGCGGACGGCGCTCCTGACCACCGAGGGCTTTCGTGACGCGCTCGAGATTCGCCACGAAGGCCGCTACGACATGTACGACCTCTTTATCGATCCGCCGGCGCCCCTCGTGCCGCGGCGGCTCCGCCGCGAAGTCCGCGAGCGGCTCCTGGCCGACGGCGAGGTCCGGCAGCCCCTCGACGAGGACGCCGCGCGCCGGGTCATCGGCGAGCTGGCCGCCGAAGGCGTCGAGGCGGTCGCGATCTGCCTGCTGCACGCCTACGTGAACCCAGCGCACGAGCGACGGCTGGCGACGCTGGTCCGCGAGATCGCCCCGCAGATGGTGGTCGCGTGCGCGTCGGAGGTCGTGCCCGAGATCCGCGAGTACGAGCGCGCCTCGACGACGACGGCCAACGTGTACGTGGCGCCGCTGATGTCCCGCTATCTCGAAGACCTCGAGCGACGGCTCGCCGAGCAGGAGATTCCGGGCCAGCTCTACATCATGCAGTCCTCGGGCGGCATCGCGCTGCCGCCGCTCGCCCGGCGTCTGCCGATCCGCCTCGTCGAGTCCGGGCCCGCCGCCGGCGCCCTGGCCGCCGCCCAGGCCGCGCGTGAGCGCGGCGAGCCGAAGCTTCTGTCGTTCGACATGGGCGGCACGACCGCCAAGGCGTGCGTCATCGACGACGGCATGCCGCTTGTCGGGCGCGAATTCGAGGTGGCGCGCGCCGACCGCTTCAAGAAGGGCTCGGGGCTACCGATCCGCGTGCCGGTGATCGAGATGATCGAGATCGGCGCCGGCGGGGGCTCGATCGCGCGCGTCGACCGCATGGGGCTCCTCAAGGTCGGCCCCGACAGCGCGGGCGCCGACCCCGGCCCCGCCTGCTACAACCTGGGAGGCCGCCAGCCCACGGTGACCGACGCCGATCTGCTGCTCGGCTACCTCGACGCCGAGTTCTTCCTGGGCGGGCGCATGCGGCTCGATCACGCGGCCGCCCACCGCGCCATCGAGGAGCACGTCGCCCAGCCCCTCGGTCTCGACGTCACGCAAGCCGCCTGGGGCATCCATCGCGTCGTCAACGAGAACATGGCCGCCGCCGCGCGCATCCACGGGATCGAGCGGGGGAAAGACCTGCGCTCGTATCCGCTCTTCGCCTTCGGCGGCGCCGGCCCCGTCCACTGCTGGCAGATCGCGCACATTCTGAAAGTGCCGCGCATCCTGCTTCCCTTCGGCGCCGGGGCGATGTCCGCCTACGGCCTCCTGGCCGCGCCGCTGGCCTTCGACTTCGTGCGGACCGGCCGCCAGCGCCTCGACGGCGCCGACTGGACCGTGATCATGAGGCTCTTCACCGAGATGGAAGCCGACGGCCGCGCGCTGCTCGCGCGGGCCGGCGTCGCCGCGAGCGACGTCGCGGTCGCGCGCATCGCCGAGATGCGTTACCTCGGCCAGGGGCATGAGGTCGAGGCCGCGGTGCCGCTCGGCAACCTCTCCGCCGAAAGCCTCCCGATGATCACGGCGAGCTTCGAGGCGGCGTATCGCGCGCTCTATCACCGCCTGCCGCAGGGCGTGCCGATCGAGGCGCTGAACTGGCGCGTGAAGGTCGCCGGGCCCGACCCAAAAACCCGATTGATCGGACGTCCGGAGCCACGCCGCGCTGTTGTAGCGGGGTCCGTGAGGCCGGCTTTGACCGGGGGTGGCCTGAGAGAGGCGCGGCGTGGCTCCGTACGCGCGATCAAGGGAGCACGCAGAGCGTACTTCGCGGAGGCCGGCGGCTTCGTCGAGACTTCCGTGTATGACCGCTATGCTCTCGCTGCGGGGATGACGCTGACCGGGCCCGCGATAGTCGAGGAGCGCGAGTCGACCGCGGTGATCGGGCCCGCAGGGCGCGCCCGGGTGGACGCAGGCCTCGCCCTCATCGTGGAGATGACGCCGTGACGGTGCGACGCCGCTCCCCGGGCAAGACCGGGCGTGTGGCGCCGCGCCGCGCCCCTCTCAGGCCACCCTCGGTCAAAGCCGGCCTCACGGCCCCCGCTCCAACAAACCCGATCACCCTCGAGATCTGCTGGAACCGCCTCGTCGGCGTCGTCAATGAGCAGGCCGCGGCGCTCCAGCGGACGTCCTTCACCTCGATCGTGCGCGAGGCGGGCGACCTCTCGGCGGGCGTCTTCGACCGTCGTGGCTTCATGGTTGCCCAGGCGGTGACGGGCACGCCCGGGCACATCAACTCCATGGCGCTCGCAATGAAGCACTTCCTGGCCGCGTGCCCGCTCGAGACGCTCCGGCCGGGCGACGTCTTGATCACGAACGATCCCTGGCTCACGTCGGGCCATCTCAACGACGTCACGATCTGCTCGCCGATCTTCCGCGGCGAAGAGTGCATCGCCTTCTTCGCCTCGACCTGCCACACGGCGGACATCGGCGGGCACGTGCTCTCGGCCGAGGCACGCGAGGTGTACGAGGAGGGCCTGCAGATCCCGATCATGAAGCTCTACGAGGCCGGACGGCCGAATGAGGCGCTGATCGCGATCATCCGTGCCAACACGCGCCTGCCCGAGATGGTGCTGGGCGACTTCCACGCGCAGATCGCGGGGGGCGCCGTCGGGGGCGAGCGGCTCCTGGAGTTCATGGCGGAATTCGGGCTCGAGCGGCTCGAGCCGCTGGCCGACGAGATCATCGGGCGCACGGAGCGCACCATGCGCGCGGCGATCCGCGCGCTCCGACCCGGCGTCTACACGAACGAGGCCACCTCGGACGGGTTCGACGAGCCGATCACGATCCGCGCGCGCTGTGAGATTCGGGGCGACGAGCTGCTCGTGGATTACGCCGGCTCCTCGCCCGCGAGCCGGCGCGGCGTGAACGTCGTCATGAACTACACCGAGGCGTACACGACCTACGGCGTGAAGGTGATCGTGAGCCCGGACGTGCCCAACAACGAGGGCGCGTTCCGGCCGCTGCGCATCACGGCGCCGACGGGCTCGATCCTCAACGTGCAGCGGCCGGCGGCCGTCGCCGCCCGGCACATCGTCGGCCACTTCCTGCCCCACGTCATCGCCGGAGCCCTCGGCCAGGCGCTGCCCGACCGCGTCATGGCCGAAGGCTCGGCGAACATCTGGGGCATTCAGGTCTCGGGCAAGGACTTCGCGGGCGAGCCCTTCAGCTACATCTTCTTCTCGTCGGGCGGGACCGGGGCGCGCGCCATCAAGGACGGGCTCTCGGCCACCGCGTTTCCGTCCGGCGTCCTCGGCACCCCGGTCGAGGTCATCGAGAACCTGTCGCCGCTGATCGTCGAGCGGAAGTGCCTGCGCGACGACTCGGGCGGCCCGGGGAAATACCGCGGTGGCCTGGGCCAGACCATCGCCTTCCGCGTGCGCACGCGCGAGCCATTCGCCGCCTCGATCCTCTGCGATCGCACGGTGCATCCGGCCGCCGGATTCCGCGGCGGCGGGCCGGGCGCGCGGGGCGCGGTGCTGATCGACGGCGTGGCGCCGGCGAATCCAAAGGCCGAGCAGCTCGTGCCCCCTGGCGCGCTCGTAGAGGTTCGACTCCCGGGGGGCGGCGGCTATGGGCTGCCGGCCGAGCGCGATCCGGCGCTGATCGCGCGCGATCTGCTCGAAGGCTACGTACGCGGCGCCTGACGGGCGCCTCCACTCTCCGCATCGCACAGTAGCTGGACCCCGGTAGCTGTGCGGTGCGCCCAGCTACTGAACGGTCGGCGGGAGTGCGGCACATTTCAGGCGGCATTCGCCCAGCTCTTAGCGCAGAGTGCCCAGTGCGGTGTGCGCTCGCCTACTTGGCGCCTCTCCAGACTGTCTTGAGATCGAGATGTTTGGCGCAACCGTGCGCCTTGGCGCGCGATCGGCTGGATTCTCCTCGGGCTGGTCTTCACGCCCAACACCGCGCATGCGGATATCACCTACATCTACGACCGGCTCGGCCGATTGATCGGCGTCGTGGACCCGGCCTGCGATACCGCGGTGTATCAGTACGACGCCGTGGGCCATCTCACCGGTATCTCCCGACAGAGCTCGGCCCTGGTGTCCATCATCGACTTCACCCCGGCCAGAGGGCCGGTCGACACGACAGTGTCAATCTTCGGCACCGGGTTCAGTCCGACGCCGAGCGAAAACACCGTCGCCTAAACGGGGAGAGGGGGAAGTTCCGAAGACAAAGGGGACGAAGACAAATCCCTCAATGCTACGCTCGAGAGAGCATGCGGTCTGATTCGGACGGAACCTTGCACTGGGCGCTTCCCGTCGCACTCGCGCTGATCGCTGCCATCGTCTTCTCACCGTCGCTGTTCAACGGGTTCGTGGAGTGGGACGACCAGGTCCTCTTCCTCGAGAACCCGAACTATCGCGGTCTCGGCTGGACGCAGATCCGGTGGATGTTCACGACGACGCTGTGGGGGCATTGGGTGCCTGTCACATGGCTCACGCACGGGCTCGATTACGTCCTTTGGGGCATGAACCCGATGGGCTATCACGGACTGAACGTGCTCCTGCACGCGATCAACACGGCGCTCTTCTACCTCGTCGCACTGCGGCTCCTCGTCGCGGCGGGTTTCACGGGTCGGACGCTTACGGCGTCGGCAACGACGGCCGCGCTCTTCTTCGGGCTCCATCCGCTTCGCGCCGAGTCCGTCGCGTGGGCGACCGAGCGCCGCGACGTGCTCGCGGGCCTATTCTTCTTGCTGACGGTGATCCTGTACCTCGACGCTCTCAACGCAGAGGCCGCACGCCGCACGTGGCGCTTGCGTGCGTCGATCGTCTGCTATGTGCTCGCCTTCCTCTCGAAGTCAACGGTGATGACGCTGCCGCTCGTGCTCGTCCTATTCGACTTCTACCCGCTTCGGCGCCTTGAGCTCCGGTGGGCCCTCTGGCACGAGAAGCTACCATATTTCTTGATCGCGTTCGCTGGCGCGGCTGTCGCGTGGCACGCGCAGAAAGGGTTGGGGTTCAACCCGGCTCGCCCGCTCGTCGCGGCTTATGACCTCTGGATCTACGTCTGGCGGACCGCCGTCCCCTTCAAGCTCTCGCCACTCTACGAGCTCCCAGCACGGATCTCGATTACCGACCCGCGGTTTCTCATGCCGCTCATCTTCGTCGTTGCAGTCCCCCTTCTCCTCATCGTTCTCACTCGCTGGTGGCCAGCGGGACTTGCGCTCTGGCTGTACTACGCGCTGGTCATCGCGCCGGTGAGCGGAGTCGTCAGCACGGGGATCCAGGTCGCTGCTGACCGCTATACTTATCTCGCGTGCCTTGGCTGGGCCCTTCTCGTGGGAAGCGGCGTCGGGTTAGTGCTCCGCGCGCGGGAGCGCGGCCAACTCGCGTCGCGGCTCGCGCACCTGGCACTCGGCGTGGCCTCGCTATGGCTGGTCGGGCTCGCTGTCCTCACGTGGCAGCAGGTGCAGATCTGGCAGAGCACTGAGACGCTGTGGAGCTTCGCCGCCGACGCCGAGCCCACCTGTTCCCTCTGCCAGGGTAATGTTGGCGCTTCGCTCGTGAACCAGGGGCACCTCGCTCTGGCGCTCGAGCGGTTCGAGCGTGCACGGTCGCTCCGTCCGGACATGTTGATACACCACAAGGATGTAGGTCTCACGCTGCTGGCCCTGGGGCGACCAGCGGAGGCGGTTGAGCCTTTGCGTTTTGTGCTTGAGCAGAGTCCAAAGGACCTCGAAGCCATGAACGCGCTCGGTGCCGCGGTGGCGACGCTCGGTCAGCTCGACGAGGCGCGCCGCCTGTTCCAGCGCGCGATCCAGTTGAAGCCCGACGATCCCATGGTGCGATCGAACCTCGGCAGGCTCGATTCGCAATCGCCGAAAACGGCCGTTTCAGTCGGGACGAGATAGCCCCCCTCGTCGACCGGAGGTGTGCCCGTCTTCTCCCCGTACGAAGGGGTGAAGAGGGTAGCGGCCCCTCTCGATGATTGCCGCTCCTGGTCCCACAGGATGTTGGACCAGCGCCTTAGAACAACACCCGGACTCGAAATTCCAGCGGGGCCGAGGCTGTTGCCGTCGGAACGTTGCGCCCCCCCCCCGCAACCACGTTGGACACGGGATTAGCGCGTAGCGCGCTGGCCCCGTTTCCATTGCGGCTACCGTTTTGCTACCGCTGCACCGCGTCACGCGCCGCGCTCACGCGGAGTGACCTCTCTCCGGCTCTTCCCGAACACCAGCCGATCGAGCTTCCGGGCTTCCGCCTCGTGGATCTCGGGCATCAGATGCCCGTAGCGGTCGAGCGCCAGGGTTGCCTCAGTCCAACGCCGTCGCGTCGCTCGATGTCCTCTCGCGATCGAAGCCCGCCGATCCGTGGCGTCGCGTGACGGCGGCGACCGTGTACCGGCTGGTCCGCGAAGGCGACGAGCTGACGAGCGCGGACATCGAAGTCGCATCAGCCGCCGACCGGTGCTGGTTGGTGAAGATCGATCAGCGCGGCGGCGTGATCGGCGGCGGGCCTCTCGGGCTGAGCGCGGGCTGGGTGCCGCACCGCCTCGTGTTCGCCTCGCGCAGCACCGGACCGTTCCAGCTCGCCTACGGGAGCCGCGATGCGAAGGCGCCGGCCTTTCCGATCGCGACGCTGGTGCCAGATTACAAGGGCGAGGAGGAGCTCGAGCTCAGGCGGGCGGAGACCGGCGTGGCTTCATCCGGTGTCGCCATCGGCGTGGCTCGGGCGGCGGACCCCCAGCAACTCGGCGGCGAAGCGGCCAGGCGCGAGCGCGTCGACTGGAGACGCTAGACGCTCTGTGGGAGCCTCGTGCTGGGCGTCGTGGTGCTCGGCTGGATGGCGCTCGGGCTGGCCCGACAGATATCCAAGGCGGCGTGATTGTCGCCTCCCTCCAGCGCCGCTCGGGGCTCACTACCTGATCACCCGTGCCGACAACGCCACGACCGTGACCGAGAGCGACGAGACCAACAACTGTCTCGCGTCGGACTCCACGGTACAGGGGACCGCACCCTAGCCATGAAGCACGCGGCTACATCGCGCTCAAGAGCCGACCGAATCCGCTGATCGACTCACGCACACCGGCCAGGCGGAGCGCCCGCCAGAGCGAGGCCTGGTTCGACGAGACGACGGGCTTGCCCAGGTCTCGTTCGAGCACCTCGATGACTCCGATAGTCGGGAGCCCGGTGCCGCTCAGAAGGACGGCGTCGGCATCCGGCGTGTCGGCCTCGCGGGCGAGTCGGTAGGCGCGCTCTTCACTTTCGTCGTAGATGTTCTCGACGCCGGCCAGCCGCCGATAGCCGACGATTTCGAATCCCGCCGCCTCCCAGTAGGCTTTCCCGAGCGCGCTGATCGACTCCGGATAGGGTGTCCCGAGGGCGAGCTTCTTGACGCGCAGATGGTGGAGCGCCGCCAGAATCGCCTGGGCCGCCGTGAGGGCGCGGGTGCCCGTGAGAGACGCGATGCGATCCGAGAGGGTTTGCTCGCCCTTGAACCCGTTGGCGTAGCTCGCTGCAGTGAACGCGAGCACCACGACCGCCGGGTTCACGGCCGCGAGCGTCCCCGCTGGCCCGGGGAGAGACTCGACGTAGGCGCGCGTCCTGTCCTCCATCCCCGCGGGTGCGCCGGGCGCGCTGGCGGATGCGGCCGAATCGAGGCGCGCGAAGTGGATCGATACGCCCGTGGGCGCCATGCGATAGAGCTCGGGCTCAACCGTGGGATTCCCCGGGGGCACGAGCACGCCGATACGGGTTCGCCAGCCGAGCATTCGTCGCCTGTGAATACTCGCCCAACACTGCCCCAACCGCTAGTGCTCATCGAGCGCATCTCCCCCCCGGGTGCCACCCGAATCATTGTTTGTAGCCGCTCAGCGCCCACGCTATCTCTTGATAGTGAGACGTGTTCGGCCCTGGGCGCAGACGCCCAGCGTCCTCGGCCTCCTCGCTCTGCTCGCCGCCTGCGGGATGTCGCACGGAGCTCGGGCGGCGCTCGACGAGGGACTGAAGGCTGGGGAGCAAGGTGCCCTCCGCGAGGCCCTGGAGCACTTCGGCTACGCAACGAGGCTCGCTCCGGACTCGGCCCCAGCGCAGCTCGCGCTGGGGGAGGCCGCAGAAGTCCTCGGCGAGTTTGACGAAGCGCTGGGCGCCTACCAGGCGGCGGCCCGGCGGGCCCCCTCGACGACGACCTGGCTTCGCCTGGGCGAGCTGGCTGACCGGATGGGGCACGTGGACCTGGCAATCCTGTCGCTCGAGGGAGCGTACGGCCCGTGGCGTGAGCACGCCTGGCGCGGGCTCAAGGTCGGCGCGACGACGCTCGCCGCGTGCGTGCCGAAGGCCTGGCCGAGCATCTCTGCGGTGTGGGGCCAGCGACTCCAGCGCTACGACGAGGCGCTGGGCGCCTACAGCCGGGCGCTCGCGATGAATCCAGCGGACGCCGACGCTCACGCGAACGTCGGTTGGATCCTCCTCAAGGTCGGCCGACAGGCGGAAGGCCTTCGCGAGCTTCAAGTCGCGGTGCGCCTCGATCCGAATATCGAGCAGGCGCCGAACTACCTCGACGCGCAGTTCGGGCGCGACGCCCGTCAGGGCCCGACGCCGTTCGGCGTCCGATGACGACTCAAGCCATGAGAGCCCTCGCGTCGGCGATCGCCCTGATGCTCTGCACCGCGCTCGGCGCGGCCGCTCAGGAGCGGCCCGCGCCGGCCGCGCCGTCGAGCGATCTGGACCGCGCCCAGGCGGCGTTCCAGGCCGGCCGCCACGCCGAGGCGCTGGCCTCGGCGCGGCGAGCGGCCGACGCCGCGCCCACGTCGGTGCGGGCGTTGACCGCACGCGCGGGCATGGCCGAGTTCATGGGCGAGTTCGACGAGGCACAGACCTTCTACGATCGGGCCGCAGGCCTGGCACCCGACGATGCCGACACGATCTACCGCACGGCGTCGTTCACGGCGCGCGTGGGCGAATACGATCGGGCCCTCACCCAGCTCGACCGCCTGCTGGCCCTGCATCCACGCCACGTGCGCTGGCTCTTCCAGTGGGCGCCGACCCGCTTCCAGGCTGCGCTCCTGCGCGATCACCCGTCGCTCGAGAGGATCGTGCAGATCAAGCTCGACATCTTGACCGAAAAGGGCGACCTCGAGCAGGCCCGGCGGCTAGCGCGCGCCTACGCGATCGTACAGCCGGGTCAGAACTACTGCGCGCAGGCGCGCGAGCGGGCGGGCGCCGAGCGCGACGAGGTCTTCAAAGCGTTCCGGCTCGCCTCGCTCGGGCAGCCCGACGCCGCCGATTGCATCTGGTGGTACGGCCAGTGGCTGTCCGACGAGGGATACGTGCGCCTGGGACGGCTCATGGTCATCGAGGGCTCGCGCGCCACGGCCTCGGCCGAGAACAAGGAGTCCGGCGCGCGCTACGTCCGCATTCGCCTCGGTGGCAACCGCGAGGTCCCGAAGCGCGCCGAGCAGCTCTTCGTCATCGCTCGCCAGCGCTATCTTCGCGACGGCGACATCAACGGCGCGTCGCGGCTGTTCGACGAGTCGATCCGCCTGGCGCCGGCGTTTGCGCGCCCGTACAACTACCGCGCGATGATCGCCGCCGACCTGGGGGATCGCGAGGGCGCCATGGCCTGGCTCCAGCGCGCTCTCCGGGCCGATCCCGACTCGTGGCGGACCCACCGCAATCTCGGCAGGCTATTCGAAACGCTGGAGCGATATCCCGAGGCGGAGATGCACCTGAGAAAGACTGTCCAGCTCTTCGGCGACGACGCCGGGGGACGCCTGGCGCTCGCGCGCGTGCTCTACGCGCAGGGCAAGTACGACGATTTCGCGAAGGAGGCGCGCGCTGCCGTCGCCTTCCTCGCCAACTGGCGGGCGCCGATGCCCGAGGTGCGCGACTTTCTCGCGAAGTTCGATCGCTGGGGACCGGGCGCGGCGCTGCCGCCGGCGCCCGACCCACACGTCATCATGGGATGGAACTATGACTGACCGTACCGCGGTTGTCCTGCTGCTGGGCGTGGCGCTCGCTCTCGCCCCGGCAACGATCGATGCCGGGACGTACCGCTCGGTCGACGAGCAGGGCAACGTCACCTACTCCGATCGCCCGCCGCAGCCGGAGGAGACGCGCGCGCCGGCGCCTGAGGCCACCCCGGTGCCCGAAGTGAAGGCGCCCGACGCCAAGCCAGCGCCCGGGGCGAAGGCGCGCAACGTAAAAGTCTCCGCACCGCCGACGGCGATCGCGAGAACGGGCTCGACGAAGGTCGACGAGCTGCTGGAGCTCTCCGGCGCGCGGGCTCAGCTCGTAGGGCTTCTGAGCCGGCTCGCCGCCGAGCTGCGGCCGGCCCCGGGGCAAATGAGCGCCAAGGACCAGGCCTCCGTCGATCGGATTCTGCGACAGGCGCTCCGCCACGAGGCGGTCTATGCGCTCGTACGCGACGCATTTCTCCTCCATGTCGACCGGACGAATCTCGAAGCGACGGCCGCGTGGCTCCGCTCACCCCTGGCGCGCAAGATCGTCGCCCTCGAAATCGCCTCCTCAGAGCCGGGCACGGAGCAGAAAGTCGCCACCTACGCCGCCACGATCAAGACGAGCCCGCCGACGGATCGCCGCGTCGAGCTGCTCCAGCGGCTGGATTGGGCGACGGCCGCCACCGAGATCTCGGCCGACCTCGTCGCGGCAGCCTCCCGCGGCATCACGATGGCCGTGTCCGCGGCCGGGCCGGCCGAGCAGCAGCTCCGGCCGGGCCAGATCGAGGACCGGGTCGCGCAGGTCCGGGCGCGGGCGAATAGAGCTCTGCGCGAGGCGCACATGGCGTCGACGCTGTACGCGTACCGCGGGCTCGAGGACGAGGAGCTGGCGGCGTACGTGCTCTTCTCGGCGTCCGACGCCGGGCGCTGGTACAACAGCGCCATGCGCAAGGCGATGGTGGGTGCGCTGGGCCGGGCGGTCGAGCAGACGGCTGCCGAGCTGGTGCGGGCCGTGCCGCTCGACCGCTGGGCGCGCGCCGCGACGCTTGCGCCGCAGCCGGTGAAGTGATGGCGGCCACGTGCCCTCGCTGCAGCGCGCCCGCCGTCGAGCGCGACAAGTGCGCGCGGTGCGGCGTCGTCGCCTCGGTGTACGCCGCGGCCCTCGAGAAGATGCGCCGCCCGCCGACGCCGCCATCGGCCCCTCCCGTCGTGGCTCGGGCGGGCGCACCGCCAGCCGCCGCGCCCGCCAGGGCCGTGGCCATAGCATCCGCGCCGCCGCGGCCGGTCACGAACGGGTCCGCGCCGTCGACAGCAGCATCCACGTCCGCAATCACGGCCCCGAGCCGCCGCCGGAAGCTCACGTTCCATGGCTCGGGCGGGACGCTTTTCGGCATCTATGTCGTGAACGTCCTGCTGACCATCGCCACCCTGGGCTGGTACCGGTTCTGGGGCAAGGTCAGGGTGCGCCGCTTCATGCTGAGCCAGACCGGGTTCGAGGGCGACCGCTTCGCCTATCACGGCACGGGCAAGGAGCTGCTGCTCGGGTTCTTGAAAGCCGTCATGTTCGTAGGCATGCCGATCACGGTGCTGGGCATCGCGGCCGAGCTCTCTCACGACAAGATGATCCACGGCGCCACCCGGTTCTTCACTTCGCTCCTCGTCTTCCTGTTCATCCCCATCGCCATGGTCGGGGCGCGACGTTACCGCCTGAGCCGCACCTCGTGGCGCGGAATCCGCTTCTCGTTCCGTGGCCGGGCATCGGTGTTCACCAAGCTCTTCGTGGCGGGATCGATGCTGAGCATGCTGACGCTCTCGCTCTACTACCCCTTCTTCCAGGCGCGCCAGCAGCGCTTTATGGTCTCGCATTCGCACTTCGGCCGCCGGCCATTCCGATTCGACGGCCGCGGGCGTGATCTGTTCGGCGCGTACGTCCAGACCCTGCTGCTGTTCCTGCCTACGCTCGGGCTCTACTGGTTCTGGTTCCAGGCGAAGAAAACCCGCTACTTCTGGGAGCACACCTACTTCGAGACCGCGCGCTTCCGCTGTAGCGTCACGGGCCGGAAGCTCATGAACCTGACTCTAGGAAATCTGGTCGTGCTCGTGGTCACCCTCGGCCTTGCCTGGCCCTGGGTGCTCCTGCGCAGCGCGCGGTTCGCGTTCGAGTACCTCACCATCGACGGCCCGCTCGACCTGGCCGGGATCGTCCAGGAGCCCCAGCTCGCCACGGCCACGGGGGACGCGCTCTCGAGCCTCCTGGGCGCCGACGTCGACCTCGCATAGCGCCGGCCCGATGCATGGCGCGTTCACGGGCCACTACCTCGACGGCCGTAGCGCGGCGCGCCGTCAGGCGTCGATCCGCCTGACCCCGACCGGGCTCGAGATCACGCTCGAGGGCGGCGCCAGCCTGTGGTGGCCTCTCAGGGAGGTACGCCAGACCCAGGGGTTCTACGCCGGCGAGCAGATCCGCCTCGAGCGCGGCGGGCCGCTCCCCGAGACTCTCCTGGTCGACGATCCCGGCTTCCTCGGGGCGCTGCACGCCGCCGCGCCGGCCCTCGGGCGGCGTTTCCACGACCCGCGCCGGCGACGCGCGCGGGTTCTCTTCACGATCGTGGCCGCCGTCACGGCCGTCGCTGCCGGCACGGTCCTGTACGTGTGGGGCATCCCCGCGGCGGCGGGCCTGCTCGCCGCCCGCGTGCCCGTGTCATGGGAGGAGCGGCTCGGACAGGCGGCCGTGGACCAGCTCACGGCGTCGAGGCGGCGCTGCGTGGATCCCGAGCGCGAAGCGGCCATCGGCGCGATCGTCAAGAGACTGCTTGACCCGGTGCCGCGGGTCCCCTACACGTTCCGCGTGACCGTGCACGACGATCGGACGGTGAACGCGTTCGCCGTCCCGGGCGGCCAGGTCGTCCTCCTCCGCGGGCTGGTCGAGCGCCTACGGACGCCGGAGGAGCTAGCCGGAGTGCTCGCGCACGAGATCCAGCACGTGCTCCAGCGCCACGCGACGCGTCTTCTGCTGCAGCATGCCTCCACCGGCCTCCTGCTGGTCGCCGTGTCGGGCGACATGACCGCGGTGATGGCCTACGGGATCGAGAGCGCGCGCGTGCTGGGCACACTGAGCTACAGCCGTCGGCTCGAGAGCGAAGCGGACGTCGAAGGGTTGCGCATGCTGCTGGCCGCAGACATCGATCCACGGGGGATGATCGCCTTCTTCGAGACGCTGCGCGCCGGGGAGCGAGGCCTGCCGTCCTCGGCGCGTTACCTCGATTCGCACCCGCTCGCCGCGGAGCGGGTCGAGAGCCTCAAGCGCCTGGCGGCATCCATTTCACACCGATCCCGACCGCTGCTGCCGGACCGGGAATGGAACGACGTGAGGCGGATCTGCGGCAGCTA
>JAHFDK010000359.1 GCA_023249095.1 Candidatus Rokuibacteriota bacterium | reverse complement strand
TCGCCCACGAGCGCAAACGTGGGGCCGGGCCCCGCGCCACCGACGGCATCGGCCCGCACACCCGTGATCGCGAGCCCGGTCCGCGGGGCGAGGCCGAGCTGGCGAAACTTTGTCTCCACCAGCGCCGACGTCCTCAGCTCCTTGAAGCCGAGCTCTGGGTGGCGCCGGATCGCCTCCCCGACGGCGACGATCTCGTCGGCATGGCGCTCGATCGCTTCGTCGACGCGGTGCTTGAGTTCTTCCCGGGTCATGGGCTCCCCTCGATCATCTTCAGAACGCTCGCCTCGGGGCCTGCGGGCCCCAGCCCCCGGCCGGCCCTGCGGCTCGCACACCCACTTCATCTCCCCTCGATCGTCGAGTCTGGCGTAGGATAAGCGAGCCTCGTGCGGCCGGCGGGTGGCAATTTCGATCGACCCGAGGCGAGCTCAATAATGATCGAGGAGAGTGGATCATGAAGGCAGCGGCGGCTGTCGCCGAGATTCTCAAGCGCGAGGGTGTGAGATTCCTCATCGGATACCCCGTCAACCCCATCATCGAGGCCGCGGCGGAGGCCGACATCCGGACGATCATCGTGCGCCAGGAGCGGACCGGGCTCCACATGGCCGACGCGGTGAGCCGCATCTCGTCGGGGGACCGGATCGGCGTTTTCGCCATGCAGCACGGCCCGGGCTCGGAGAACGCGTTCGGCGGCGTGGCCCAGGCCTACGGCGACTCCGTGCCGATCGTCGTGTTGCCGGGCGGCTACCCGCGGCGAATCACGAACATCCAGCCCAACTTCAACTCGTTCCTGAATTACCAGCACGTGACGAAGTGGTGCGAGCAGGTCATCGTGCCCGATGCGGTGGTGGACGCGATGCGCCGGGCGTTCACCCAGGTCAAGAACGGGCGGCCGCGCCCGGTGCTGATCGAGTTCCCGGTCGATCTCCTGCGAGAAGACGTGCCGGAGCCGATCCAGTACACGCCGGCGCCCCGCCTCCGCTCGTCGCCCGATCCGCGCGACGTCTCACGCGTTGCCGAAGCGCTCGTGGCCGCTCAGCGGCCGGTGATCTACGCCGGCCAGGGTGTGCACTACGCGCGCGCGTGGCCGGTCCTGCGCGAGCTGGCCGAGCTCCTGGAGGCGCCGGTCACGACGAGTCTCCAGGGCAAGAGCGCGTTCCCCGAGACCCACCCGCTGTCCCTCGGCTCCGGTGGGCGCTCGATCTCGAAGCAGCTCCACCACTTCCTCACGAACGCCGACCTCATCTTCGGAATCGGCTGCAGCTTCGCGACGACGAACTACGGTGTCGCGATGCCGAAGGGCAAGCGCATCGCGCACGCGACGCTCGACCCGACCGACATCAACAAGGACGTGGCCTCGGAGCTGGCGCTCGTCGGCGACGCTGGCCTCACGCTCCAGGCGCTGCTCGTCGAGGTGAAGGACCGACTCAAGGGCGGGCCGCGCGGCCGCTTCTCGGTCGTCACCCAGGAGATCAAGAACCTCAAGAGCGAGTGGCTGGCCCAGTGGACGCCGCGGCTCACCGCCGACACGAAGCCGCTGTCCCCGTATCGCGTGCTCTGGGATCTCATGCACACGGTCGACGTCGCGAACACGATCATCACGCATGACGCCGGCAGCCCGCGCGACCAGATCTCGCCGTTCTGGGAACCGGTGGCGCCGCTGAGCTACATCGGCTGGGGCAAGACGACGCAGCTCGGCTACGGCCTCGGCCTCGCGATGGGGGCGAAGCTCGCCGCGCCGGACAAGCTGTGCGTGAACGTCTGGGGCGATGCCGCCATCGGCTTCACCGGGATGGACTTCGAGACGGCCGTGCGGGAGCGGATCCCGATCCTCTCCGTGCTGCTCAACAACTTCTCCATGGCGATCGAGCTGAAGATCATGAAGACGGCGACGGCCAAGTACCGCAGCACCGACATCAGCGGCGACTACGCGGCCATGGCGCGCGCCTTCGGCGGCCACGGCGAGCGTGTGACCGAGCCCGGCGAGATCGTGCCGGCCATCCGGCGCGCCATTCGCAAGACGCAGGACGGCACGCCCGCGCTCCTCGAGTTCCTCACCGAGAAGGCGGAAGACTTCTCGATGTTCTAGACTGGCCGCCATGCACATCAAATACCGGATCGGTATCATGCCCGGACCGTGGCCGGGGGGCGGGCTGGATGGGGGTCGCGACTTCCTCTGGCAGCTCATCGACCTCTGCGAGCGGACCGCGATCGATTCCATCTGGTTCTCGGACCGGCTCTCCTCGCCGCTGCCCGTCCTCGAGCCGATGACCACCATGGCCGCCGTGGCCGCACGCACGCAGCGGCTCAAGTTCGGCCCGAGCGTGCTGGTGGCGCCCTTCAGATCGCCGGTGCTCGCGGCGCGCCAGCTCGCGATGCTCGACTATCTCTCCGCGGGGCGCGTGCTCCCGGCCGTCGGGATTGGCGTCGAGCAGGAACGCGAGTTCCACGCCGCGGGCGTGCCCTTCCGGGAGCGGGGGCGCCGCACCGACGAGGCGATCAAGATCATGCGGCAGTGCTGGGACGAGCCCGAGGTGACGTTCGCAGGCGAATTCTGGCGCCTCGATCGCATCACAGTATTGCCGCGCCCCGTCCAGCAGCCGATGCCGCTGTGGATCGGCGGAAACAGCGAGGCGGCGATGCGCCGCGCCGGTCGCCTGGGCGACGGCTGGATTCCGTCGTTCATCACGCCAGACCAGTTCCGTGTCGGCGTCGACAAGACGCTGACCTTCGCGGCCGAGGCCGGGCGCGAGGTGCCGGGCGATCACTTTGGAACGCTCGTGAACTTCTGCCTCGACCCTGACCCGGCGGTCGCGCGTTCGATGGCTCTCCCCTTCATCCCGCGGGGGCGCGCCGACGCACCGACGCTCGATGCGTGCACGGCGTTCGGCCCGGCCAACCTCGTGAGCGAGCGCCTGGAGCAGTACGTGCAAGGGGGTGGGTCGAAGTTCGTCCTGCGGCCGATGTGCCCACCCGAGCGGATGCTCGAGCAGCTCGAGCAGCTCGCGAGCGAGGTCGTGCCGGCGTTGCACGCCCGCTGAGGCCCGGCTCAGCGCTCCCGACCTGAGGTCCGACCTCAGGTCCCCTGGAGGATCTGGAGCAGCAGGTCGCGGTCCACGTTCCCGCCGGAAAGCACCACGCCGATTCGGGCCCCGGCCGGGACGGCGAGCTTTCTCGTCAGCACCGCGGCGGCTCCGACCGCGCCGGTCGGCTCCACGACCACGCGGGTGCGCAGCGCCAGGAAGCGGACGGCCGCGACGATCTCGGCGTCGCTGACCAGTGCCACGCCGGCGAGGTTCTCGCGGAGGATCGGAAACGTGAGCTCGCCAGGGCTCTGGGGGCGGATCCCGTCGGCGATCGTGGGCGGCGGAGGAATGGTCACGCGCTCTCCCTTCTGCAGTGACAGGTACGTGTCGTTCGCGGTGTCCGCCTCGACGCCGATGATCGCGATTCCGGGTGACAGGCTTCGCGCCACTGTGCTGCAGCCCGCCATGAGGCCGCCGCCCCCGACGGGGGTGACGAGCGCGTCGAGCGACGGAACCTGCTCGAAGAGCTCCAGGGCCGCGGTCCCCTGGCCCGCCATGATCGCGGGATCGTCGTACGGGGGCACCAGCACACGGCCCGTCGCCTCGACGAGACGTCGGGCGACGGCGGCTCGATCGTCCTTCAGGCGGTCGTAGAAGACGACCTCGGCGCCATAGCCGCGCGTTGCCTCGACCTTGAGCTTGGGTGCGTCGGTGGGCATGCAGATGATCGCGGTGGTCCCGATCATCTGCGCGGCGAGCGCCACGCCCTGGGCGTGATTGCCCGACGAGTAGGCGACGACGCCCCGGGCGCGCTCCGCTGACGTGAGCGACAAGAGTTTGTTCAGGGCACCGCGGATCTTGAACGAGCCGGCCCGCTGCAGGCTCTCGCACTTGAAAAAGACACGGTAGCCGCTCGTGTCGTCGAAGGGCTGGGACGAGATCACCGGCGTTCGGTAGACGCGCTCCGCGAGCCGCTGCGCGGCGGCTCGCACGTCGTCGATCGTGATCAGAGGGGCGGCGGTCACGACGCGCCGATTATCCCAGAGGGTCAGAACCGTGTTCAACCCTCGCGGTATACTTCCCTCATGCGGATGACAGCGACTCTCCTGGCTCTTCTACTCACGGCCGGCTGCTCGCTCATCTCGATCGATCTGACGCCGCGGATCAAGCCGCTCGAGGAGCGGACCGTCGAGGGAACCGGTAAGACGAAGATCCTCCTGACGGACATCTCGGGATTTCTGAGCGAAGAAGGCGAGACGCAGACGGTCATCATCGGCGCGCCACCCCCGCGCGTGCCGCTGCTGGTTCGCTTTCGCGAGGCGCTGAAGAAGGCCGAGGAGGATCCCAACGTCAAGGCCCTCGTCGTCCGCATCAACAGCGCGGGTGGAACGGTGACGGCGGCCGACATCATGTTCAAAGAGCTGGAAATGTTCAAGCACGCCACTCGAATCCCCGTGATCGCCGTCATGATGGACGTCGCCGCATCGGGCGGCTACTACGTGGCACTCGCGGCCGATACGATCATCGCCCACCCGACCACCGTGACAGGCTCGATCGGCGTCATCATGGTGACGCTGAACGCCGAAGGTCTCATGCAGAAGCTCGGGCTCGCGGCGGCCGCGATCAAGTCGGGTGAGCGGAAGGACATGGGGAGCCCGTTCCGCACGCTCACGGACGAGGAGCGCAAGATCTTCCAGTCTGTGATCGATGGGCTCCACGGCCAGTTCGTCTCGAGACTCGTCGAGGCCCGGAAGCTCCCGCTCGAGACCGCGAAGACCCTCGCCGACGGTCGCGTCTACACGGCGCAGCAGGCGCTGGAGCTCAAGCTGATCGACCGGATCGGATACATGGACGATGCGCTCCAGATCGCGCGCCGTGCGATCGGGGTCGACGAGGCGCGGGTGATCGTCTATCAGCGGCCTTTGCAGTACCGGGCCACCTACTATGCCCGATCCGAGGTGTCGCCCAGCAGCCTCGACGCGACGGTCGCCCAGCTCGCGTCGATCGTTGGCGCCGGTCCCCGCTTCCTCTATATGTGGTGGCCCTGAGGCCCAGCCAGGTCTGTCGCTGGCCGGAAGCCCTCGCAGCGGGCGACCGGTAGCCGCGGATACTTCAGAAAGCGTGGATCGGTCGCGCTGAGACCGCACCGCACGAACGTCGACAGCCTGGCGGACGTGATCCGCTGCGCGTGCTGGCACGTGGCGCAGAGGCCCGAGGGTGTCGCGGGGCGCTCGAGCGGCGTCTCTGCGCTCATGGCCCGTCGGCGACGAGGTCGAGGTAGTGCTTGACGATCCTGGCGGTGGCCCCCCAGATGGTGTCACCCTCGTAGTCGAAGAAATACACGGGCCGCACGACATTGTTGCGCTCCCACTCCTCGACACGCAAGCCGCCAGGCCCGGACAGCGCCGCGAACGGCACCTCGATGACCCGCTCGATCTCCTCGCCGTCGGGGCGCCATGTGACGGGTCGCCGCACCACGGCAACCCAGGGCGTAATGACGAAATTGGTCGCGAACGTCTCGGTGTCGTCGAGCGCGCCCAACGGCTCCACCGCCGTCCGCGGCAGTCCGATCTCTTCCTCGCTCTCGCGCAATGCCGCCTCCAGAACCGAGGTG
>JAHFDK010000091.1 GCA_023249095.1 Candidatus Rokuibacteriota bacterium | reverse complement strand
AGTCGGATCGGCCGCGCGCGGCGATCTCCCACACGGCCTCGACCTTGTCCGCACGCATCGCGTAGAGCCGGTCGTAGAGGTTGATCGTCGGGTCGCAGTGCGGCGGGAAGAACTCGATCCGCTCGCCGAGCCGCGGCGCGCGCGAGTGATCGGTGACCGTCAGTCGCCCGTGCTCGTCGCCCGCGAAGCCGTACTCGACGCCCGGGCGCTCCACCGACTCGGGCGGAAACGGCTTGTCGGTCGAGAACGCCTTGAGCCCGCCGTCGACCATTGCGCGCTCGGACGTCGGCACGCTGACGACCGTGGTGATTACCGTGAGCGCCATCTCGAAGTCGGTGAGCGTCTCGCCCGAGCGTCCGCCGATACGCCGGTAATCGAGGTCCATCACGCAATAGGAGCCCGCCTGCAGCTCCGTGAGCCCGGGCAGCTCGATGTCGATGTCCCAGGTGCCGGTCGAGCCGCCCGCGACGATCTCGACCGGCAGTCCGGCGCGCTCGATCATCGTGCGAGTTTCCATGAGGGGCGCCAGGGCCGCGCGCGACGCCGCGTGCCGCGCGCTCCAGCCGATGATGTGCGCGCAGTGGCCCGCATAGCCCTGGAGCCCGCGGAAGCGGAGCGCCGGCTGCGCGGCCACCGCGCGCGCGAGCGCCAGCGCGGGCTCTCCGGGGGCGATCCCGGTGCGCCGGTTGCCCACGTCGACGTCCACCAGGAGATTGAGCGCTACGCCGTCGGCGGCGGCCTCGCGCCCGAGGTCCGCGACGTTCGCGGAGTTGTCGACCACGAGGAGCGTGTCGGGAGCCGCCGAGACGAGCCGCATGAGCCGCCGGATCGCCGCGGGCGCGACAACTTCGGTCGTGATCAGGAGGCCGCGGACGCCGGCGCGCGCCATCACCTCCGCCTCACCGAGCTTCGCGCACGCGACGCCGAGCGCCCCGGCGGTCACCTGTCGCTGGGCGATCTCGGGACAGCGGTGCGTCTTCGCGTGCGGTCGAAGGTGCTTACCGGCCGCGCGCGCGTGCGCGGCCATGCGGCGGAGATTCCGCCCGAAGCGGTCGAGGTCGAGGAGCAGCGCCGGCGTCGGAATGTCGTCGCGTGTCATCGACGCTGAATGTTGCGCTGCTGGATGCCGCTGTAGACGTCGTACCCCAGATCCGAACGTCGCGCCGCGGGCCGTGATGGCTCGCGCATCAGCGTCTCTCCGCGCTGCGTCCGCTCGTACTCGGCCGCCGCGCGCTCGGCCTCGCCCACGGCCTCATCGCGTTGCGGCGCGGGATGCACGATGGGACGCCGGAGCGTCGTCTCGCGCGCGCGTCTGAGCTCCAGGGGCCGCGCGTCCCGGCCGGGGGACGTCTCCTGCGCGCCGGCGGTCAGCGGGAACGCCAGGATCGCAACGAGGACGCCCGCGACCACGCGTGAAATCATGCGCGTACAGTACACCCTCGCCTCACGACACGCTCACCTCATCGCTCAGCTCGTTGCGGTCGTCGGGCCGGCGCGGGTAGTGCTCGGCGAGCGCCTGGCCGAGCTCCTCGATCGCCCGCTCGAGCGCCGCGCGCGGGGCGTCCTCCCGGAGCTTCTCGACCATCAGGTCGCGCACGCGGTTCCAGTGACGATCGCCGACGCGGCCGTGGATGCCCTCGTCGCCGACGACCGCCAGGCGCCGCTCCTCGACGGCGAGGTAGACCAGCACCCCGTGTCGCTCGGCCGTCTTGTGCATGCCGAGCCGCCTGAACACGTGCTGGGCTCGCAACAGGACATCGGGGGGCCTCCGGAAAGGCCGCCGCGGCACGCGGCGCTCCAGATGCACTCGGATCTCCGCCGACGTGCGCGCCTCGGCGGTCTTGATCGCCCGGGTGATCGCGTCGAAATCCGCGTCGCTCAGGAACCGCCGGGCCCACTTCGGATGCCGGGGCATCACCAGCTCCCACTCGCGCCGCCGCCGCCCGAGCTGCCACCGCCGCCCGAGAAGCCGCCGTCAGAAGACCCGCCGCCACCACCGCCCCAGCCCCTACCGTACCAGCCGCCCGGGCCCGACGAGCCCCAGCCGCGTCGGCCGGCGGTGTAGCCGCGCTGGTGCGAGGCTTCCCACGCGAGGCCGCCGATGGTCAGCGCCGCGAACGCCAGAAAGAGCAGCAGGTAGAGCCGCGCCGTGCCCTCGCTCTCCGACTGCCGCCGTCGCCAGGACGCGGCCTCGCGCTGCATCTGCTCGGGCGATCTCGGGCTCGACGGCGCGATCCGAGCATACACGGCGCCGACGGCGGCCTCGAGCCCCGCCGCGTAGCGCTGCTCGCGGAAGCGCGGCGAGATCGCCTCGCGGATGATCCGCCCCGCTTCGGCGTCCGGCAGCATGGCCTCGAGTCCGTAACCGACCTCGAGTTTCAGCTTTCGGTCCTGGACGAACACGACGAGGAGGACGCCGTCGTCGAGGCCTTGCTGGCCGAGGCGCCACTTCTGGAAGAGCGCGTTCGCGACGTCTTCCAGGCTCTCGCCCTCGAGCGATCGGAACACCGCGATCGCCATCTGCGTCCCCGAGGCTCGCTCGCGCTCGGCCAGCAGCGCTTCGAGCCGCTCGCGCTCGGCCGGTGCCAGGAGCGCGGCGTAGTCGTTCACGCGGCCGGTCGGTACCTGCGGCAGAACGAGGGCGACGGCGAGGACAGCCGCGAGAAGCAGGCTAGAACTTGACCTTGGGGACGGTGGCCGCGTCGGGCGCCGCTTCGAAGAACGCCTTGGGCTGGAAGCCCGAGAAGCCGGCGACGAGCGAGCCCGGGAAGAGACGCAGGCGGGTGTTGTAGTCGCGAACGGCTTCATTGAACCGCCGCCGCTCGACGGTGATGCGGTTCTCGGTCCCCTCGAGCTGGGTCTGCAGGGCGAGGAAGTTCTGGTTCGATTTGAGGTCGGGGTAGCGCTCGACGGTGACCAGGAGCCGGGAGAGCGCCCCGGAGAGCTGGTTCTGCGCGGCCTGGAATCGCTCGAGCGCTTTCGGGTCGTTGAGCGCCTGGGGCGTGAGCTGGATCGAGGAGGCACTCGCGCGCGCGCGCGTGACCTCCTCCAGCACCGTACGCTCCTGCGCCGCGAAGCCCTTCACGGTCTCGACGAGGTTCGGAATGAGGTCGGCGCGCCGCTGATAGACGTTCTGCACCTGGGCCCACTTCTCGTTGACGCCCTGATCGAGGACGACGAGCTGGTTGTTCACCGAGATCGCCCACGCGGCGATACCGCCGACCAGGACGACGATCACGACCAGGGCGATCAGGAGCCCGCGCGACATGGCCGGGATGATTATATACTTGCCGACACCCGACGGCAGTCAAGGAGGCTGATACGGACAGCAAGGAGCGCCTGCCCGAGTATCACGTCAAGGCTCGCAACACGTCGACGAGCTCCGAGAACAAGATCCACGACGATCAGATCGCGCGGCAGTACGGGTTCCGCGGCGCGCTCGTGCCCGGCGTGACCGTCTACGCGTATCTCACGCATCCTCTGGTGGAGGCGTTCGGCGCGGCCTGGCTCGAGCGCGGGACCGCGAATGTTCGGTTCCTGAAGCCCATCCACGATGGCGAGGAGGTCCTCGTCTCCGGCGCGGTGACAGCGCACGACGCCAAGAGTCTCACCGCGATGGTCTCCGCCGGCACCGCCGCCGGCGGCGAGTGCGCGACGCTGACGGCGACGCTGCCAGCCGGGTCGCCGGTGCCGGTGAACCTGGCGCTCTATCCCGTGGCGCCGCTGCCTGCGGAGCGGCCGGTGGCGAGCCGCGAGCACCTCGCGAGCCTCGACGCGCTCGGCACTCCGGTCAACCCGTACGACGACGCCCGCGCCGCCGAGTACCTCGACCGCGTCAGCGACGCGCTGCCGCTGTATCGCGACGCCCGCGGCTGGGCCCACCCCGGGTTCTTCCTCGACCAGGCCAACAAGGCGCTCTCGCTGAACGTCCGCATGAGCCCGTGGATCCACGCCGGTAGCGTCGTGCGGCACCTGGGCGGAGCGCGCGTCGGCGACGTCCTGGCGACGCGCGGCCGGGTGCGCTCGCTCTTCGAGAAGAAGGGGCGTGAGTTTGTCGAGGCGGATCTCGTCATCGTCGCCGGGGATCGGCCCCGCCCGGTCGCCCACGTGCTGCACACCGCGATCTATCGGCTGCCGCCGCCTCCCGCGCGTTGATTCGGGCCGGCCGGCGTGCTAGAAACATCCATTCACAGGAGGCCGACCGATGGACCTGAACTACGCGCCTGAAGATCGGGAGTTCCGCGCGACGACCCGGCGCTGGCTCGAGACCAACGTCCCGAAGCACGACCTGAAAACGCTCGACGAGCGCAAGGCGTGGCACCGGAAGCTCTACGAGGCGGGCTACGTCGGCATGCTGTGGCCCAAGGAGTACGGCGGCTGGGGCACGACGCCGATGCGGCAGGCCATCGTGCAGGACGAGATGGCGCGCGTGAGCGCGCCGCCGACGATCAACGGGCTCGGCATCGGCTTCATCGGACCGACGATCATCGTCCACGGCACCGAGGCGCAGAAGCAGCGCTATCTCAAGAAGATCCTGACCGCCGAGGAGATCTGGTGCCAGCTCTACTCGGAACCGAACGCGGGATCGGACCTCGCGAGCCTCAAGACGCGCGCGGAGGACCAGGGCGACCACTTCGTCGTCAACGGTCAGAAGATCTGGACGTCGAGCGGGCCCATCGCCGACTGGGGCATCCTGCTCGCACGCACGGATTCGAAGGTCGCCAAGCATCGGGGCATCTCGTGCGTGCTCCTCAACATGCGCCAGCCGGGCGTCGAAGTCCGCCCGCTCAAGCAGATCACCGGGAGCTCGCTCTTCTCCGAAGTCTTCATGACCAACGCCCGCGCCGAGAAGTCGGACCTCATCGGCAACGTCAATCAAGGCTGGGAGATCGCGCAGACCACGCTCGGCTTCGAGCGCGGCGGCAACTCGCTGGGTCGGGTGACGCGCTACACCACCGCGTTCAACCAGCTCGTGAAGGCGACGAAGGAGCTGAAGCGGGGCGGCCGGCCATTGATCGAGGACGGGGCGGTGCGGGCAAGAATGGGTCGTATCTACGCCGACCTTGAAGTGCAGCGCTATGCCGCACTGCGGGTGCTCTCGGCGTTGCAAAAAGGCGACGCGCCCGGCTCCGCCTCATCGATCACCAAACTGTCTTATACCGAGTTCGAGAAGCGCTACTACGAGCTCGCGCTCGCGATCCTCGGCCCCTTCGGACATCTCATGGTCGCGCGCGAAGAGTTCGAGGAGGTCGACTCCTCCTCCGGCGAGCCAGGCACCTTCGCGACCGCGTTCCTCTGGTCGCGCGCCGGCACGATCTACTCCGGCTCGTCCGAGATCCAGAAGAACATCATCGGAGAGCGCGTGCTCGGTCTGCCGAAGGAAGTGCGCGCCGACCGCCTGAAGGCTTGACGCCATGGACTTCTCGTTCAGCTCCGACCAGCTGCTGCTGAAAAATTCGGCCCGCGCCTTTCTGGACGAGCACTGCAAGCCGACGGCCGTGCGTCTCCTGTGGGACGACCCGCGCGGCGAGAGCGACACCATGTGGAAGGAGATGGCCCAGCTCGGCTGGCTGGGGCTCTCGCTGCCTGAAGTCTACGGCGGCAGCGGGCTCGGCATGGTCGAGTCGGCGATCCTGCTGGAAGAGCTCGGGCGCGCCGCGTATCCCGGGCCGTACTGGCCGACCGTGCTGGCCGCCGCCGCCATCGAAGCAGCGGGCGCTGACGCGCAAAAGAAGCGCTGGCTCTCCGCGATCGCGACCGGCGACGCCCGCGCCACGCTGGCGCTACTCGACGCGGATCTCGACTGGGACCCCGCGGCGATGACAGCGCGGGCCGAGAAGGCGCCCAGGGGCTGGGCGCTCTCCGGGACGAAGCGCTTCGTTCCCTGGGCCCACGTGGCCAACGTCCTGCTGATCCCCGCACGCGCGCTCGAGGGCCCCACGCTGTTCCTCGTCGATCCCTCGGCCGCGGGTCTCAAGCTCTCGCCGGTCCAGGGCATGGATCTCTCGACGCGCTGGGTGCAGATCGACATGGACAAGGTGCCCGCGGCGGCCGACGCCGTGCTCGGGACCCCCGGCCAGGCCGCGCCGCTGCTCTCGAGCCTGGTGCGCCGCGGCGCCGTTGGCGCGGCGGCGGAGATGCTGGGGGCCTCGCGCCGGTGCCTGGACATGGCGGTGGGCTACGCGAAGGTGCGCGAGCAGTTCGGCCAGCCGATCGGCTCGTTCCAGGCGATCCGCCACAAGTGCGCGGAGATGCTCCTCGAGGTCGAGAACTCGCACTCGGCCGTCTACTACGCCGCCTGGGCGCTCGATGCGAAGGCCGAGGACGGCGAGCTCGCCGCCTCGGTCGCGAAGGCGTATGTCGGGGACGCCGCCCGCAAGGTGTGCGGCGAGGCGATCCAGGTGCACGGGGGTATCGGCTTCACGTGGGAGTACGACCTGCACATCTACTTCAAGCGCGCGAAGGCGCTCGAGCCGATGTACGGCGACGCCGACTACCACCGCGAGCAGATCGTACGGCGCGTGGCGAGGTAGCCGGAGACTCGCGCGACCCCGTGCCCGCTCCCCCACCCCCGCTCGACGGCGTCCGCGTCGTCGATCTCACGAGCTACATCGCCGGCTCGTACGCCGCCATGCAGCTCGCCGACCTCGGCGCGGCGGTCATCAAGGTCGAGGCTCTCGAGGGCGATTCGTTCCGTGAGCTGCCAGGCTTCTTCGGCTGGAACCGGGGGAAGCGCTCGCTCGCCGTGAATCTCAAGACACCCGAGGGACGCGAGATCGTCCACAAGCTCGCCGAGCGCTCCGACGTCGTCATGGAGAACATGCGCCCGGGCGTCGCCGAGCGTCTCGGTGTCGGCTACGAGCGGCTCAGCACGATCAACCCGCGCCTCATTTACTCCTCGGTCACGGCTTTCGGCTCGACCGGGCCCGACGCCGACCGTCCTGGCTTCGATCCGATCTTCCAGGCGCTGGGCGGCCTGATGACGCTTCAGGGCTTCGGCGGCCCGCCCCAGTACCAGCGGACCGCGCCGACCGACTACTACACGGCGGCGCTCGCCACCCAGGGGATCCTCGCGGCGCTCTTCACGCGCGAGCGCACGGGCCGCGGCCAGCGCGTGGAGACGTCGCTGCTGCGAGGCGTTCTGGCGCTGCAGGCAGGCGTGGCCATCGACTATCCGAGCAAGCCGACGCTGATCCGCGACAACCCGACCTACCGCCTTTACCAGGCGGGCGACGGCGCCTGGTTCTTTCTCGCGGTCGGCAACCAGGCCTTCTGGGTGAAGCTCTGCAAGGCGCTCGAGCTCGAGCATCTCGCCGACGATCCACGCTTCGCCTCGTGGCTCGCGAGACTCGAGAACAACCAGTCACTTCTGCCGCTCCTCGACACCAAGTTCAAGTCGCAGCCGCGCAGCCACTGGCTCGAGGTGCTCGCGACGCACGACATTCCGGCGGCGCCGGTCCAGACGGTGGCGGAGTTCATGCGGCACCCGGCCGTCCAGCACCACGACATGGTCCACGAGTACGAGCATCCGGAGGTCGGACGCCTGCGCATGATGGGACAGCCGATTGCCTTCGCCGGGACGCCCACGCGCGACCCGGGACCGCCGCCGACGCTCGGCCAGCACACCGACGCCGTGCTGCGGGAGCTCGGCTACACCGACGCGGAGATCGCCGGGCTCGTCGCGCGCGGCGTCTGTCGCCGACCACCCCAGACCTGAGCCGACCGGGAGGCACGCGATCAATGGCGTACGAGGCGATCCGCTACGAGCTGGCCGACGGAGTCGCGACGATCACCCTCAACCGCCCCGAGGTCCACAACGCCATGAACGAACGCATGCGCGAAGAGCTGACGCGCTGCTTCGGCGACCTCGCCCAGAGCCCGGAGGCTCGCGTCGTCGTCGTGACGGGCGCCGGCGACCGGGCCTTCTCCGCCGGCGCCGACATCCGCGAGTTCGTCGCGCCCCAGGTGCCCGTCCAGTTCCGAGCGCAGCGCCAGCGCGTCGACTTCCGTGCCGCGATGGACCGCTGCGGCCAGCCGATCATCGCCGCGGTCCGCGGCTTCGCGCTCGGGGGCGGCCTCGAGTTCGCCCTGGCGTGCGACATCCGAATCGCGAGCGAGGACGCCCAGCTCGGCCTCACCGAGGTGAACCTCGCCATTATTCCCGGTGGGGGCGGGACGCAGCGCCTGCCGCGGCTCGTGGGCCGCGGCAAAGCCCTCGAAATGATCCTGACCGGGGCGCGCATCGACGCGCGCGAGGCGCTCAGGATCGGGCTCGTCGAGCGCGTGGTCTCCGCGACCGAGGTCTTGTCCGCGTCGCTCGCACTCGCCCGGACGCTCGCCGAGCGGGCGCCGGTGGCGCTCCGCTATGCGAAGGAGGCGGTCGTGAAGGGGCTCGAGCTGCCGCTGGCCGAAGGGGTCAGGCTCGAGAACGATCTGGCGACGCTGCTCCGCACGACCGAGGATCGCATCGAGGGCGCGAAGGCGTTTCTCGAGAAGCGAAAGCCCCGCTTCACCGGTAAATAGAGCGGTGCCGTTCGCGTACTACGCGCGGCTCTCGCGCTCGCAACAGGCCGTCTACCGCAAGAGCGACGCCATCGTCGAGATTCGCCTCGAGGACCCGGCGGCGCTCCATCCGCGCGTCGCGGCGCTCGAAGCCGCGCTCCGGACCGAGGAGCGGGTGGCCACCGAGCGGGCGAGCCGGGAGCTGGTCGCCGGGCTCGCAGACGCGATGGGGTTGCCCGCCGTGCGCGTCGACGTGCTCGCCGCACGACCCCACTCGCATTGGGGCGAGCTCCACGGACTCTACACCCACGAGCGCGGCCGGCAGCCCACGATCCAGCTCTGGATGCGCACCGCCAAGCAAAAGCGCGTCGTCGCGTTCCGGACGTACCTCCGGACACTGCTCCACGAGATCGGCCACCACGTCGATTACACCGGACTGCGGCTGGGCGAGTCGTATCATACGCAGGGGTTCTACAAGCGAGAGTCGAGCCTGTTCCACCAGCTCGTGCACGACGCCGAAGGGAGAGCCACGATGCCGACCATGGAAGAGTACGCGAAGCAGCCGGCCGAGGAACGTATGACGCGTCTGGCCCGCACCGCCGACGAGCTCGCCAACGCGATCCGGGGCCGCGACGATGCGACGCTGTCGCGCCGCCCGGACGGCAAGAACTGGGCGGCGAAGGAGGCCGTCTGCCACCTGCGCGACGTCGAGGAGATGTTCATGGGCCGGTTCGGGATGATCCTGGCGATGGACAACCCGAAGCTCGCGTTCGATCCCACCACGCCGGATCGCTGGGCCGAGGAGCGTCAGTACCTCAGGAACGACGCGCCGCTGGCGCTGGCGGCCTTTCGCGCACGTCGCGACGAGTCGCTCGCGTTACTCCGCACTCTCACGCCCGAGCAGTGGAAGCGCGCCGGTGTCCACGCCGCGCGCGGCCCCATCACGATCAACGACTTCGTCACGCTCATGGCGTGGCACGACGACAACCACCTCGACCAGCTCAAGCGTGCGCTCGAGGGCAAGGCCTGAGCTGATCGCGAGTCCCTTCGAGGACTACAACCCAACGGTGGTTCGGGTCGGGTGCATCACGACGATCTCGTTGAGCACCCCGACGACGCCCGGGATCCGGCCCACGACGTCCGCCGCCAGGGTGCGCTCCTCGTCCGCGCGGACCCCGCCCCTCAGCGACACGTGGCCATTCTTGCACGTCACGACAAGGCTGCGCGCCCCCACCTGCGGATGCGCCATGAGGGCGGCCCGGGCGAGCGCAGCGAGGCTCAGGTCCACGACCTCCTTGCGGCCGGTTTCGATCGCCTGGAAACGCTCATCCCGCAGGGTCTCGCGGATGAGCGCGGCGCCCGTCTCGACGGTGAGATGCTCGGTGTTGAGCACGAGGTCGTAGAGCAACAGGTCGTCCACGTCGATCTGATAGAGGAACTTCACGCGGGCCGCCCGCTCGCGGTCGCTATGCCGCACGTAATCGAAGCTCGCCTCATGGGTCAGCCCCTGCTGATACTCGAGGCGTTGCGCGCGCGTGCCCTCGGGCGCCGTCGTGCGCACGCGCACCACGTGCGGGATCTGGCGCAACACGATCGTGGACGAGCGCCCGGCCAGCACGACGTTGTCGCGCGCGGCCATCTCGAGCATGATCGCCTCGATGTACGCCTTGTAGCGCTGCTGCGAATCGCTGAAGCGCTCCCAGAGCGTGGGCTTCTCCTCGACGCTGTGGCGCAAGTCCATCACGTCCTCACCGAACTGCTCTGAAGCCTTCGCGATGATCTCCCGGTCAGCGAACTCCCAGCCGAGGCTCTCGGCCAACTTGCGTCCGATCTCGATGCCGAGGCTGCCCGCGGTCTCGGAAATGGCCACGATGCTCATTGCCCACCTCCTGTCACGAGTGAACGCCCGAAACACACATGCCCCCGCGAGCCACCGAGTGGCCGACGAGGGCAGCGAAGCGTTGTCCAGACGACAGAACCAGGGGCATGCTCCTAGCACGGGCGCTTGATCGACGATCCAGCGCGCAGTCTAGGCCTCGCCGAAATGGCTGTCAAGGCGACGCCCCCGCGACGCCCCCGCTAGCCGGGACCTTTCGGCTTCAGGCCCAGCCGTCCGCGCGGGGCGGAGCCCGCCGGCCGGGCGTTACTCCGGCGGCTATCCGCGGCGCTGGCACGGGGGCCGAGATCCCCGCCTTTCGGCGCTGGCCGCAACGCCGCCGCTTCACCCGCCGCCTCGGGGGGGGGCGGCGCGGCAGGCCTCCCTCGCGGCAGGCCTCCCTAAGGAGTACTACCGAGCGGCCCGGAGAGGAAGTCGCGGAGACGCTGCCTGACCTCCGGCGGCATCTCGACCCGGTTGACCTTCGCCGCCAGCTCCGCCGCCCTCTTGTAGGTGGCCAGGTAGGCGCGACACGGCGCGCATTCGCGCAGGTGCGCCTCTAACTTCTCCAGCTCGGCCGGCGTCAGGGTCGACTCGATGTAATCGGCGAGGACCTCGATGGCTTCGCGGCAAGTCATGCCCTCATCGCTCGCCGCTCTGCTGGAGCAGTTTGGCCACGAGGCCCGTCCAGCCCGTCTGGTGGCTCGCGCCGATGCCGGCGCCGTTGTCGCCGTGGAAGTACTCGTAGAAGAGGAGCAGGTCGCGCCAGTGGGGATCGCGCTGGAACTTTTCAGCGCCGCCGTAGACGGGCCGGCGGCCATCCGCGTCGCGCAGGAAGATGCGCGTGAGCCGCCGTGACAGCTCCGCGGCGACCCGCCAGAGGTTGAGCGCGGTCTCCGAGCCCGTCGGGCACGGGACCTTGAGCGTGTCGCCGTAAAAGTAGTGGAACTTCTGCAGCGACTCGATCAGCAAGTAATTCACCGGGAACCAGACCGGACCGCGCCAGTTCGAGTTACCGCCGAAGAGTCCGCTGGAGGACTCGGCCGGCTCGTAGTCGACGCGATGCTCCATCCCGTCGAGACGGAGCGAGTAGGGATGATCCTTGTGGTAGCGCGACACCGCGCGGACGCCGTACGGCGAGAGGAACTCCGCCTCGTCCAGCATGAACCCCAGGACGCGCGGGAGCTGCTCGCGCCCGACGATCGCCAGGAGCCGGCGCATCCCGATGCCAGGCTTGGACACCATCTCGACGTGATCTCGAAACTCCGGGTGGTTGTCGATGAACCACTGCATCCGCCGCTTGAAGCCCGGGAGTTTATCCACGACCTCGGGCTCGAGCGTCTCCACGGCGAAGAGCGGGATCAGCCCGACCATCGAGCGCACTTTCATCGGGTGCGCCGTCCCGTTGCCGTGGAGCACGTCGTAGTAGAACCCGTCCCCCTCGTCCCAGAGGTTGATGCCCTCGCCCGGGTTGTCCACCGCGTGCGCGATGTAGACGAAGTGCTCGAAGAACTTCGACGCGACGTCCTCGTAGGCCGGATCCTGCTTCGCCAGCTCGAGCGCAATCGCGAGCATGTTGAGGCAGTACATCCCCATCCAGGAGGTGCCGTCCGACTGCTCGATGTGGCCGCCCGTCGGCAAGGGCGCCGACCGGTCAAAGACGCCGATGTTGTCGAGGCCGAGGAAGCCGCCCTGGAAGATGTTCTTGCCCTCGGCGTCCTTCCGATTCACCCACCAGGTGAAGTTCAGCAGGAGCTTGTGGAAGACCCTCTCGAGAAACTCGCGGTCGCCCTTGCCCCGCAGGCGCCGCTCGATGCGGTAGACGCGCAGCGCCGCCCACGCGTGGACCGGTGGGTTCACGTCCCCCAGCGCCCACTCGTAGGCCGGAATCTGCCCGTTCGGGTGCATGTACCACTCGCGCAGGAAGAGGATGAGCTGCGCCTTGGCGAAGTCGGGGTCGACGAGCGCCAGCGGGATCGTGTGAAACGCGAGATCCCACGCCGCGTACCACGGGTACTCCCACTTGTCCGGCATCGAGATCACGTCTTCGTTGTAGAGATGCTGCCACTCGTGGTTCCGGCCCTTCGACCGCCCTGGCGGGGGCGGCGGGCACGCGGGGTCGCCTTCGAGCCAGCGCCGGACGTCGTACTGATAGAACTGCTTGGACCAGAGGAGCCCGGCGAACGCCTGCCGCATCACGCTCTTGGCGTCGTCAGAGAGCCCCTTCGGGACGACCGTCTGGTAGAACTCGTCGGCCTCTCGCACCCGCTGACCGAAGACCGTATCGAAGTCCTTGCCGAACGGGCCGGCCGGAAGCGGCGTGTTGGAGAGCCTGAGCCGCGTGACGACGCTTTGGCCGGGCTCAAGCCTCGGCCGATAGTACGCGGCGGCCTTCGTGCCGAGCCGCTCGGGGTTGACGGCGTCCTTTCTCCCTTCGACGACGCAGGCGTTGATCGAGTCCTTCACGTACGGGCGCGCGTTCGGCACGTCGAAGAGACGCGCAGTGTTGGTGTCGTTCTCGGTGAACAGGAGCTCCGGCCCGCCCTCGCAGTAGAGCCACCGCGCGCCGAGCGACGGGTGCTCCGCCTCGATCACCGCGTGGCGGCTGTCCCGGCCGGCGCGCAACGTGGGCCGCTCGGGGCCCCCGGTGTCCCACGACCACGTGTTGCGGTACCAGAGAGTCGGCAGCAGGTGGAGCTCGGCCGCCTCGGGGCCGCGGTTCGTCGCGGTGATACGAACGAGGACGTCGTCGGGCGCCGCCTTCCCGTACTCGACGACCACGTCGAAGTATCGGTCTCCGTCGAAGGCGCCGGTGTCGATCAGCTCGAACTCCGGCGCTCGACGGTCGCGCTGCCCGTTCTCCTGCACGAGGCGTGCGTAGGGAAACGCCGCCTGGGGGTACTTGTAGAGGTACTTCATGTAGGAGTGGGTGGGGGTCGAATCGAGGTAGAAGTAGTATTCCTTCACGTCCTCGCCGTGATTCCCCTCGCTGCCGGTGAGCCCGAAGAGGCGCTCCTTGAGGATCGGATCGCGGCCGTTCCAGAGCGCCAGCGCCAGGCAGAGCCGTCCGTGATTGTCGGTGATCCCGGCGATCCCGTCCTCGCCCCACCGGTACGCCCTCGATCGGGCGTGGTCGTGGGGGAAGGAGTCCCAGGCCGTCCCATGAGGGCTGTAGTCCTCGCGGACGGTCCCCCACTGGCGCTCGGCCAGGTACGGCCCCCACCGCTTCCAGTGGGCCGTGCGGTCCTGGGCTTCGTGGAGTCTCAGCTCTTCCCGTGTCATGGCCTTTCGTGTGCTCAAAGCTTAGACACGCGGCGGCGGCCTAGAGGAGCGGCCAGGAGGGCTACCGGGGGCCCCGGGCACGGCGAGCCCCTGTGGCGGCCCTGGACAGGAGCGATCTGGCGATAGCGGCCGCACCGAGGAGGGCCGCGCGAGGCTCGAGTACGAGGTGCACGGGAATCGTGGCCATCAGTTCGGCCAACCGGCCCTTGTCGCGGAAGGCCGAGACGAACGTCCCGTCCTCGAGCTTCGTCCTGATCTTCGGCGCGATGCCCCCTCCGACGAAGATCCCCCCGACCGCGAGCGCCTTGAGCGCGAGATTACCGGCTTCCGCGCCGTAGATGGACACGAACAGGTCGAGCGCCTGGACGGCGCGTGGATCACTCCGGTCAAGAGCTGCCTCGGCGACCACCGCGCTCGGATCGCCGCTCTCCATGCGCGTGCGGAGCCATTCGGGCTCCGACGACCCGTCGCCCGCCAGGAGAAACCGGTAGACGTTGTAGAGCCCGGGTCCGGAGACTACACGCTCGTAGCTGACGCGCCCGAACTCACGGCGCAGGAACCGGAAGAGCTCCATCTCGAGATCGGTACGCGGCGCGAAATCGGCATGACCTCCTTCGGAGCCGACCACGCGATGCCGCCGGCGGTCCCAGATGAGAAGGACTTCGCCGAGCCCCGTGCCCGCCGCGATCAGCACCATGTTCCCCGTGCGCGGCACGCCGGTCTGGAGCGGTACCAGCGCCGACGGCGAAAGCCCGAGGATCCCGTAGCCAGTCGCCTCCAGATCGTTCACGAGCTTCATCCGCTTGGTCGAGACGCTCACGGCGAGCGATGCTTCGTCGATCACCCACGGAAGGTTCGTCGCCGTGCACCGCCCGTCGATCACCGGGCCGGCCACGCCGACGCACGCCGCGTCCACCGCGACCCGCGGGCCGTCGGAGAGGAACTGCGCGATTGCGTCCTCGAGGGCCGCGAATCCGTGGCTCGGCAGGACTCCTTCACGGACGAGCGCCAGCGCGCGTCGCCGCACGTCGAAGAGCGCCAGTGCCGTCTTCGTTCCGCCGACGTCGCCCGCGAGGATCACCCGGCCGGCTGCTCGACGTGGCCGCCGAACTTCTGCCGCATGGCGGAGAGCACCTTCTCGGCGAAGGTGTGGTCCTGGCGCGAGCGAAAGCGCGCGTAGAGGGAGGCCGAGAGCACGTCGGCCGGCACGCCCTCTTCGACGGCCGCCATGACCGTCCACCGGCCCTCTCCCGAGTCGGCGACCACGCCCGTGTAGCTGGACAGCGTCGGATTCTCCGCGAGGGCCTGCGCCGTCAGGTCGAGGAGCCAGGAGCTCACCACGGAGCCGCGCCGCCACAGTTCGGTGATATCCGGGATGCTCAGCTCATACCTCAGGTCGGGCTCGAGGGCCTTCCCGTTGGCATTTTGTAGAATATCGAGCCCCTCGGCGTAGGCCTGCATCAGTCCGTACTCGATGCCGTTGTGAATCATCTTCACGAAGTGGCCGGCGCCCGACGGACCGCAGTGGTGATATCCCTGCTCGGCCGTCCCCCCCATCGTCTCGCGTCCCGGCGTGCGCGGGATGCTTCCACGGCCCGGGGCGAGCGTCTTGAAGATCGGTTCGAGTCGCGCGACGACGTCGCGCTCGCCGCCGATCATCAGACAGTAGCCCCGCTCGAGCCCCCAGACACCTCCACTCGTGCCGACGTCGACGTAGTGGATCTGCTTCGCTCGCAGCATCTGCATCCGGCGCACGTCGTCCTTGTAGAACGAGTTGCCGCCGTCGACGATCGTATCGCCCGGCGCCATGCGCTTGGCCAGATCCGTCACGACCTGCTCGGTGGCCGCGCCGGCGGGCACCATCACCCACGCCACGCGCGGTGGCCGGAGCGCCAGGACGAAGTCGTCGAGCGCCGTCGTACCGGTCGCGCCTTCGCTCGCGATCGCCTTGACGCCCGCCGGGTCCGACGCGTACCCGACGATCTCGTGGCCGCCTCGAATCAGGCGGCGCGCCATGTTGGCGCCCATCCGGCCCAGCCCCACCATCCCGACCTGCATGGAGTCCTCCTCACGCCTCGAGGGCCCGGCCTAGCAGGGCCAGCCCGGCTTTCACGTCGCTCCCGAGATGCACGCGCAGCACCCGGCGCCCGCGCTCCTGGAGGACGCGGAAGTCGCCGAGGGCCTGAGCCGCCTTCACCACACCGAAGGAATATCGCCGTCCCGGTACCGCGAGGTCGTCCGGGTCGTCACAGATGATCTGGATGAACACCCCGGAATTCGGTCCGCCCTTGTACGCCTGCCCGGTCGAGTGCAGGTAGCGCGGGCCGAAGCCGACACACGTCGCGACCCGAAACGTGTCTCGCGCGGCGAGCCGGGCCGCCTGCAGCAGGACCTCGTGCGTCTCGTTCATCGGAACGTACGCGAGGAAGGCCACGTAGTCCCCGGGCATGATTGTTCGCAGGAGCGCCTTCACCGTCGCGGCGCACGCCGGATCGCCCACGCGCAGCGGCGACTCCGCCGGCAGGGCGCCCGTCGCCTCGTAGTGGTCGGTCAGCGCGCGCGTCGCCACCTTGCTCGCCTCGACGTCGGGCTGGTCGAAGGGGTTGACGCCGAGAATCGCTCCGGCGACGGCCGTCGCGAACTCCCAGCGGAAGAACTCCGCGCCGAGATGATGCGGATCGGGAACGACGATCCGGACGACCGGCTGGCCGGAGCGCTCGAGAGCCGCCACCGCGTCGTCCTGCACCCGGTCGGGAGCGGAGGCCAGCCGAAGGTAAACGAACTGCCGGTCGCCGCCGTACACCGCCGGCGGACCGAGCGGCTCGCGGTCCACCGGAATCAGCCCCTTGCCTCGCTTGCCGGTGGACTCCGCGAGGAGCTGCTCCAGCCACGCGCCGAGATCGGCGATGCCCGGCGAGGCGATCAGCGTGACCTTGTCGCGCCCGTGCCGGGCCAGGACGCCCAGGAGGATCCCGAGGAGCGCGCCCGGGTTCTCGGCGGCCGGCACCGACGCGCCGCAGCGCCCGGCCATCGCGTCGGCGTGGCCGAGGAATCTGGCGGCGTCGAGCCCCATGATCGCCGCCGGCGCCATGCCGAAGTCCGAGAGCGCCGAGTAGCGCCCGCCGATGGACGGCACGCCGAAGAGAATGCGGCGGAACCCGTCGGCCGTCGCGGCCTCCTGCATCCTCGAGCCCGGATCGGTGATCGTGATGAAGCGACTGCCCGCGCGATCGGCGCCGACCAGCTGCTTGGCGCGGTCGAAGAAGTACTGCTTGAAGATGTTCGGCTCGAGCGTGCTCCCGGACTTGCTCGACACGATGAAGAGCGTGCTGGCCACATCGATCTTCCGCTCGATCACCCGGATCTGGTCCGGGTCGGTCGAGTCGAGGACGAAGAGCTCGGGATAGCCCGCGATCCGGCCGAAGGTCATCTTCAGGACTTCCGGGCAGAGGCTCGAGCCTCCCATGCCGAGCACCAGCGCGTGAGTGAAGCCCGCGGCCCTGACCTCCGCGGCCAGCTCGCGGAGCGCGTCCACTCGAGCGAGCTGGTCGCCGGCGACCCCGAGCCACCCGAGCCAGCTCGCCTCGTCGCTGCCCGTCCACAAGGTCGCGTCCCGCGCCCAGAGCCGCCTCACCTTGTCGCCCGCGCGCCACGCGTCGAGCTCCGCGCTCACGGCCGCCTCGAGGTCGGGCGGCAAGTGGAACGACGCGGTCCCGGCCGTCACGGCGACCTCCTCCGGACGAGCTCGCGAACGGTCTCGCCGTCCGACACGAGGACCGTGTCGGCGGTGGCAAGGAAGAGGCCCGTGTCGATGACGCCGGGGATCGCGAGGATCACCCGCTGGAGGGCCGCCGGGTCCTCGATCGGACCCACCGCGCAGTCGATGATCACGTTGAAGTTGTCGGTCACGAAGGGACGCTCCTCGTGCGTCCGCAGCGCGGGCTTCAGTCCGAGGTCCTCGAGCCGCCGCCGGCAGAGTGGGAGCGCGAACGGCATGACCTCCACCGGGAGCCGGCCACGAGTGCCGAGAGTCTCGACCAGCTTGTCGGAGGTCACGAGGATGACCTGCTGCCGGGACGCCGCGGCGACGATCCGTTCCCTCACGAACGCCCCGCCATAGCCTTTGATGAGGTTCAGCTGGCCATCGACCTCGTCGGCGCCGTCGATGGTGAGGTCCAGCTCGGCCTCCAGGCCAACGAGGCCGATGCCGAGCTCTTGCGCGAGGCGCGCCGTCTCCTCGGACGTCGGTACGCCCCGGACACGGAGCCCGTCGCGCACGCGCGCGGCGAGGGCACGGACGAACGCGCTGGCCGCGCGGCCCGAGCCGAGGCCGACGACGACGCCGTCCCCGACGAAGTCGAGGGCGCGCGTCGCAAGCGCCGCGAGTGGATCGCTGGTCGTTGCCGCCATGATTCGGGCAGGTGCCCGACAACAAGGATACCGCTAAGCCCGCCGGCGGGGGGGAACGCGTCGCGGTCCACGGCGAGCAGGTTGACGCTCGAGCGGCTTCGCACCGTCGCCGTGCGCGCGATCTCGCCGACGAGCGCGATCTCGCCGAAGCACTCGCCGGGACCGAGCGTGCGCAGCGTGACGTCCCCCTGGCCGGGGACGCTACGCGTCACATCGACCTGGCCCTCTACCACGGACGTAGAGCCAGTCACCGCGATCACCCTCGCGGAAGATGACCTCGTCCGGCTCGAAGTGTGCCGCAAACTAGACCTGACACGCGAGCACTTCGACCCAGCGCGCCGGCGGAATCTGCAGCGCCGCATCCACGACCCGGGGATCGAACTGCTTACCGGCATTCTCGCGCAGGATGCCGAGAGCCTCCGCGAGCGGGCGCGCGCGGCGATAGGGCCGATCGTGGGTCATCGCGTCCAGCGCGTCCACCACCGCGAAGATCCGCGCCGTCAGCGGGATCGTCTCTCCCGTGAGGCCGTGAGGGTACCCGGACCCGTCGTAGCGCTCGTGATGGCCACCTACCACGTCCAGCGCGGGCGTGAGCAACGGCACCGCCTCGAGAAGCTCCACGCCCCATTCCGGATGGCGCCGGACGATCTCCCGCTCGTCAGGCGCAAGCAGGTCCGGCTTTTGTAGGACAGCCTCGGGGACCCGGATCTCGCCGATGTCGTGCAGGAGAGCGCCGAGCTCCAGCGCCTCGCGCTGGGTCGGGGACAGCTCCAGGTGCTCGGAGACCACCGCCGACGCATCCGCGAGCCGCCGGAGCGATCCGGTCGTCTCTCCCCGCGCTTCCAGGGCGCGGACCAGAACCTCCGTCATGCTCCGATGGGACACGTTGAGCCGCTCCGCCATGAGGTGGAGCACGTTGCCCAGCATTCCGATCTCGTCGCGAGCGGCGATGCGCACGCTCGTTGAGAAGTGCCCCTCGACGATGCCGCGGGCCAGGCCTGAGAGCTGAACGACGGGCCGCGTGATCTGCCGCGCCAGCAGAACCCCGGCGATGAGCGCGAGCACGGCTCCGGCCAGCGAGTGCAGGTAAAACCGCCTGCGGACGGCGGCGAGCTCGCCGAGGTAGACGTCGACCCGGAAGTCCACGTCCAGCGCGGCGACTGTCTGGCCGGCTAAGTTCTTGACCGGGGCGAAGGCGGTGATCCAGGTGCCGGACGAACTCACGTAGATGCCCGTGTAGGCTGGGACGCCCTCCGTCAGCACCCGGTGCAGAATTGGCTGGATCTCGGGGGCCAGCCGATACTCGAGGCCCACCGGCGCCATGCCGTTACTGATGACCGCGAATCGGGCCGTCGCCCCATGGACATCGGTGAGCGTGTAGACCGCGTCACCCAGCCGATTCGTCTCCTGGATGCGCACGAGCTCGCGCCGGAGCCTTGCGTATTCGGGCGTGTCGCTCCGCGCCGCAGCGACGACCGCCTGGTGCAGGTCGCCGTCCACCAGGAGAGCGCCGGTGCGAGCGATGTTCAGCAGAAGCGAGCCGAGCGACTGGCGCAGCCACTGCTCCTGCGCTCGATACTGCAGAAAGCCGCTGAGCAGAACCGCGATCGCCGTGAGGAGGAGGAAGCTCGCGCCGAGTCGCCAGGCGAGCCGGCGCCAGATCGGAAGATTCGTCATGGACGTCCTCGTGTCATGCGGCGCGTTCGCCGTCCACTGTCAGCTCGGAGACGTCCCGCTCGAAGAACAACTCGACCGTCCAGTCGAGCACCACGCGGAAGCGAGACGCGACCGTTGGCAGCTTGAGCATGTAAACGGTCTTCCACAAGAACCACGCGGGAAAGCCGGTGAGCTTGAGCCCGCGGAGATCGGCGACGGCGGTGCGGCGGCTCAGCGGCACCATCTCGCCGAGCAGCCGGAAGTCGAACGGCCGTCGCGCGCGCCCGGTGAGTTCCGCGACGAGCTGCTCCGCGAGCGCGCGACCCTGGCGGAGCGCCACTTGCGCTGTCCCCGGGTAGAGTGCCTTCGAGTGGGGATCGATCTGGGCGGCGTTGTCGCCGAGCGCGTACACACCCGGCGCGCCCTCCACCTCGAAGAACTCGTTGACCTTCAGTCGCCCGTCGCGCGCCTTGGGCAGGGCGAGATCGCTGACGACCTCGTTGACGCGGTTGCCGGCCGTCCAGATCACGCACTGGCTCGGGATGAGGCGGCCGTCGGCGAGCGACAGGCCCTCGGGCGACACTTTCGCGGCCCGCGAGGCCTCGATCTCGATCCCGCGCTGGA
>JAHFDK010000358.1 GCA_023249095.1 Candidatus Rokuibacteriota bacterium | reverse complement strand
CATCCGGCCGCGCGCATCAGAGCTTCGGGATCCGGATTGTCTTGCTGATCATCAGCGAGCCCGAGAGCGCCCAGAGGAGGGTCAGCGGATGAAGGTGCCCGGGGCCCACGCGGACGGCGCCGAACGGGAGCGCGTCGCCGACGCGCTCGAGCCAGACTGACGCCGCGACGACACCGACCAGGACGAGGCTCGAGGGGATGGGCGTGCCCTCGAAGTACTTGACCTTGTCCGCGCCCGCGGACAGCTGTTCGGCCGTGACGTTGAAGCGGGCCAGACGGCTGACGCCGCAAGCGACGAAGTAAACCAGGATGACGACGTCCCACAGGCCCGTCATGCCGGCGCCGTATGCGATCGCCGCGGGTGCGACGCCGAACGAGATAATGTCGGCCAGAGAGTCGAGCTCGCGCCCCATGGCCGAGTGCTTTCGACGTGAGCGGGCGACCCGCCCGTCCAGGACGTCGAAGACGAGTGCCAGCGGGATCAGCGCCGCCGCCGCCAGGAGGCGCCGGAGATCGCGGGTCTCGACGTAGGCCATGACGGCGAAGATGGCGATCACGCCGCACGCGGCGTTTCCCAACGTGAGGAAGTCGGCGAGGTGGAACCCGCGGATCATCGAGAGGTGCCGGGCCGGTCCAGAGGGGCTCATGGGGCTCGTCGGCCAGATGCTATCATCGTGATCCCTTGAATACGGTTCAGGACCCCAGAGAGCTCATCGAGGCCTACTACAGCGCCGGCTGGACCGACGGCCTGCCGGTGGTGCCGCCGAGCGACGCGTCGATCGAGGAGATGCTGGCTGCCGGCGGCCTGCGCGGCGATGAGGTCATCGGCCAGGTCGCCGGGCGCAACACCGTGGTCGTGGCCGACAAGGTGGCGATCAACGCGGTCATGGCGGGCTGCCGCCCGGAGTACCTGCCGGTCGTCGTCGCCGCCATCAAGGGGCTCTGCCATCCGGACTTCGCCTACCATGGGCCGGCCAGCAGCACCGGGGGCTCGGCGATGGTGCTCATCGTCAACGGCCCGGTGGCGCGCCGGCTGGCGATCAATAGCGGCAACAACGCGTTCGGCCAGGGCCACCGCCCGAACGCGACGATCGGGCGCGCGGTGCGGCTGATCATGATGAACGTGATGAACACGCGGCCGGGCCTGCTCGACCGCGCGACGCTCGGGAATCCCGGGAAGTACTCGTTCTGCTTCGCCGAGCACGAGGACGACCCTCCGTGGGAGCCGTTGCACGTGGCGCGCGGCTTGCGCGCGGAGGACAGCGCCGTCACCGTCTACGCGTCGAACAGCCTCTACCAGGTCTACAACCAGCTGGCGGCGGCGCCAGAGCCGTTGCTCCTGGGCTTCGCCGATGCGCTCTGCAATCTCGGTGTGCCCAACGTGAAGGGCTTCAACCAAGCGCTCGTCGTCTTCGCCGGGGAGCACGCCGAGGTCCTGCGCCGCGCCGGCTGGAGCCGCGCGCAGGTGCAGCAGTTCGTGATCGAGCACGCGTGCCGGCGCGTCGCCGACTTCAAGCGCGCGGCGCGCCTGCCGGGGGCCGTGGAGGCGGCCGACGAGACGACGTGGCGCCATCTGTTCGAGCGGCCCGAGGACATCCTCATCGCCTGCGCCGGCGGCCGGGCGGGGAGCTGGTCGGCGTGCCTGCCGGGCTGGGGCAACAAGTGGACGCGTGCCGTGACCATGCGAGTCGAGACATCGTGAGGGACGACATGAATCTCTTCGATCCGACGTCCGGGCCCGTGCCGCGCGAGGTCGAGGTCGCCAAGCGGCCCGCGAGCCTGAAGGGATTGCGCCTGGGCCTCGTGGACAACACGAAGTTCAACTCGGACACGCTGCTGCGGAAGCTCGCGGAGCGCCTGGCCCGCCGCCACGGAATGACCGTGGCCGTCACCAATCGCAAGCGCTCGCCCAGCCACGAGATCGACGAGGCCGCCATCCGCGCGCTGCGAAGCCAGGCGGACCTGGTCGTCTCGGGCATCGGCGACTGAGGGTCCTGCAGCTCGAGCAGTGTGCTCGACGCGATCCTGATGGAGCAGCAGGGAGTGCCGGCGGTGGCGATCGTCACCACGCCCTTCCGTACCACCGGCGAAGCCATGGCGACGAGCTGGGGCAAGCCCGGCTACCCGTTCGTGCACACGCCGCACCCGATCGCCAATCTCACGGAGAAGGATCTGGAGGCGCGGGCCGACGAGCTCGCGGACGCCGTCGAGCGCTGCCTGCGCTCGTAGGCGTCGCTCGCGAACCGCGAGCCGAGCCGGGCCTCACCTGCAGTCCGGCGTCAGTGGCGCGTCCACTCCTTCAGGAGCGTCTCGTCCATCTCCACGCCGAGCCCCGGGCCGTCGAGCGCCAGGATCGCGCCGTCGGCGTACTGCACGGGCCGGCGCACCACGTCGCCCGTGAGGAGCAGCGGGCCGAACAGCTCGCAGCCCCACGTCACCGGCGCCGCCGCCAGCGCCACCTGGAGGTACGCGGCGGTGCCGAGCGACGTCTCGATCATGCAGCCGACGTAACAGCCCATGCCGGCCGCTTCGGCGATGCGCGCGATGGCCATGGTGCCGAGGATCCCGGCCGACTTCGTGAGCTTGAGGGCGAGGATACTCACGCCGCCCAGGCGCGCGATGGCGAGCGCGTCGTGGAGCGAGCAGCAGGATTCGTCGGCCATGACCGGCACCCTCACGGCTCGCGCGATCTCGGCCAGGCCTTCTCGATCCCAGCGCGCCACCGGCTGCTCGACGAAGTCCAGGGCGTAGGGCTCGAGCGCGCGGATGGCCTGGAGCGCCGTGGCTCGGTCCCAACCCTGGTTGGCGTCGACGCGGAGGGAGACGTCGGGTCCGACGGCCTCGCGCAGTCGCCTGACTCGCGCGACGTCGTGGGCGACCGGATGCGCGGCCGTCTTGATCTTGAAGATGCGATGGCCGAGCGCGATCTTCTCGCGCGCCTCCGCGACCTCGGCCTCCGCGCTCTCGACGGCGAGAGACCACGAGAGCGGCACGCTCTCGCGCACGCGGCCGCCGAGCAGGCGGTGCACGGGAACGCCGAGTGCCTTGCCGTTGAGATCCCAGAGCGCCATTTCAACGGCGGCGCGCGCGAAGGGGTTGCCCTGTACCCGTCGCGCCATCTCGCGGCTCAGCGCCTCGATCCGGGTGGCGTCGCGACCGGCGAGCCACGGCGCGATGTAGCGCTCGATCGTGACCGCCACCGACTCCGACGACTCTTCGCTCCACGTCGGGCCGCCAAGGCACGCGGCTTCTCCCCAGCCCGTGAGGCCGTCCGCCGTCTCGACGCGCACGAAGGCGAAATTCACCGCCTCGAGCGTCGTGAAGGACATCTTGTGCGGGCGCTTGACCGGGATGTCGGCGAGGATCACGCGGACGTCGGCGATCTTCACCGCGTCACTCGGCGTCGGCGGTCGCTTCGTGGGCGGCCCCGGGACGGTCGAACCGGCTCGGATCGAACAGCGAGAGGTCGAGCGAGGGCTTGCCGTCGAGCAGCCATTCCGCCACGTAGCGGCCGGTGGCGGGCGAGTGCTGGAAGCCGTGGCCGCCGAATCCGACGGCCAGGAAGAATCCCTCGACGCCCGGCGCCCACCCGATGATGGCGTGGTCGTCCGGCGTGAGCGGTCTGAGGCCGGCCCAGCCGCCGGCGATGCGCGCGTCGCCGATGATCGGCAAACGCTGGATCGCCTTCTGCACCGCCTCCTCGACCTTGCCCCAGTCCATCGGCACGTCGAAGTCCTCGCCGATGTCCTCGACGTCTCCCGGGCTCAGCAGCACCTGCTCCAGCTCCTTCCTGAAGTAGAACCCGCTGGTGACGTCGGTCGTCAGCGGCACGGGACCGGGAATCGCCGGGAACGGCTCGGTGAAGAAGATGTGCCGGCGTCTGGGGTGCACGGGCAGCTCGACCCCTGCCAGCCGCGCGACGCGCGCGGCGGAGGGCCCGGCGGCGTTGATCACCAGGGGTGAAGCGATCGCTCCGGCCGAGGTCGTCACTCCGCTCGCCCGGCCATTCACGCGCTCGAGCGACGAGACGCGAACGCCCTCGACGATCTTCACGCCCAGCTCGCGCGCGCGCCGGGCGAAGCCGGCGGTGACCTCGGCCGGACCGGCGAGCCCGTCTCCGGGCCCCCACACCGCGGCGATGAGATCGTCCACCCGGAGGGCGGGCACGAGCTTGCGAGCATCGTCGGGCGTGATCACGCGCACGTCGGCCCCGAGCTTGCGCTGGAGCGCGATTCGCTTTTCGAATCCGCGGAGCTGCTTGGCGTCGGAGATGAGGAAGAGATAGCCGATCTTCTTGTAGCCGGGGTCGACGCCGAACTCGTCCTGGAAGCGCTCGAACACTCGGATCGCTTCCAGCGAGAAGCGGATCTCGGTCTCGGTGGGAAACTGGACACGGATGCCGCCTGCCGCCTTGCTCGTGGTTCCCGAGCCGACCGTCTCGCGCTCCACGACGACGACGTCCGCGAGACCGCGCCGCGCGAGATTGTAGGCAATGCTGCAGCCCACGACACCGCCACCGATCACGACTACGCTCGCTGTCTTCGGCAGGTCCATGGGTCCTCGTGTCCTGTGCCGGACTCAGAAAGGATCCGATTGTACCGCGACTCGCGGACGAGGGCCGTCCCGAAGCTCGCGCGCTGTCGGAATCTCGGTTGACACGCTCGTGGGCAGAGCCTAGAGTCGGCGTACCCCAAGGAGGCCGCACCCATGAGTCGCTTTATTCTTTCGATCATCGTCGCGCTGGCGATCATCGTCGCGTTGCTCCCGGCCCCAGCGAGGTCGCAGGATCGCGCCGCCACCGAGCGCCTCGGCAAGGTGAGCTTTCCGGTCTCGTGCAGTGCCGCCGCGCAGCAGCAGTTCGAGCGCGCCGTGGCCCAGCTCCACTCGTTCTGGTTGAAGGCCGCCACCCAGGCGTTCGCGGCAGTGGCGGAGACCGACCCCGCGTGCGCGATGGCCCACTGGGGCACAGCCATGACGCTGCTCGGCAACCCCCTCGCCGCGCCGCCGGCGCCCAAGGCACTCGCCGAAGGCTGGGCCGCCGTGGAGCGGGCCACGACGATTGGTGCTAAGACGCCGCGCGAGGCCGATTACATCGCGGCGATCGGCGTCTTCTATAAGGACGCCGACCGGATCGACCACCGCACCCGCGCGCTCGGCTACGAGAAGGCCATGGAGCGGTTGGCGGCGAAATACCCCACCGACCGCGAGGCGACGATCTTCTACGCTCTGTCCCTCAACATGACGTTGGTGCCGACGGACAAGACGTATGCCAACCAGTTGAAGGCCGCCGCGCTCCTCGAGAAGATCTTCGCCGAGCAGCCGGATCATCCCGGCGTCGCGCATTACCTGATTCACAGCTACGATTTCCCGCCGATTGCCGGTCGCGGGTTGCCCGCCGCCCGGCGCTACGCGAGCATCGCGCCGGCGGCGCCCCACGCCCAACACATGCCCTCGCACATCTTCACGCGGGTCGGGGCGTGGCAGGAGTCGATCGACTCCAACCGCGCCGCGGCCGCCGTCTCGCGCGCCGACGGTGAGCGCGACGGCGCCCTGCACGCGATGGACTACATGATGTACGGATATCTACAGACGGCGCAGGATCGTGAAGCCAAGCGCCTGCTCGACGAGGTGGCCAGCGTCACCGGT
>JAHFDK010000357.1 GCA_023249095.1 Candidatus Rokuibacteriota bacterium | reverse complement strand
CGAGGCCCAGGTGAGTGCGCGCCTCCTCAGAGCGCGCCTGGACCGAGGCGCCGCGGCGCGCAGCGGCTAGCGGCGGTCCATGCGTCGGGGTGCGCAGCGCACTCCGGGCTCAGTACCGGGATCGCGGCCATCCCGCGGGTCAGCGACACGGCGCGGGCTGAGCCAGCACCTGACGCACTCGCTCGGCGAGCTCGTCGGGGGTGAAGGGCTTGGCGATGGACGGATGTCTCCGGGCGGTGGGGTCGGACACGATGGAGCCCGACATGAGGAGCACTTTCGTCTGCGGGCTGAGCACCGCTACGCGGCGCGCCAATTCCAGGCCTCCCAGCAGAGGCATGACGAGGTCGGTGAGCAGCAAGTGGATTGTCAGGTGCTCGACCAGGCGCAAGGCGACTTGGGGATTTCCCGTGTCGAGCACGATGTACCCCATCGTCTGCAGCATCTCTTGTACGGCCCCTCGGACGCGGGCGTCGTCATCGACCACCAGAATAGTCTCCACGGGCATCCCTCCCTGCGTGGGCGTCTCGCCAGCGCCGGGGACCGGCGCCTATCAAGACCCGCGGCGTCCCGCCGGCCGGGTGATGAGGGGCGGCGCCCACGACATCTATCACGATGCTTCCGACGTGAAGCCGTGCGAGACGGCGAGCCCGCCCCGGTGCTCCAACGGAGTAAAGTCGTCGGGACTCACCACCCAACAGCAGCGGCACTCCCGGGAACGACCGTGACGGCGGGGTCCGATGGAGTTCCAGCGCGTGGCGCCGGCAGATGCCGTGGGTCACGGCCGGATCGTCGAGGGGCTCATCCTCGCCCAGATCCGCGCCGGTCGTCCCTCGCCGTGAGCGTTCATCGATGCCATGCGTCCTCCCGCCGTCGCACCTCTTGATCGTCGTTGGCTGACGGTGTGAGGAGCACACGCAATGCCACCCGTTTCCGGATTTCCGGGAAAATGCCGTCGATAGTTCTCAGGAATTTAGCCGCCGCCGGTGACGCGCCCGCCGCGCCGATTTGACCGCCGGGAGCCACTGTGGCCAGTGCGGTCTTCGATCCACTGCCGTGACCACACGTTCCGGGAAGAGACCGCTGTGAGGATGTTCAGTAAGTGAGAAGCCGATTTCGAACAGGACCACGTCTCTCCTGCTTAGCGTTCCGGAATCTGTCCGTGGAGGGCACCACCGCCAGCGGCCAGCCGGCCGCGGACACGCACCGTCTCGTCTTTCGGCTCGGCGGCCCAGCGCCATGACCCGCGCGGACGCGGACCGGAGGCGTTGCTCGATGGCTTCGATCCTGGCGTGGAGCGGGTACTCCTGCTCGAGGCGCGCTGGGCGCCGGTAGGTCTCGTCGAGGTGGCTGAGGATCTCCGCTTAATCGCTACCGCCTCGAGGTGGGCCAAGATCGCTTCAAGGCCATTCCGAAGTAGACCGAGCGAACGGAGGCGATGGCTCGAGAATGCGACGGCGGACCGATTCGTACCTGAGTCCGGGGGCTGGTGTCGACCTCGACCCCGCGGGTCTTGTCGCCCTCACCTGGTCAGCGGTTCGGTATCGGCTCATCGTTGCCGCGGAGTCGGCGGCGCAGTGCCTCCGCGCCGCGACCACAGGTACGCGAGCAAGGCCAAGACCGCGATCCCGATCAGCCCCCCGCCGACGGCCCGCAACGGATGGTGGCCGCCTCGATCCCCGCCCACGAACAGGGCGATCCCGGTGATGCCGGTCGCAAGGGTGATGAACGCCCAGGCCGTCCGACAGTTCTCGCGAAGCCATCCGCGCATGATCCACACCCCGACCCTTAGCGACGACGTCTCAACTCGGACTTCAACGTCACATCGGCGTCAGCCCCGGCCGCCCGCCTCTCGCTAGGCCCCCAGCCCTGGGGTGTCGGCAGCCAGGCGAGCCGGAGAGGGGCATCGCCACGCAGGCGGTCGGTCAAGGACGTCATGGGCCTCGTCAGGGGGGTGGGCTTTGCGCGAGACGCCCCTCTCACCCTACGCATGAAGCCGGCGAGGGCCGCCGACGGGTCTTCGGTGCCAGCCAAGACTTCGCGCACCGTGCGTGCGAGCGTATCGGGCGTGAAGGGTTTCTGCAGAAAGGCCGCGCCCGGATCCAAGACGCCGTGCTGGACGACGGTGTTGTCCGTGTAGCCGGACATATACAGCACCTTCATCTCCGGCCGCGTGGGCGTCAGTCGGCCCGCCAGAACTGGGCCACTCATCTGGGGCATCACCACATCTGTCAGCAGCAGGTGGATCGGGCCCAGGTGCCGGGCCGAGCTGACGAGGGCGTCGCCGGGATGCGGGGCGTCCAGGACGGTGTACCCATGATCCGCGAGAATCGTTCGTACGAGCGCGCGGACCCGGTCTTCATCTTCCACGAGCAAAATGGTGCCCGACCGGACGACCGGCTCGACGGCGTCCGTCCGTGGGGCGATGACGTCGACGGGTTCATCGACCCGCGGCAGGTAGATCTTGAAGGTCGTGCCGCGCCCGGGCTCGCTGTAGACCCAGATGTTGCCCCCGCTTTGCTTCACGATGCCGTAACTCGTGGCGAGTCCCAGCCCGGTGCCCTGGCCGGGGCCTTTGGTCGTGAAGAACGGCTCGAACAAGCGGGCCCGCGTCGGCGCGTCCATACCCGTGCCCGTATCACTGACGGCGAGCATCACGTACGGGCCCGGCTGGACCTCGACATGCTGGCGCGCGTAGGCGGCGTCCAACACGATGTTGGCGGTCTCGAGCATGAGCCGGCCTCCCCGGGGCATGGCGTCGCGGGCGTTGATCGCCAAGTTCAGCACCACCTGCTCGAGTTGCCCCACGTCGGCCTTGACATGGCCCAGGGCCGGATCCAGGGCGGTCGCCAGCTCGATATCCTCACCGATCAGCCGCTGCAGCATCGGAGCCAGATCGGCCACGACGGCGTTGAGGTCCAGGACCCTCGGCTGCAGCACTTGTTTGCGGCTGAAGGCCAGCAGTTGGCGGGTCAGTCCCGCAGTACGCTCCGCGGTGTCGTTGATCGCGTCGAGGCTCGGGCGGAGCGGGTGTTCGCCGTGGAGCTGCCGCGACAGCAGCTGGCCGTGGCCGCTGATGACGGTGAGCAGGTTGTTGAAGTCATGCGCGATCCCCCCCGCGAGCCGCCCGATAGCCTCCATTTTTTGCGCCTGGAGGAGTTGGTCCTGGGTCCTGGAGAGCTCCTCGTAGGCCTGCTGCGCCTGCGCGTAGAGCCGGGCGTTCTCAAGCGCGATGGCGGCCTGGTCGGCGAAGGCCCGCGCGAGTCGGATCTCTTCGGCGTCGAACACCCGGCCCGCCCGATCTCCGACGCCCAGGGCGCCGATGACCCGGTCCTGGATGACCAGCGGAATGGCGAGCACAGCGCGATAGGAGGCCCGCTCAATACACGCCCGGACGTCGGGCATGAGCCTCACGCGCGGATCGGTGAGGAGATTCGGCGTGACCACGGGCTGCCGCTCGCGCACCGCGAGGCCCGCCACCCCGGTCCCGTGCGTGAAGATGATGTTGCGCCCGAAGGCGGGCCCCGCGTCACCGGAAATGGCGACCGCCACTAGGTTCCCGGAGTCGGCCTCCAGCCGGTACAGGGCTGACGCGCTGGCGGTGAGCAGGGCGCGAATACTCTCGGCAATCCGCTGCCCGGCCTCCGCCGGGTCCAGCGATTGGGAGATGAGGCGCCCCACCCCGGCCAGGGCCTCGGCCGCCCGGCGGCGCCGCTCAGTTTCCGTGTAGAGTCGGGCGTTGTGGATGGCCATGGCGGCCTGCGTGCCAAACCAGGTGAGGATCTCCAGTTCTGCGGTGAAGCGATGGCGGTGGCGGGTGGCGAGCGTCAGCACGCCGACGAGGTGGCCCCGCACCACCAGGGGCAGGCTAGCCGAAGAGACGTAACGCTGCTGACGCACCCACGCCACGTTGACGGTGCGTGGATCGGCCAGCACGTCTTCCACGATGAGTGGCTGCAACGTGAGCGCAACGTGACCGGTCAACCCCTCCCCGAGGGCAAGCTCAGTCTTGCGGCCGGCGCCGGGGGCGCCAACGGTCCCCGCCTCAGAACGCAGAACCAGCCGGGTGTCCTCGGCGACCCAGATGCGCGCCGCGGAGTCGGGCAGGAGGTCGGTCGTGGCGCGCGCCACCCGGTCCAGGGCCTCGGCGAGGTCGAGGGTGCCGGTCACCGTCTGGGCCAAGCGCGTCCACGTCTCAAAGGGCGGCTCCATGGCTGCCCCCCGCGAATCGACCTGCATGTGTTCGGCCTCCGACCGATAACGGTCCGCTCTTCACGCGACGCGCCGTGTTCTATAAATCTTCTCTGCAACGCGAACGCCAACGGAGCGTTGGATCAGGCAACCGTGGATGATCAATGAGGTTTCTCCTGTCTTCGCTCTAGCGCTCACACCGCAGGCAGTGGATAGGTCCTACCCGTCCGCTGGACAGATCCGGACGGATTCGCATCCTGGCAATGTCGCGGCCGACCATCTCCGCAAGAAGCTGCTGGAATCCTTCGTCATCGCGCTCCTTGAGGAAATCCTCTCCTGGTGGCTTCCGCTGCCTCTAATCCCGACCTTTGCAGTCGACGGAGCCGACGACCAGGGGCGAACAATGAATGCCGCTCGTTCCGAAACATGAGTGACACCCAAGATGGTCACCATGCGCCAGATCTTTTTCAATCCCGTGTACATGCCGGCCAATGCCCTGCCGCAGGCGCCCCAGCTGTCGCCCGGCGCCCGCTGAGAGCGCGTCGCTAGCCTGCCGATGGTATGCTTTGTTTGCCGACAGTGGCAGTGAGTGAGTTGTGATGAATCGCTCCCGGCGCGTGTGTCTGCTTGCTGGAGTCCTGACGCTGTTGGCGCCTCGTCGATTGCGCGCGCAGCCGGCGCTGGAGCGCAACCACCGGCCCACGATCGATGCTCCGCACTGTCCGAGGACCCAGGGGCCGTGCCGCGCCAGGTCTCGGTGAACCACCCGATGGAACCCGACTACTTCATCCGATCCCTCGAGGTCCGGCTGGACAACGACCCGGTCCCGACAAGGGGCAAGTTCCTGTTCACGCCTGCCAACGGGCAGGCGGCCGTCGCGTTTCAGATGCGCTCGGGCTCGGGCGGACTCCTGAAGGTCACCGCTGAGTGCTCGCACCACGGGCGCTTCGTCTCCACCAAGGAGATTCAGGGTCGCGGAGGGCGGATGCGCCGGCCCTGCAGACCTGACTCGCGACCGCCTCGGCAACCCGCGGATCCGTCTGCCCGAATCGATCAGGCCCGGCGAGGGCGTGCAGATCCGCGCCAAGGTCTCGTCCGGAACTTCCGACGGCTGACTCCCTGCAGCCCCGCGGTCCGCATCAGCCGCGCCACGCGCTGGCGGCCGACCTGGAAGCCCCCGGCCACGAGTTCAGCGTGGACACGCGGCGCGCCGTACGTGCCGCGCGACAGCCGGTGAATCGCGTCGATCGGTGCCGTCAGCTCCACAGCGGTCCGCGCCCGCATCGACAGCGGTCGCGTCCGCCACGCGTAGTACCCGCTGGGGGAGACCCCCCGCACGCGGCATCATGGTGGCGACCTGATGGCCGGCCTGGTGTGCAGTCACGAACTCGAATCCTTGGCCCGGCTCGCATTGGTCTCCCGTGCAAACCAGGCCGCGGCTTTTGAGAGGATCGCCCGCTC
>JAHFDK010000356.1 GCA_023249095.1 Candidatus Rokuibacteriota bacterium | reverse complement strand
GACGCCTTCGGGCGCACCCGCATCCCTGGCATAGTTGCCGCAGGCGACTGCGCGGTAAGCTCCCATCCCATCCACGGCCCTGTCCGGCTCGAGTCGGTGCCGAACGCGATCGCGCAGGCGAAAGCAGCCGCCGCCGCTTTGATGGGCCACGAGCCGGGTTCGACGGCGGTGCCTTGGTTCTGGTCGGACCAAGCCGACCTCAAGCTTCAGATGGCCGGACTCACACTGGGCTATGACCAAGTGGTCGTTCGCGGCGATCCGGACAGCGAGTGTTTCTCCGCGCTCTACTATCGTGATGGTCAACTCATATCGATCGAATCGGTCAACGCGGCCCGCGACTACATGGCGGCGAGGCGAATTCTCGAGATGGGCGGGAATATTCCGCCGGCGGCAGCGGGCGACACGGGCATTCCGTTGAAGGCGCACCTTACGAGGTGACGAGGTAGTTCGGCCGGAGCGCCGCGATGGCGTTCCGGCCGAACCCGTCAGATGACGAAGGACTCGAGCGACTCAGGAGCGAACAGGTCCTCGGGCTCTCGGCGCGCTCCGGACAGTCCCTGTTCGTGGTGATAGCGGAGGAACGTAGCGAGCACCTCCCGATCGGCCCCACCCAACCCATAGGACCAGTAGTCTTCGCCCAGGAGGTCAAGCGCCTCTTCGAGATGTAGCATCAGCCATGGCTCCATGAACTGTAGCGCCGAGGAGTCATAGATGCGTGCTGTCGCCTGAGACTTCGCCGTGGTCAGAGCCTTCGTCAGTGATTGAGCAACCCACCGGTGGCGCTCGTACAGCTCGCGACGCAGCACGACGACGTGCATGATCGGGAAAATGCCCGTGTCCCGGAAGTACGCCTGCTCGGCCTTCTTGGCATCGGGGAAGAGCCGCACGATGCGCCCGCCAGGCGCCCGGAAGGTGCTTGGGATTCGCGGCGCGAAGATCGCGTCCAGGTCGCCGACTGCGAGCATCTCTGACAGCGTGCGGTCGGAGGGGATCGGATGGATCTCAAACGGCACATCAACTGCGCCCTTCTCGATCCGTCCGGGCTTCTCCTGGCCACCGGTGAAGAACGTTGACGCGTCTAGGGGCAGGCCGTGGTGGTCTGCGAGGATTCCTCGCTGCCACACGCACGCGGTCAGCTGTACCTCGGGCATCCCGATCCGCTTGCCGCGCAGATCGGAGGGCTTCTCGACCCCGGCGTCGACGTTGACGAACATCCCGCCGTGTCGGAACTGGCGTGAGGTGTAGATCGGCAGCGCGACGAACGGTGGTTTTTCTCCCACGTCGAGCGCGTTGAGGGTCGACACGTAGGTCGATAGCGACATCTCGGCGGCATCGAACTCATGATGTCTCGCCATGCGGAAGAACGTCTCCTCCACGGGCAAACGCAGGTACGTTAGGTCGATGCCGTCCACCGCCACGCTACCGTCTTCCACCCCACGGGTGCGGTCGTAGTCGCCGCATGCGAAGGTCAGTTGGAGACGGCTCATCTCTTGCTCCCTTCCAGTCTCGCGGCAAGCCGTGGGTAGATGCGCAACGCGTTCCCGTGCGTAATCGCATCCCAGTCGGCCGGCAACCGTCCAGATGCGCGCAGGTATGCCAGGGTGTCATCCCATTCCACTCCGGTATCCGGGTCGGCTCCGCGCACGGCCCCAAGCATTTCCGAGGCGAAGAGCAGATTCGATGATGAGATCAGATCGACGAGGAGGTTGTAGCCGGGCTGGTGATATACCGCCGTATCGAAGAACACATTGCGCATGAGCTCAGAGGGGTCCTGCCAGCCATTGCGCATGGCCAGGCCGCGGTATCGGCCCCAGTGGTAGGGGACTGCGCCGCCTCCGTGGGGGATGATGAGCCGCAGTCCGGGGAACCGGGCGAAGAGGTCCGATGGGAGCAGCTGCATGAACACGCTCGTGTCGGCGTTGAGATAATGCGCGCCGAGCGTGTGGAAGTTCGGGTTGCAGGCTGTTGAGACGTGCACCATCAGAGGCACGTCGAGGTGCTCGGCGGCCTCGTAGATCGGGAACCACGATGGATCAGTCAGCGGCTTGCCCGCCCACGTCCCGGAGGGATCTGGGTTCAGATTGACACCGACGAAGCCGAGACCCTCCACCGTGCGCTGCAACTCGGCGAGTACGCCGTCGAGATTGCCTTCTGGCGTCTGGGGGAGCTGGGCCACGGGAGCGAAGTGTGCGGGGAACAGCTCACTGACACGGTGGACCATGTCGTTCGACGCCTGCGCCCACGCATTCGCGGTACCGGCATCCGGCTCGTGGTGTGCCATTCCGGAGGCACGCGGCGAGAACAGCATGAGATCGCCACCGCGCTCACGCAGGACTCGGACCTGGTTGCCCTGGACACTCTCGCGGACCTCGTCGTCCGACACCTGGTCGCTGAGAGCCGCTGCGCTCGGCGACTCTCCCCGAAGCTGGGCCGCACGGAACCGGCGGAGCGGTTCGGGTTCTGTCGTGTAGTGCCCGTGGATGTCGATGATCATGATGTCCCACCCTCTTTCCACGCGCGGTAGTCGACGTACCGGATACCGGCAGCTTCGATCATCGGCCGCATGTTGTTCACGTCAAGCGCGAGTTCGCCCGCGAGGTACCGGGCACGGGAGAGCTCTTCCTTCTCTTCGCGCTCCTGCGCGGCGACCAGTACCTCGGCAACCCGTGCACACGGCACGATCACGACGCCGTCGTCGTCGGCGAGCACCGCATCTCCGGGATGCACGATCTGACCCGCGATAGAGATTGGCACGTTGACATCGCCGAGGTTGCCCTTTGTCGTTCCCTCGGCAAAGACGTGCCGCGACCAAACGGGAAACCCCATCGCCTGCAGGTCGGCGACGTCGCGCACGCCCGCGTCGATTACCAAACCTCGCACGCCCCGGGCCTTCAGCGAGGTGGCAAGCAAATCGCCGAAGTAACCCATGTCGCACGGTGCCGTCGGAGTGACAACGAGCAGGTCGCCGTCCTGGCACTGCTCGACCGCCACGGCGATTGTCGTGTTGTCGCCGGGGGCGACCGTCACTGTCACTACCGACCCGGCGACGCGGATCCCGCTCTGGATCGGCGTGATCATCGATGCGAGCAATCCGTTGCGGCCCTGTGCCTCGTGTACCGTGGCGACGCTGTACTCGGCCAGTGTGTCGAGGAGGTCAAGGGGCGTGCGGGGTGTCCCCGTCACGACGAGCCCGCCCATCAGATGGCCGCTTTCGCGCTCGTCCGCCCGCCCGGCTGGCCGATCATTCCGGGCATCATCGAGATGTGGATCGCATCTTCCTCGGTTTGACCAGCGAGCACCCGGATCGCGAGGTCGACCTGGTCGATTCCATACCGGTGGGTAGCAAGCTTCTCGAGCGGGAACCGGCCGGATGCAATCTGCGCGACGGCAAGTTCGCAGGCCCGGTATGAGTGCCCACGTGCCGACTTGATCGTGATCGACTTCTCGGTGATCTTCTTCAGCGGGAAGTCGGGGAACGCGGCCAGTTCACCCTGCACGAGCAGCGTGCCCTCGCGACGGGTGAGGACATCGACTCCGAGCAGCAAGGGCGCCGTGCCGGCTCGCGACGTGCAGTCGAGCACGTAGTCGACCCCCCGTCCTTCGGTCAGGTCCATGACCTTTTCGCGCGGATCCTCCGTAAGGATGTCGATGACGTCATCGGCGCCGAGTTCGAGTGCGAGGTCGAGCCGCTCTCTGTCACGGGTGGTGCCTGAGACGATAATCCGCGAGGCGCCGGCCTGTTTCGCCGCGATGATCTGGGAGAGTCCCTGTTGGCCGGGACCCTGGATCAGCACGGTGTCGTTGTACCCGATGCCCGCGGTGAGCAGCGCCCATTCGATGCCGTTCGACAGCGGCATGATGAGTCCCGCCAGTTCGGGTGACATTGTCTCGGGGACCTTGTGAAGCACCGCATTCCATGGGAGGTACATGCACTCGGCGAATCCTCCCCAGAGGCGGCCGGGCATGTCAGAGGACGTGTAGCCGAACCGGCGCGCGTCGGGGTTCGTGCGCCAATCGGTTGCTTCACAGTGGCGATACTCGCCGATGCGGCACCACTCGCAGTTGTAGCAGGCCACGTAATGCTCGACGAAGACGCGGTCTCCCTCTGCTAGCCCATGCCGGATCCTGAACCGCTCTCCTGCCTCGACGATCACGCCGACGTTCTCGTGCCCCATGATGACAGGCCCCCGGGTGGAGGGGGTGTCGGGGGGTGAGAAGTACAGCTTGGCGTCGGTGCCGCAGATGCCCGCCACCTCGATCTTGAGCAGGGCCGAGTCGGCGTCGATGCGCGGTTTGGGGAACTCGCGCATTTCGGTTACCTCGGGTGCTGTACGTACAGCTGCGAGCACGGAATCAGTCATTTGGCACGTCCTTGTGCTGAGGATTGGCAGAATGGTTATACCAAGATACCATCCGACAGAGACAACTTTCCGAGAACACGGAGGATCCATGCACTTGTCAGTACTTACGCGCCCGCAGGGCGCGAACCGCGCACTGATCGAGGGCGAGGTGTCCTCCTCCGGGCTCCGCTTTGACTTCGTCAATGAACCCGTCCTCGTGAAGGGGTTCCGGAAGATGGTGCGCGAGCTCGAGTTCGATGTTGCCGAGATGGCTGTGACCACATATCTCACCGCGAAGGAACATGGCGTTGCGTTCACCGCTCTGCCGATTTTCCTCGTGCGCGACTTCCACCACGGCGCCACACAGGTGTTGCGGAAAAATAGTGGCCAGCCTGCTGCAGACCTCGCCGGCAGCCGCATCGGCGTGAACCGCGGCTACACCGTGACTACGGGCGTCTGGGGCCGCGCGGCCCTGGCCGAGGCCGGACTCGATCTCGACTCAGTAACCTGGGTGTGCTCCGGGGATGAGCATGTGGCGGCGTATGTGCCTCCGAGGAACGTGCTCCGCGCACCCCAGGGGGCGACGCTCGAGGCGTTGCTCCTCGCCGGCGAACTCGATGCCGTTGTCGGCGCCGGTATCAAGCACCCCGAGGTGGTCTCACAGATCGCGGACCCCGATGACGCGGCGGCCGACGTGCTTAGGCAGCGCGGTGTATTCCCGATCAACCACCTGGTAGTCGTGCGCGACGAGCTGCTCGCACAGCACACCGATCTTGCCTCTATGTTGTTCACTGAATTCGCCAATGCGAAGCGCAGCTACCTCGAGCGGCTGCGCAGCGGTCCCGGCGACTGTCGCCAGGATCAGATCCTGGCGCGGGTCATGCAGGTCACGGGATCGGATCCCCTGCCGTACGGCATCGAAGAGAATCGGGCTACGCTCGAGGAGCTTGTTGAGAACGCGATGAACCAGCACATCGTGCGTACCCGTCCGGCGATCGAGGATCTCTTCGCTGACGGCACACGAGAGCTTCAGGGCTGATGTCCGCTCTCGCACGCATCGCAATCGCAGGAGATCACCACGGGGTGCGGCTAATCGACCTCATCGTGGGCGTCTTGAGCGCGAGGGGGCACGACGTCTCCGACCTTGCCCCGCGTGGCGTCACAACGGTGGACTATCCACCATTGTGCGCCGCGGTCGGCCGGATGGTGGCCCGGGGGGATGCTGATTTGGGCATCATCGTGGGCGGCAGCGGCCAGGGTGAGGTGATCGCCTGCAACAAGGTGCGCGGGATCCGTGCGGGGATCGTGCATTCCGAGTT
>JAHFDK010000090.1 GCA_023249095.1 Candidatus Rokuibacteriota bacterium | reverse complement strand
TACACTATCCTGCCGTGATGACACTCCCGGCGGGCGCCTCCACGCTGATGCGCTCCACGCGGCGCCTGGACGCATCCTCGCTGAGCCGTGGCGTCTTCCCGATCTTCGTCGTCGGTCTCGCGTCGTCGATCACGCTCTCTGAGAGCGCGCTGGCCGTGCTCACCGCCTTGTGGCTCTGGCGCCTTCGCGATCCGGCCGTGCGTCGGGAGCAGCCCTGGTCTCTGGGGTTACCGATCGCGTTGTTTTTCCTGGTGACCCTCGTGTCTGCCCTCGCGTCGGACGTCCCCGGGCGAAGCCTGGTAGCCGCCAAGGGGCTGCTCACCGCGTTCGCGTTCTTCGTGACGGCCGACCTGCTCCGGAGCGTCGATCGGGTCGAGCGATTCCTGAACCTGTTGGGGATCCTCGGCGCCATCCTCGGGGTTGTTGGTCTCATTCAAGTCATGATGTGCCCGACGCCTGTACCGCAAGTATGGCCGCTCAGCTGGTTCTTCCATCGTTGCGACCGGGCCCGTGGGCCGTTCAGCATCTACATGACGCTCGGCGGGGTGCTGACCTTGATCCTCTTGGTAGGATTACCGCGACTGCTGGCGGGAAGCCAGAGGGCGCGCGGGCGGTGGGGGTTGTGGCTCGTCACCTTGGCCGGACTGGGTGTCACCTACGTGCGGGGTGCGTGGGTCGGCTTCCTCGCTGGCCTCGGCGTACTGCTGCTCACCCTACGCCGCGGACGCACCTTCATGATGATCGGCATCGCGCTCATGCTGACCATTGCTCTTCTCGGTCCGGAGCGTCTGAGCTCCCGCGTCCGGAGCGTCGTTGATCCGAACGACGTCACGGTGCGAGAGCGGCTCTACATGTGGAAGAGCGGGCTCGCGATGTGGCGTGAGCACCCATGGCTCGGAGTGGGGCCGGGCGGGGTGGGGCGGTCGTACCGAAATTATGCGCTACCGGAGGCGGTCAAAAAGAGCACCGGACACGTCCACAGCTCACCGCTGCAAATCCTCGTCGAGAGAGGCGTGGTGGGACTGACCGCGTGGCTCTCGATCTGGGTCGCCTTCTTCGTCTCTGCATCGCGACTGCTCCGGCGTCTCGACGGACCAGCGCGCGAACGTGAGCGCACGGTCGTGGTCGGTAGTCTTGCCGCCATCTCAGGATTCCTGGTCACCGGTCTCACGGAGTGGAGCTTCGGTGATGCCGAAGTCGTGCTGATCGCCTGGACCCTGGCAGCGCTTCCCTTCAGCGTGGCGATCGGCTTGGAGCCGTCCTCCGCGCCGGTGATGAGACCGGATCGTTGAGACCTGAGGGTGAAGGAGCGGCGAAGACTTCGTTCATGAGCGTGCGGCCGTGGGTGGTTCTCGTCGCGCTCTTCGGCGCCCTCTGCCTCGTTGTCACGATCTGGGTGTCCATCGACCGCCATCCCCCGGAGTGGGACTACGCCAACCACCTCGAGCGGGCCCTCGACTGCCACCGGAGCCTGGCCAACCCCGCAGCCGATCGGTTCGCCGAAATCATGGGCATCTCCCCGTTTTACCCGCCATTCGCGATCTGCGCGGCGGGGATCCTCTACTTCGCGTTCCCGGTGACGGCGCTGACGGCGCAGGCGGTGATGCTCGCTTTCCTCGGGGTGGGGCTTCTCGCCGTCTATGGCCTCGGCCGACATGTCGCCGATCCCGCGACCGGTCTCCTCGCCGCGTTCTTCCTCGGCACCGCCCCTTTCGTGGTCTTCTCACTCTTGAACTTCCAGCTCGACCTGCCCCTCACCGCGATGGTCGCCCTGGCGCTTTACGCCCTCGTTCGCGCCGAGGCGTTCTCGCGGCCCGGGTGGACGGTGGGGCTCGGACTGATCTGGGGCTTCGGGCTCCTCACCAAGCCCACGTTTCCCGTCTACGCGCTCGCCCCTGTGCTCTGGACGGTGGGGCAGGCGGCCGGGATCGGAAAGCGCCGGCGCCGGTTCGCCTGGCTCGGCCTCGCCGTCGTGATCGCAGCCGCCGTCGCGCTCCCCTGGTACGGCCCGCGGCTCCTCCACCTTCCCCTCCTGTTCCTGAACCGCTCCTTCAAGTTCGCCGCGTTCGAGGGCCAGGCGCCCGCCTTCTCGTCGACCGCGCTCCTGTACTACCCGACCACTTTCTCCTCGCAATTCGGTCTCCTCGCCACGCTCTGCTTCCTCGGAGGACTGTTGGCGGTGCGCCGCTTCCGCGATCATCGCGCCGTCCTCTGGGTCGCCGCCCTCACCCCCTTCCTGTTGGTCACACTGTCCCGGAACAAGAATCTCCGCTATTCGTTGCCCGCTCTCGCCGCGGCGGCGGTGGTGGCGGCGCTCGGCGCGCGCGCCCTCCCGACTGTTGCACGCCGGCTCGCCGTCGGTGCCTGCGTAGTCCTCGGTGTGCTCCAGGTGACGTTGAGCGCTTTCATGCTGCCCACACTGCCGCCCGTGCCCGGGTTACCGTTCCCGCTCGCCATATCGTATCCGCCAAGCCGCGCCGACTGGCCGCACGCCCGCATCCTCGAGGACATCGCACGCGCGAGCGGTGGGCGGCCGGTGCGGGTGTCAGTGGTCCCCAATTACGCGACCTTCTCGGTGTCGAACTTCCGCTACGAGGCGAAACGCCGGGGGCTGCCCTTCACGATGCTGCGAGCATGGGGCGCCACACCCTTGGGCGTGGACTTCGCGATCGTCAAGACGGGTGACCTCGGCCCGGACTTCTCCATCGCGAAGGCGCGCCGGATCATGCAGGCGCTCGAGGCCCCGGGGAGCGCCCTGGCCCGCCTCTTCCCCGTGGTGGCTCAGTACCCGCTCCCGGACGGGAGCCGCGCTGAGCTCCGAGCCCGGCGCATCCGCTCGCCGGGCGGTGTGGCGCCGAAGGCCCTCGCCGCGCGCATCGCCGAGACGCGGGCGGGACTCCTGCCGTCGCTGATCCGGGACGCCGAGCGCCTCCGGATCGACCTCGGATATCGCCCGGAGGCGATCCTGCGCGGGGAAGTCGACACTCTCACCATCACCGCGGACGCGGCGTCGGTGGGCGAGCTCTCCCGCAAGGACCGGCTCCCCCTCCGTGTGCACACCATCCGCGTGGTGCTCCAGAACGTCGTCTTCGATCCCGTAGAGGTCCTCGAGCGCGGCGTGCTCGAGCCGCTCGACGTCGGCGCGGTGTCCGTCGAGCGCCTCGTCGTCATGCAGGCCGACCTCCAGCGGGTGATCGACGACCAGCAGCAGTACACTCGGATGACCATCGAGCTCGGAGACGGCGCGGCGCACGCCCGCGTGAGCGGGCTCGGGCCCCGGATGGAGGCGCGCGTCCGCGTCTTGCCTGGACGGGACCGCGTGCCGATCATACTCGCCGTGGACCACGCGCGGATCGGCTGGCTGGTGGTGCCCGACCCGCTCGTCCACTGGATCGCAAGCAACTTCGATCCGAGCCCCCAGCTCGCGCGGCTCCCGGTCCGCGTCCTGCTCGGGCCGGTCGCCATCCGCGCCGGCCGTGTCGAGGTCGGCGGCGACGGTCGCTAGCGTGCCGCGGCTTGCTTCGCGAGCTACTTCTTGGCCCGTGCCTGCTCGTAGAGCGGCAGCACGCGCTGTGAGAACACTCCGAGATCCTTGATGCGGTCCTCGTTCGACGGGTGGGTCGAGAGGAGCGCCGGCGGTCCACCCCCACCCGAGATCTTGGCCATCTTCTGCCACAGGGTGATCGCCGCCCGCGGGTCGTAGCCCGCACGCGCTGCCAGCTCGACCCCCATGCGGTCGGCTTCGGTCTCATGGATGCGCGAGTACGGCAGAAGGAACGTGACCTGCCCGACCAGGCCGGCCAGGTCGGCTCCCGACTGCCCGATCCCGAGCACGGCTCCGACCGCGCTCGCGCCGACGCCGGTGGCGAGCTGTTGCGACGCGCGCTCGCGCCCGTGCTCACGCAGCGCGTGGGAGATCTCGTGCCCCATCACGGCCGCGATCTCGTCGTCCGTCGACTCGAGCTTCTCGAGGATGCCGGTGTACAGCGCGATCTTGCCGCCGGGCATACACCACGCGTTGATCTCCGGCGAGGTGAGGACATTCACCTCCCATTTCCAACCCGGCGCGTCCTTCCGGAACACACCGGTCTGCGGGATGATGCGCCTGGCGATCGCGCGGACGCGCTCGACCTGCTGCGCATCCCGGTTGACGTTGCCCTTCGGGCTCTGCTCCTGGAGTACCTTCTGGTAGGCGAGCGCCGCACTCTTGTCCATTTCCGCCGAGGAGACGAGGAGGAACTGGCTGCGCTCGACGCCGACGGTGCCCTTTTCCGTCGTCGTCGTGCACCCGGCGAGCATCACCACGGCCGCCGCTGTCGTCCCGACGAGACCGGTCATCCGTTCCATCATGAGCCCCTCCCTCGGGCGTTGGGAGTCCATCGACGCCCCCAGGCCGCCCGCCGGGCATTCTCTGCTGCGGCGCGAACGAGATCAAGCCGCCGGACACTCTGGAGGCCGACAGGTCCCACCCGAGGACCGCCGCTACACGCTGCACGGCACCGTGACGATCGAGGATCAGTGGTTTGCCGCCGGCTCCCCGGCCGTTCGAGCCGGCACGCGCAGAGCGACCACGAGCGCAACGCCGGTGAGGGCGAGCACGGCCGCGAACACGCAACTGGCGCTGAAGGAGCCGGTGAGGTCGCGCACCCAACCGGTCGCGGTGAGGCCGACGATGGCGCCGACGAAGCCGATGCTGTTGCTGAGGCCGAACGCCGTGCCCAGCTCCGCCTCGCGGACCATACGGCCCAGGAGCGCGTAGACCGCGCCCCAAATCGACCAGCAGAAGAAGGCGGCCAGGAACAGCACGACGGCCAGCCCCGGAAGCGATCGCTGACCGATGACCGCGGCCATGGCGAGCATCGACAGCGCGAGGCCGGTGAGGCCGGCCACGATGACGGTCTTCGAGCCGTAGCCCCGCTTGACGAGACGGTCGTGGGCCCATCCGCTGACGACCATCCCGACCGAGGCCGCGATGCCCTGCAGCGCCGCGTAGCTGCCGGCGCGCCCGAGGTCGGCGACGCCCACCTCGTTGAAGAAGAGCGGCGCCCAGGTCGCGAGGATGAATTGGTTGGCGATGGCGCAGAAGCTGACGAGCCCCAGCACCCAGAGCGGCCCGTTGGAGAAGAGACGTTGCAGACGCTGTCCGACCGGCACCGGCGCCGCCGCCGACGACGCCGGCGCCGGTACATACCGGACTATGAGCACCGCGGCCATGACGGGGCCGAGCCCGAAGAGCATCATCACGGTCCGCCAGGGCAGGACTTCGACCAGCAGGCCACCGATGACGAGGCCGACGGTGAGGCCGAGGCCGGGTCCTGAGAATGACACGCCCTGGCCGAGGCCGATCCGGGCGGGCGGGGTGACGGTCGCGACGATGGCCCGGTCATTCGAGAAAAGCGACCCCTGGAAGGCGCCCGTCAACGCCCGAGCGGCGAAGAGCGTGGCGAACGAGCCAGCCAGGCCCGTGAGACCCGCCGAGAGCGCTCCGCCCAGCAAGCCGAGAACGAGGATGCGCCGCCGGCCGAACCGGTCGCCGAGGAGGCCGGACGGGATCTGCATGATCACGTAGGCATAGAAGAACGCCGACGCGAGCAGGCCGGCCCGCGTGTAGGAAACCTGGAGCTCGTCGATGATCGACGGCAGCAGCGCGGAGAATCCGATGCGGATGACGAAGTTCGCCGCCCACGCGAAGATGAGCAGGAGCCACACGAACACGTACGAGGGCATGGACGACACGCGGTCGGGAGTCTAGCACTTGGTCGCGGGTCGCTCGGCGGCGGCCCGCGCCGGCGGTGCAAGAGCGCGGGGTGCCCAGGCTCTCGCTTCACGACCAGGCTCACATATCGTAGCGATATCGCTTGACGGCCTGCTCGTTCCACGCGAGGTCATTGCCTGGCCGATTCGGAACAATCAGGTGACCGTCTTTCAGCGCGAAGGGTTCGGCGACGATCGGATCGGCCCAGTCCTGCCATTCGAGCCAGTGAGCCGTCTGGGTCACGCGCATCAGGTGAGCCGACGTCTCCGAATAGAGGTGCGTGGACATCGGAATTCCGGCACTGCCGGCGATCGCCGCGGCCCGCAACCAGCCGGTCACTCCGCCGATCCGCCCCAGGTCCGGCATCACCAGGTCGCCTGCACCGGCCTGAAGGGCCTGGTAGAGCGAGCGCGGCCCGTAGAATCTGCTACTGGATCAGTCGAGGTCCGCGGCGGCGAACACTCATTCGATCGGCGGGATCGTGCGTAGCCAGGCGACGATGGCATCGAGGTCCGCGTCGATCATGCGGCTGAAGTAGGCTTGACGAGCCATCGGCTGCTGGAACGCCCGGCCGTCGCGCGACACGCCGTGAGTGAGAACCCGCTTGATCTCTGCGTCGGTCCATGCGCCGATGCCGGACTTCGGGTGCGACGTGATGTTGGGGGTCACCGCCGCGCCCCACGGGCCGGTGAAGACGTAGCCGCCCTTGCCGAGGGCGTGCTTGTAGTCCTGAACGCCGTCCGGCCGTCGCCCGTGGCATTCCATGCAGTGGGCGATCGTGGCGAGATAGAAACCCCGCGTGATCGGATCGCGCAGCGCTTCGTCGGTGAACGGCTTCTCGGCGCCGGGAACGAGCTCAGCGTGCATCGCCGCCTTGTAGACCGGCGGCGGCACCGCGTTGCGGACCGGCGCGACCGAACGCATGTAGGCGACCACCGCGGCGAGGTCGCGTGGCGTCAGGATCTTGTAGAAGGCGAAGGGCATCTGCGGCGCGAGCGGCGCGCCGTTCGGCCGAACACCCTCCGTGAGGGAGCGCCTGATCTCGCTGTCGCTCCACGTGCCGATCCCGGTCTCACGATCGGGCGTGATATTGGAGCCTCTGACGGTGTAGGCCGACGTGTCCCATGCTTGCGACCCGCCCGCGAACCGCTGTTCCATGACGAATCCGCTCGGTCCCCTCGGCGTATGGCAACCGTCACAAGCCATGACGGCATTGACGAGATAACTGCCGCGCTCGAGCGGTGTCTGGGCGGTTGCGACACCGACCGCCGCGAAGAACATGGCCACGCACCCGATCACGCGGCGAACCATCGTCGCGTGCGAAACATTGTCCTGCGTCGTGGCCCGGGGTATCACGCTGGCGCCGCCCCCTGCGTGTTGACGTAGAGCGCATACAACGACTGGCTCGCGGTCATGAAGAGGCGGTTACGCTTGGGTCCTCCGAAGCACAGATTGCCGCAGACCTCGGGCAGCCGGATGCGGCCGATGAGCTTGCCTTCCGGCGTCCACACGGTCACGCCACTGTAGCCGAGCGCACGGCCGCCCGGTGCGCCGTTGCTCGACACCCAGACGTTGCCGTCGACGTCGCAGCGAGCTCCATCCGGGCCGCACTTGATGCCGTCGACCATGAAGTCGCTGAACAGCTTCGGACTCGACAGCTTGTTGTCGGCGCCGACGTCGAACACGTACATGTCGCGCTTGCCGCCTGGGCCCGTGTCGCCCGGTCCGGGACCCGTGCTGATGACGTACAGCTTCTTGTAGTCGGGCGAGAACACGAGGCCGTTCGGATCGGGAAGCTGATCTTCGCGGATGACCAGGTCGAGTCGCCCGCCAGGATCCACGCGGTACACGCTGGTCGGCAGCTCGCGCTTCATGGTTCCGATTTCCGGCGGCTGGCCGAGCCGGGGCTTACGTCGGCCCGCCCGGTTGCTCGGCCTGCCGGGCGCGTCGGGCGCGCCCTCGTAGAGCTGACCCCCGTACGGCGGATCGGTGAACCAGTAGCTGCCGTCGGGATGCGGCACGATGTCGTTCGGCGAGTTGAGGCGCTTGCCGTTATACGAGTCCGCGATGATCGTCACCGAGCCGTCATGCTCGTAGCGGACGACGCGGCGGGTCAGATGTTCGCACGAGAGCTGGCGGCCCTGAAAGTCGAACGTGTTGCCGTTGCTGTTGTTCGACGGGCTGCGGAAGACGGTAACGCTTCCGTCGTCTTCAAGCCAGCGCAGCTGCCGGTTGTTGGGAATGTCGCTCCAGACCAGGTAGCGCCCCTGACCGCTCCAGGCCGGTCCTTCCGACCACAGAGCGCCCGTCCAGAGCCGCTTGATCGGCGTGTTGCCCTGTCGATAGCCGTTGAAGAGGGGATCGACGGTGATGACATCCGGATCGACGTAGGTCACCGGCGGTGCGCCGGGCGTGAAATCGCGTGGCGGGCTGGTGACGGTGCTCGACGGCTCGGCGGGTCGGCCGGGCGGCGCCTGCGCTGTCGCGTTGGGAGCGAGCGCCGCGGTGCCGGCGACCGTCCCTACGGCCTTCATGAACAGCCGCCGCGATATCTGCTGGCTGCCTTCGAGTGCGCGGGCCTCTAGCGCCATGGCTTCCCTCCGCGAGAAATCCAACGGCAACGACGTGGATGAGCGACTCCCCCGTTTCAGCGGCGCAACCGTATCAGACCGTCGGCCAGACCGTCAACAATCACGACGAGTACGTCAACCCTGATTGGGGCACACGCCGCCGCTACTCACGCTCGGTGTACTTGCACTCGCCAGGAAGTGTCGTTCCTTGCACCAGCCCTATCGCGTCGGTCGACAGCTTCTTCGCGTGCTCGGATATACCAGCAGCTCGTTTCTTCAGGCTTTCACAATGCGCCGCAACGTCAACGTCAGGCAAAAACGACGTGAACGCTTCGAATGCCGCGCGCTCGTCTTCAGCGACGACCGTCGTGCCCTCGTATCCGCGTGAGCGCCCCCGAGCGGTGTATTGATAACCATCGGGTCGCATGGTCAGAGTCATCCCGGGCCCCTTCTCGAGGCACTTCTCCAACAAGGACCAAGCGACCTCCTGCCGCCGGTGCTCGGCGCCTGGAGGAAGAGACAGTCTGCCCATCACGAGAAACGTGGCCTTGCGAAACTCCTCTTCGTGATCCGAGACGTTCCTGCGCAGACGCTCTTTTGCCCGTGAGTACTCCGCGTAATGATTCTGGAGGTCGCCGCTCAAGACTCGGTCGGAGACGAAAAGTGACTTCAACTCAACCGCGTTGTCGGACCGGTCCTTGTGGACGTCCGTGACGCGCCCCTCGGCGCGAATTCGTCGCCCGATCTCTGATAGCTTCTCGGCGTCCGTGCGGAGAACGGGCTGGAGCTGACGCAGATGGGCTTGTCGAATCTCTGCGAAGCGCTGCTCGCTCGCGGCTTGAGCCGGTTCGTCTATGCGAGCCGGCCCTGGGACTTTGGCGACCTCCGGTTTTGGGGACTCGCTCCACCGCAGAGTCGCGTAGGACATTGCCACGCCGACGGCGACAGCCAAAAGAAGGATCGCTCCTGGCCAGGACCAAGCCCATCTGGACCAACGCATGAAGAGCGTCTTGGCTGAGGCCGCCCGGCCTGCCGATGCACGCCTGGAAGGCCGCATCGCGCGCTCCACGGTCCGCTCGAGCCGTTTCCGGTCCCGACGAGTACGCATCTACCTAGTTTGGAGCCTCAGGTCCTCGTACGGCGCCGACCATGGATAATCGGTGATGAGTCCGAGCCCCGACTCCGCCACGCGGGGACCGTACCCCTGGAGGACGGCAAGCTGCCAGATCGGGAGATACATGACCTTCTCGTGGATCAGTTGCTGGATCCGATGAAGGATCACCTCACGCTTCTTCGGGTCGAGCTCACCCGCTTGCTCTCTGAAGAGCCCGTCGATGTCGGGATACCCCCCGTAGGCGTAAATGCCGCTCGAGGTCGTGAACGCCTCGATCCGGGTGGCCGCGTTCCCGAAGATCCCGCTCAAGCCGTAGATAATGTTCCGGAGCTTCTTCTCCTGATACGCTTTGAGGAACCCCGCCCGTTCGAGCGGGCGAAGCCTCGTGCGGATCCCGGCCGATTGTAGATAGTTGAGTACCGCCTCGCTGGAACGGCTGGTCGCGGCATCGCACCAGAAGTCGCCGGCGTCAAAGCCCTTCGGATACCCGGCTTCCGCGAGAAGCTGCTTGGCCCTGGCCGGATCGTAGGGATAGGCGGGCGGCTGCCAGTAGAAGTCGAAGCCGGTGGGGATGATGCTCCCGGTGATACGGGAAAATCCAAGGGTCTCTGCCTGGTTGATCGTCTGACGGTCGACGGCGTAAGTGGCCGCGAGGCGCACGCGCCGGTCGTGCCACGGAGAGCTCGAATCCCATTGGTCGGCGAACACCAGCCAGTGGGTGCTCACGAACGGGGTAGGCCGAAGCGTGAGCCCTGGAGTGCGCCGCACCTCTTCGCCAAGCTCGCCGGCGAGGCCATACGCGACGTCCGCCTCACCCCGCTTGAGCATGGCCAGTCGCGTGGTGGGGTCCGGGACCGCCTTGAAGACCAGACGCTTCACGCTCGGTGTCTTGCGCCAATATCCTTCGACGGCCTCGAGCACCAGCTCCACACCCGGAGTGAAGGAGACGAAGCGATACGGCCCGGCCCCCATTGGTGCTTTCTTGAAACCCTCCTCGCCCAACTTCTCGACATACTTCTTGGGGACGATCCAGCCCGCCCCCGTCGCCGGCGTACCGTAGAAGGTCATGAAATCCGGCCACGGCTGCTTGAGCCGGAAGCGGACGCGCCCGGGATCCGGAGCCTCGACCGCGGCCACCTTGTCCTTGAGCGCCTTCGCGGAGATGCCGCGGTACCGCTCGAACGAGAACTTGGCATCTTCAGCTGTGACGGGCTCGCCGTTGTGGAACTTGACCCCTTTGCGCAGAACGAACTCGTAGACGAGGCCGTCGAGCGACGTGCTCCACGACTCGGCCAGACTGGGGGCCATGCTCTTCCCTGGCATCGGCTTCACGAGCGCGTCGTGGAGCGCGTAGAGGACGATGAAGGGCGTGATGAGTCCAGGCGTCTCGGCGGGCTCGAAGAGCGTCGGCGCCAGGGTGAAGTGAAGGGCCCACGTCATCTGCCCCGCGGGCGCGTCCGCGCGCCCCGCGGGCGCGTCCGCGCGCCCTTCGGGGGCCGCGATGGCATGCGTGGAAGCGATCAACGTCAAAGCAAGCACCCGAGCCACGAGCTGTCGTCTGCGTCGGTTCATCGGATCGTCTCCTCACAGAGGATCGGTGTCAGGCGCTGGAAGTCGTCGACTCAGCACGTCATGCCTACCGCCTCAGGGACCGGATAACGAGGATGGGCCAGACGATGATGAGCGCGAGCAACAGATCCACGACCACGCTCGGAAGGTGCGTCACGATCGTGGGACGTACAGTCGGAACATCACCGACCGGCGAACGTCTCCTCTCGATGCGAACGGCTGAGGACAGCCCTGGCGATCCATCGCCGAGCCACTGGGGCGTCCCGCCATCGAGCGCGGAGACCTCGACCCATCGCGCTATGGGCGCTCCCGCTCGCGCTCGATCACCTCGCGCAGGCCGGGCAAGACGTCTGACGCCACCCGACGGCACTCCTCCTCGTGCGGAAAGCCCGACAGGATGAACTCGTCGAACCCCAGCCGCCAGTAGGCCAGCAACTCCGCCGCCACCTGCGGCGGGTCGCCGACGATCGCCGTCCCTAGATTCACGCGTACCTTCGCGATCCCGTTCCACAGTCGCGGCGCCCGCTCCCGCGGCTGCGCACGGAGCTGCGCCTGCTGCCCCACCATTTGCGTCCCCGCGAACGCCGCCTGCCGCTGCGCCACCACACGCTCGTCCACCTGCGACATCAACTCCTCTGTCGCCGCCCACGCCTCCGACTCGGTCGCCCGCACGACCAGGTGCGTGCGCAGTCCGAGTACCGGCCGTCGCCCTCGGGCCGCGTACGCCTTGCGCAGCCGCTCCAGCAGCGCCCCGGTATCCTCGAGCGGCTGGATCCATGCCAGGTATGCGTCCGCCTCTTTGGCCGCAAACTCCAGAGCCCGCGGCGATGCGCCGCCCACGTAGAACCGCGGTCCATCGCCCACCGGCCCGGGCGAGACCACCGCCCCTTTCAACCGGATCGTGCTCCCCTCGAACACCACCGGCTCCGGCTTCGCCCACAGCGCCCGCAGCGCCGCGATGAACTCCTCCGCCTGCTCGTATCGTTTGTCGTGGTCCATCGTGACGCCCAGCCGCTCGAAGTCGCCCTGGATCCCGCCGGGCACCACGTTGATGTCGAGCCGCCCCCCGCTGATCTGATCGAGCGCCGCGGCCATCTGCGCGAAGAGCCCCGTCGAAATGAACCCCGGCCGCACCGCCACCAGGAATCGGATCCGCCGCGTCACCGCTGCCAGCGCCGTCGCCGTCGTCCACGTCTCCGCCAGCGGCGCCGTTTCCTCGAACAGTCCGTTCGCGAACCGGGTTGGGATCAGCAGCGAGTAGTACCCCTCCGCCTCCGCCGCCTCCACCACCCGGCGCAGGTACTCGAACGTCGGCGGCCTCTCCGCCCGTCGCGTCCCGATGTGCGCCCCGTCCCCGTCGATCGGGATGAACCAATCGAAGCGCGGCGCTGGTCGCTTGTCCATGACCGGGAACCTATCAAACCTTTGGGTCGCAGGTTAGCATACGTGTGCCGAAAGCCCCTTGACACGGACCCTCTTTAGGCAGATCGTCGCGCGCATCCGACGACTCGCGTGGCACCCGACCTGATTGAGCGGGTACGGGGGCAGTCAGCGGGGGACTCAGAGGTTTCGTCGATCGAAAAGCTCGACTCAAGGAAGGAATAGCCGATGTCGTATGTCATCTGGATGGCCATCCTTGCGGTGATCGCTGCGCTCCTTTTCACAGCTCAAAGAACCTTCCCAGAGACCCGGGACTACCGGGGGTCCAAGATACTTCTCCTCGCCAGTTTGCTGAAACCGGGAGGGTTTCTGATCCTTGCCCTCATGGTCTTTATCACTTTTTTCGCCTCCGTCCACCAGGTGCCGGCCGGCCACATCGGTGTCGTCTATGAATTTGGCGGCATCAAAGGCCAGATCGGCGAGGGACTCCAGTTTGTGGCGCCGTGGCGTGACGTCCTGCTTGCCAACATCCAGGTGCAGCGTCGCGTGTTCGATAAGCTCAACGCCTTCAGTGAAGAAAGCCAGGATGTCTTTGTCAGAGCAAGTCTCAATGTTCGCGTTTCTCCTCAAACCATCCAACAGCTCTATCGGACCGTCGGCCCCAACTTTTTCAATGTCTTGGTCGAATCGCGGGTCATTCAGAATTTCAAAGATGAAACCGTGAAATATAAGAGCGTCGAGATTGCCCCCAACCGCGAAAACATCAGAAAGGCCGTCCGGGAAAGGCTGGAGAAAGAGCTTTCCCCCTTTTCGATCGAGGTGGTCGATTTGCTTCTGGACAACATCGACTTCAACCCGGAGTTCAAGAAAGCGATCGAGGATAAACAGATAGCCACGCAGCGCGCCCTGGAAGAACAACAAAAGATTGAGGGGGAAAAACACAAAGCTCAGCAGGCCATTGAACGGGCCAAAGGAGAAGGCAGCGCCATTTTATTCCGCGCCGAGAAGGAGGCAGAAGCGAACAGAAAATTGGCAGCTTCTCTCACTCCAGAGCTCGTGCGGTACGCCATGGTTCAGAAACTGAGCGACAAGATCCAGGTCATGATGCTACCTTCCGGCCAGAACTTCATCTTGGACTCGGATATCTTACGAGGCGCCCCAAGAGAAAAGAAATAGCGGTCGTGAGCGCCGGTCGTCCTGAATGCGCTCACCGTGCTGGGGCGATTCGCCCCATGGGGTTCGACGTCCGCGCCTGGTCGATCTGCTGCTGGGTGAGCCGGTCGTCCGCCCGCAGCGACGGGTACATCAGGTTGTAGTTGTCCACGCCCGATCGCGTGAGGTGCTCGAGACTGAGCAGATGGCCGAGTTCGTGTGCGAGCACCTTTCCCAGGCCCGAATGCCCGAGCAGCTTCACGATGCACACCCCGAGCGCCTCCACCGCCTGCCCACCGAGCTCTGCGCCCTGAAACTTGTTCACGACCAGCAGGCTGACGCCGGCACGGGCCCGAAACTGACTGGCCAGAGCGAAAACCCCTTGTTCGTCGATCTCCTCGCGGTTCTGCGGCGCGTCGACCCGCTCGACGCTGCTCGAACGGAGGGTGAACTGGATGTCCGCAGGCAGCCAGATCTGGTTGGCGAGCCCAAAGGCCCGCGTGCTTCGTCTGCTCCTTGGCTCCGCCGAAGCGTCATATTCCCAGGTAAGCCTTCTTCACCCCTTCGTCCCGCAGCAACTCTTCGGCTTTGCCCTGCAGCATCAGCGTGCCGGTCTCCAGCACGTAGCCGTACTGCGCCAGCGTGAGGGCCAGCATCGCGTTCTGCTCCACCAGGATGATCGACACGTTCAGGGCGTTGATCTGCCGGATGACCTTGCCGATCTCCGCCGTCATGATGGGCGAGAGGCCCATCGAGGGCTCGTCCAGCAGCAGCAGTTTCGGGCGGTTCATGAGGGCCCGAGCGATAGCCAGCATCTGCTGCTCACCGCCGGAGAGGGAGCCCGCACGCTGTCGTCCGCGCTCTCTCAGGATCGGAAAGTGCTGGTAGATCATCTCCAGTGTGGACGCGACGTCCGCCTTGCGCGTTTGGAGATACGCGCCCATCCTGAGATTCTCGAGGACGGTCATCTTCGGGAACAACCGTCGGCCTTCGGGCACGAGAGCGATCCCGAGACGCACGATGTCGTGCGGGGCGAGACCGTTCAGTAACGCGTTCTCGAAGCGCACCTCGCCGCCGCTGGGTTTGACCAGGCCTGTCAGCGCGCGGAGGCTGGTCGTCTTGCCGGCGCCGTTCGCGCCGATCAGGCTGACGATCGCGCCGGTGGACACCTGGAAGGACAGGCCCTTGACCGCTTCCACCGTACCGTAGCGGACGCGTAGATCCTTAACCTCGAGCATGCGCGAGACCCGCTCCCAGGTAGGCTTCGATCACTTTCGCGTTCGTACTCACCTCGGCCGGCGAGCCTTCGGCGAGCGTCTGGCCGAAGTTCAACACGACGATGCGCTCGCACGTGCCCATCACCGCCTTCATGTTGTGCTCGACGAGCAGGACCGTGACGCCCCGATCGCGGATGGTCTTGACCAGGGCCATCACGCGACCACTTTCGTCCAGGTTCATGCCGGTGACCGGCTCGTCGAGCAGCAACAGCCGTGGTCGAGCGGCGAGCGCCATGGCGATGCCCAGTACGCGCTGGTGGCCGTGCGGCAGATTCCTTGCGAGCTGGTCGGCCTGCGACGCCAGGCCGGTGAACTCCAGCACCTCGCGGCTGCGGGCGACCTCATCCGGCGGAAATCTCCGACGGCTGAACAGCGCCCGGCCCAGACTCCTGCGGCTATGCAGATGCAAGCCGAGCAGAACGTTCTCCAGACCGGTCAACTCTTGAAACAGCGTGGTGAGCTGAAACGTGCGCACCAACCCGCGCTTGACGACTTGATGCGGCCGGAGTCGGGTGATGTCTTCGCCGTCGAACCGGATGGTGCCGGCGGTGGGCCGGATGAAGCCGGACAGAAGGTTGAAGCAGGTCGTCTTGCCCGCGCCATTCGGACCGATCAGGCCGACGATCTCGCCCTCCGCAACGCGGAGATCGACACGGTTGACGGCGGCGAGTCCGCCGAAGTGCCGGGTGAGACCGTGTGTCTCGAGAAGAAGCGCGGAGCTCACGCGGCGGGACTCGGACTGTGAGCGGATGCGCTCTTCCACCACCGGAGCTCGGCGAGCTTTCCGGGCAACGTGATGAGGCCGCCAGGCAAGAACAGGATGGTGAGCAGCATGGCGATCGAGAAGAAGATCGTCTCGTACGCACTGCCCCGGAACGGCTCGGACAACAACGAGAGGAAGGCGGCGCCGACGATCGGACCGGCGAAGTGTCCCCGGCCGCCGACGTAGTTGTAGACAAGGATGTTCGTCGCCATGAGGAAGCCGAATTCCGGCGGGAAGAGGAAGCGAATGAAGTGCGCGTAGAACGCTCCGGCCACGCCGGCGAAGAAGCAGCCGAGCATGAACGCCAGCAGCTTGTGGTTGGCGATGTTCACCCCGAGCGACTGCGCGAGGTTGTCGGCCATGCCGATGCTCTTCCAGATGAGTCCGAGGCGGCTGGACTCGAGCTTCCAGAGAATCAGGAGCGTCAGCAGCATCAGGAAGAGCGCCAGGTAGTACTGACTCGCCTTCGTGGCCAGCGTCACCCCGAGGAGATTGGGCTTGGGGATGCCGCTCAAGCCACTCATGCCCCGGGTCAGCGGTACCCAGAGCTGGGCGATCAGGCGGATCACCTCGACGAAGGCCACGGTCACCATCGCGAAGTACACGCCCCGCAACCGGAGCGATGGATAGCCGATGACCAGACCGACGACGGCCGCGACGAGGGCTCCGCAGAGCATCGAGACCTCGAACGGGACGGCGAGGTTCTTCGCAAGGAGCGCGGAGGCGTACGCCCCGATGGACATGAACGCCGAATGCCCGATGTTGAGCTGGCCGCACGTCAGCGACGGGCGCAGGCTGGCGGCGAGGATGACGTTCGTGAAGACGAGCGCGAAGACATGCACGTAGTAGTCGCCCCCGAGCTGCGGGACGAGGAGCATGAGCAGGACCAGGACGATGAGCACGCCGACCCTAAGGCGGCGCATAACCGAAGAGTCCCGTCGGCTTGAAGAGCAACAACAGGATGATGAACACGAAGCTCAGGAGGAACGCCGGTTCGGCGCCGAGGGCCGTGGCGACGATGGAGTCGATGAGCCCCAGCATGAGTCCCCCGAGGATGGCTCCCGGGATACTGCCCAGGCCACCGAGGATGATGATGATGAACGCCTTGAGCAGCGGCTGCTCTCCCATCATCGGATCGAGCTTGAAGATCGGCGCCATGAGCGCTCCGCTCGCCGCAGCCAGTGCAAAGCCGATCGCGAAGGCGAGGCCGTTCACCACGTGCACGTTGACGCCCTGCAGAGCGGCGGCCTCCTTGTCCTGCTCGATGGCGCGCATGGCGGCGCCCATCTTCGTCTTGTTGATGAACAGGTAGAGCCCGACGACCAGGGCGCCCGCCATCGGGATGATCATCAGTCGTTCGACGGAGATCATCACGCCGAGAACGTTCCGCGTGCCCTGGAAGACCGGCGGCACGTGCTTGTCGAGCTGGCCGAAGACCGGGTAGCCGGCCGCTTGGAGAAATGTGGTGAGCGCGAGGAGTGCGACCAGTGTCGGCTCGATCCCTCCCTTGATTGGCCGGTAGATCGAGCGCTCGACGAGATACCCGAACGTTCCCAGGAGGAGCATCGCCAGGACGAACGCCGCGAAATACGGCACGCCCCACTGAGAGAAGATGTAGTAGATCGCGAACGCGCCCAGCATGTAGATCGCGCCGTGGGCGAAGTTGATGATGTGCATCATGCCGAACATGAGCGTGAGCCCGAGGGCCATCAGGATGTAGATCGAGCCGATCGACAGCCCGATGATCGTGCTCTGGATCAGGAGGTCCGGCGTCATTCAGTCGTAGAGGGCCCCGACGGGCCCCCTATCTCAATTGTGGGGTGGGCTCAGCTGCACGACGAGCGTCGCGACCCCGTCCTTCACCTCGGAGAACGGCATGGGGTAAATGATCTGGTTCCCGACGCCGTAGTAGTCCTTCCCGCCAAAGTGCGCCTTGCCCCAGAGGTTGTCGAACTCGACCGTGCGCATGGCCTCCCCGATCTTCTTGGGGTCCAGGCTCTGGGCCTTCTTCACCGCGGCCACGAAGGCGAAGGCCGGATTGGTGAAATCGATGCTGGTGGCGTTCCATTCGCCGTACTTCTTGGTGTACCGCGCTTGCCAGCTCTTGACCTTCTCGGGCAAGGGGGACTGGACGTAGCCGTGGACCCACATGCCCTCGACGTTCGCTTTGCCCGCGATGTTGGCCACCACCGAGGTGTCGACCTGCCCGATATGGATGAAGCGCCCCTTGAAGCCGAGCTCGCGGGCCTGCTTGATGATCAGGCCGACGCTGCCCGCCGGGGAAGCGAGCACGCTGATGATGTCCGGCTTCTGGGCCAGGATCCGCAGCAGGACCGGGTTGAAGTCCGTCATGCTGCGCTCGAAGAACTCCTTTCCTGCCATCTGATACCCGAGCTTCTCGACGAATGCCGTCTCGACCTTGATCGACCACCATCCGGTGTCATCGTTCGGTGAAATAGTGGCCACGCGCTTGATCTGAGGCTGGTGTTCCTTGATCCACTTCCAGAAGGTGGTCGTCTCCGGCGGTGATGGGAAGCTGTGGAAGGTGAGCGGGTTCTTCGGGCTCACCAGTCCCTCGGCGTACGCCAGCGGCAGGTTCAAGACGCCGTTTTCGTTGACCGGCTCCTCATTCGCCTTGACCACGGCTCCTCCGAGAACGGAAATGTACTTCACGCCGTCCTTCGCGATGAGCCGGTTGACCGTGGCGACGCCCTCGGCAATCACGTACTTGTGGTCGTAGGCGACGACCTCGAGCTTGTACTTCTTGCCGCCTATCTCGAGTCCGCCCTGGCCGTTGATCTCGTCGAAAATCAGTTCGGTCGCGTTCTTGTGCGGAATCCCCCAGGGCGCGGCCGGGCCCGAGAGGGGGGTCGAGATCCCAAACTTGATGATGTCGGCCGCGACAGCGGTCCCCGGGCTCCCGGGCATCAGCACCGCCGCTGCGAGAAGCGTTGTCCATGTCACGGAACGCCATGGGTTCATCGCCATCCCTCCTGGATGCTGGGCGCTGTCACGGTGGCCCGGCACGCGGACTATAGAGACGCGCATCGTGGGTTGTCAATCGCACCGCCGCCGCGTGAACCAGGAGAGCGGAGAGCAAGGTAAGCCTACCCCTGCGTCGAGGGTTCTCATCTAGCCACCGACGTCGGGCGCCCGTGACGATTGCGTAGGCGAAAGGCCAGGACCAAGAGCACGACCCCAAAGACGATCGCATATGTTCCGATCAACCACAGCAGAGTGAGGAATCCAGCGCCCGGCCAAATGATGACGAGGAGGCCGAACAGGACGGACAAGACGCCATTGAGGACCAACAGCCATTCGCCGTGGGCGCGATGGAGGTGGACCGCCGCCACAATTTCCAGGACGCCGGTCACGATCGCCCATCCACCGATCAGGAAGAGCAAGGCCAATGCGGTGAGCGCTGGCCAGACGAAGGCCAGCACCCCGGCGGCAATCCCGGCGAGCCCCTTGAGGACCGGGGACCACCATCGCTCATGTCGCTCGGCGGCTCGGACGCCCGCAATGATCGCGAGCACTCCGTCGACGACCGCGTAGGCTCCAAAGAGCGCGACAAACACGACCAGCGTGACTCCGGGGAGCACGAACGCCGCGAGGCCCAAGAGGATCGCGAAGACCCCGCGCAGCGCGAGCGCCCACCAGTTTCGCGTCAGCACCGTTGTCATCGGCTGGGGCCTACTCTTGAAGACCCTTCCCGCTCTACTGAGTCCGGCCGCGCATCGAGGCCGGCTGGCCGGGCAGCTTGAGCTTCTTGCCGGTATCGGTGATCTTCGTCCCGTCGACTTTGAGGATGGAGACGTCGCGGTCGGTGTAGTTGCCGACGTAGAGATACTTGCCGTCGGGGCTGAAGACCACGCCCTCGGGCAAGCCCCCCACCTCGACCTCGCCCACCTTGGTGACCTTTTTGCCGTCGATCTTGAGCACGGCCAGGCTGCCGTTGCGCTTGGTGTTGAACCACATGGTCTTGGCCACGCTGGCTCCGCCCAGCAATACGGCCACGGCCACGTCACCCTTCGGACTGATGGCGAAGCCCTCGGGCGCGTCGCCGACCACCACGCGATCGATCACGCGGGGCGGCTGGTGCTCGAGATCGATGATGCTGACGGTATCGATATGGCCGTCCGGCGCGCCGGAGTTGCCATTGTCGGCGCTGATGCCGATCTTGCCGTTGGGCGTGATGTCGATGTTGTAGGGCCAGAGCCCTACCGGCATGTCGTGCTTGGTGTAGGAGACCTTCTGCCCGTCGATCGCAAGTAGCGCGATCTTGTGGGCCGGGAACTTGGTGGCGAGCGCGCGCTTGCCGTCGGGCGTAATGGCCACCGAGGCCACCTCGTCGCCCATCGCCACCGTGTCGATCAGCTTGACGTCGTTGCCCTGGATGGAGAGCACACTGATCGACTTGTCCGCGCGGTTGGCCACGAGCGCCAGGTTCCCTGCCCGGTTGATCGCAAGCCCCGACGGCTGCTTGCCGATCTCGACAGTAGCGATATGGCTGGCTGGACTCGTTTTTAGATTCAAGACGTAGAGCTTCGTGTCGGGTCCGGGCTTCCAGTTCGCCCCGTCCGGGATCCAGTCCACCGAGTTCGCCACGATGGCCAGTCGCTCATCGGGCGTGATGGCGAGGTTGACCGGCGGGCCGAAGATCGAGTTCATCAAGGGGAAGCTGATGAGGATCTTCGGTGCCTCGCGGTCAGTGATGTCCACGATCGAGATCGTGTCCTTGCCGGGGGCGACGAACTTCCGGTTACCCTCGGCGTCGAAGACGACCTTTTCGTCGTTGCCGATAACCATCAGGTCGGCGAGGGCCGGAGGAGGACACG
>JAHFDK010000355.1 GCA_023249095.1 Candidatus Rokuibacteriota bacterium | reverse complement strand
CGAGCAGGGATATCTCGTCCGGGTGGAATTTCGGTTCCGCGCCTGACACGAGCTTGATGAGACGCCGGAGCGCGTGCAAGAACAGCACGCTGGAGCCCCGACGGTGGGGCCAGAAGACCATGAGCTTCCCGCGCGGCTTCAGGACGCGATGGAACTCGCCAAGGATCTCTCGGATCTCTTGCCGATGAAAATGCTCGAGGACACCGAGGTTGTAGACGCCGTCAAAGGCGCCCGCCTCGAACGGAAGGTCGAAGATGCTCGCCTGCTCGATCCGACTCGCGTGCGGATTGTTACCGGCATAGAGCCTCAACGCCCGCTCGGAGATATCGACCGCGGTCACGCGGAACCGTCGGTGGAGGCCCGCGTCTACTTGTCCGCTGCCGCAGCCCGCGTGGAGTATCCGCGCGCCCGCGGCGAACGACCGCTCGGCGAACCGGCGCAAGTTGCGCCGTATCACCCGTCGATACACGGCGGCGACGAGGTCGTAGAGCGACCCGAGCGCCGTTCGCTTCTCGCTCCAGTACTCGTCCCATCCCTGCGACTCACGCAGCTCCGGACGCAGTCTGTCGATCGGGCGGGATCGCCGGACGCGGCCGGGGTTCACCAGGTGCGCGAAGAACAGCGTCACGAGGAGACGTCCGCTCCGGAACGCGTCACGGACCGTGAGCTTAGAGTTCCCGTACACCCGGGCCGGCAATACGATCGGAATCTCTCGGATGCGTGCGCCGTTACGACACAGAACGAAGAGGCTTTCGAAAAAGAAGCCGTAGGCGCGGGCCGTCACGAGCTCGAAGAGCTCGCGCGGGATCCGCTGCAGATCGTAGAGCCGGAGGGCGCCGTTGGCATCGTACGGCATGCGCAAGAGCACCCGTGTCAGCAAATGCCCGAACCGCGTCAAGAACAGACGGTGGAGGCTCCAGCCGGGAAGGCTGTCCGGTTCGAGGTAGCGCGAGGTCACCACCAGGTCCACGTCGTGGGTGTGCGCGGCCAGCAGGCGGGGGAGGTCGGCTGGGCTGTGGGAAAAGTCGGCGTCCATCGTGATGAGGAGGTCGTACCCTTTGTCGTACGCGTAGGCGATGCCGGCACGATGCGCACTGCCGATGCCGAGCTTGCCCTCTCGATGGATCACCGACACCCGACGGTGCTCGCGCGCGAGCCGATCGAGTGTCTTGCCGGTGCCGTCGGGAGAGCCATCGTCGATGAAGAGGACGTCCGCCGCCAGCGGCAGCGCCAGGAGCTCCTCGCACAGCCGCTCAACGTTGCGGTTCTCGTTGTAGGTCGGCACGAAGATCAGGCGGCGAGGGACCATCGGCGCCCTACGCCGGGACGACGTCGATGGAAGGGAGCGGGAACAGCAGCCGTCCACCCGCCGCGAGGTACGCGGCCTCACGCTCGATGATGCCGGTGCGGAAATGCCACGGGAACACCAGGAAGTAGTCGGGCTTGCGCGCGCGCGCCTCCGCTTCCGAGATGATGGGGATCCACGACCCCGGCGTGACGCATCCAAACTTGTCTTCGTTGACCTCGGCGATGGCCGGGAGGAGGTCGCGGTCGATGCCGGCGAACTGGAGGATCACGTTGCCCTTCGTGGAGGCGCCGTAACCCAGCACGCTACCTCCTCGGGCACGGATGTCCTCCAGCCGCTCGCGAAGCTCGCGCTTGTGGGCCAGGACGCGGGCGCGGAACTCCTCGAAGGGCCGCAGCGAGCCGAAGCCCATGCGCCGCTCCTCGTCCAGGAACCGCTCGATCCGATCCGCAGCCCGCGGCGCGAGGCGTCGATTCCGGCCGAGCGTCACCGCAAAGCTCCCGCCATTGACGTCGTTGCACTCGACGTCCCGGATCACGAGGCCGACCTTGTCCGCCAGCCACTTGATCTGGGCCAAGGCGTAGTACTCGACGTGTTCGTGGCAGATCGTGTCGTAGGCGTTGACCCGCAGCATCTCCGGCAGGTAGCTCTGCTCCAGGTGCCAGACGCCGTCGTCGGCCAGCACGTCGACGACCTGGTGGACGAAATCCAGCGGCCGTTCCAGGTCGTAGAACATCGCGATCGACGTGACGATCCGCGCCTTCCGGCGGCCCAGCGCGCCCCGGTAGAGGTCCGCGGTGAAGAAATCGGCGATCAGACGGCTGTCGCCTGGATAGCCGCCCTGCCAGCGCGCGGCGGACGGATCGACGCCGAGGAGCGTGAGCTTTCGACCCGAGAAGAACGAAAGCAAGGTCCCGTCGTTGCTCCCGATGTCGAGGACCACATCGTTAGGCCGCAGGTCAACGGCGCGCATCAGCGCCCCCGCCTTGCCTTCGAGGTGATTGACCATCCGCCGGTTCAGCGACGAGCGGTACCCATAGTGCGGTCCGTACAGCTCGGTTTTCTCGTAGGAATGGAGGAGCTGCACCAGGCCGCAGTTATCGCACCGCGCCAGCGTCAGGGGGCCCTTCGTGAGCGACTCGTCGGGACGGCGCGGGAACACTCCAGTTAGGAATTGAGTGCCCAACTCGAGGAGCACGTCGAGCCCCTCGCCGCCGCAGATCCGGCATTCCGTTATCTGTCGGTACATGGCTGATTTCTCACAGCAAGTGCCATGCCAGAGATTTTGAATGACCGCCGGAAATTGTCCTCAGTATACTCGGCCCATCATCGCAATCTACAAGCCACGATCACCATCGCGATCAGCGAGTGACGATCACCCCGCCAAACAACGTCAACTGACGTGGCGAGGACGTGCCCGCCTGACACATCGACTTGGCGGCACAGCGTCCAGTGCTGGGCGAGCCGCCTCCGCCTGTGGCCGCAGGCCGCGATGAGCGAGCACGCGAGGGGCGATACGCCGATCGTGGTGAGCCAGCCCGTCGAGGGGGCGACGCCACGCTCCGTCTGGGCCCTCTGCGTGCTGGCGGCCGTGGTGTTCGTCACTGCTGCGATCCGGCTCAGGCTGCTCGACGTGCCTCTCGATCGCGACGAAGGCGAGTACGCGTACTTCGGCCAGCTTCTGCTCGAAGGCGTCCCGCCCTATGCCGCCGCCTACAACCTCAAGGCACCCGGTATCTACGCCGCCTACGCCCTGATCCTCGCCGCGTTCGGCCAGACGACCACCGGGATCCACCTGGGCCTCATCCTGGTCACCTCCGCCACGACGGTGCTCACGTTTCTCCTTGCCAGGCACCTCGCCGGGCCGGCGGCGGGCCTCGTGGCGGCCGCCGTCTTCGCCGTGCAGGCGCTGAACCCGAAGGTCCTCGGCTTCGCGGCCTACGCTGAGCATTTCGTTCTCCTCCCTGTCGTCGCCGGCTCGCTCGTCCTCCGGGCGCAGGCGCGCGAGTGTCGGCCGCTCCTCGTGCTGGCCGGCGGTTTGCTCTTCGGTCTGGCGTTCCTCATGAAGCAGAGCGCGGCGGCCTTCATCGCCGGCGGCGCGCTCTACCTGCTCCTGTCGAGCGCCGACGACGGGAGCGCTCGCTGGCGGCGGCGCCTCCGCACGACAGCCCTCTTCCTGGCCGGCGCCGTCACGCCGTTCGCGCTCGTTTGTCTCGCGCTCCTGCTTGCGGGAACGCTCGGCACATTCTGGTTCTGGGCGTTCGTCTATGGGTCAACATATTCGGCCGAGCTTTCCAAGGGCTGGACCAACCTCGTCGGCATCCTCGAGTACGTCGCGCCGTCCTCCTCGGTCACGCTCGCCCTCGGCGCGATCGGCCTCGGCGCCCTCCTGCGAGACCGCCTCCGGTCGCGGAGACTTTTCGTTCTGTTCCTGGCGGCCGCGTCGTGTCTCGGAACCACGGTGGGCCTGCACTTCCGGCCGCAGTACTGCCTCCTCCTGCTCCCGGCGCTCGCTGTGCTGGCCGCGATCGGCCTCGACGCCCTCGGCCGGATCCTGGCGGCGCCGCGACCGAGCATGCTCCGGCGGGCGGTGCCGATGGTCCTAGTAGCCGCCGCCCTCGGGCAGCCGCTCTATGCGTCTCGCGACGTGCTCTTCGAGCTCGGCCCGGCCCAGGTCTCGCGGGCGATCTATGGGCGCAACCCGTTCCCGGAGTCCGTGGAGATCGCGCGCTACATCCGCGAGCACACCGCGCCGGGCGACCGGGTCGCCGTGGTCGGCTCCGAGCCTCAGATCTACTTTTACGCGGGCCGGCGCTCGGCGACTGGGTATATCTACACCTACCCGCTCATGGAGCTCCAGCCGTACGCAGCGGCGATGCAGCAGCAGATGATCCGTGAGATCGAAACCGCCGACCCCCGGTATCTGGTCTTCGTCCGCGCGACGGGGTCGTGGCTCGTCCGGGAAGCCTCCGACCCGACGATCTTCGGATGGTTCGCGCAGTATCAGCGAAGCTTCACGCGAGTCGGGGTGGTGGACATCGTGTCGCGGCGGGAGACCACGTACCGGTGGGGCGCCGAAGCGCTCGATTACGCGCCGCGCTCCGACGTGTGGCTGATGGTCTTCGAGCGGGGGAGGAAGCCATGATCGGTCAGGGCTTGAACTTCGAGCAGCACGAGATCGGTACGACCTACCGCACGCTCAGCCGGACGGTGTCCGAGACTGACATCGTGACCTTCGTCAACCTGTGCGGCTTCACCGAGCCACTCTTCATGGACATGGAATACGTCGGCCGCGAGTCGCTGTTCCAGCGGCGCGCGGCGCCCGGAGCCCTGACGTTCGCGCTCTCCGAGGGGCTGATCATGCAGACCGGACTCATCCACGGCACGGGCATGGCGTATCTCGGCGGTGAGCTCCGTGTGACGGCACCGGTGCTCGAAGGCGACACGCTCACGGTGGAGGTCGAGGTCGCCGACAAGCGCGAGACGAAGAAGCCCGACCGCGGTATCGTCACCTATCGGCACCGCGTCCTGAACCAGCGCGGCGAGCTGGTGCTGGAGGCGCGGGTCCAGCGGATGATCCGGCGCGCCGGGCGCTGATGCCCGGCGCTCATCAAGCCGGCTCACCGGAAGCCCAGGGGTCGGCCGGCTGGACGCTCGAGTACAATCGAACGAGGGATCCGGAACCTCGAACGGAAGGTCACCTGTGAGCGGGAAGATTGTTCAGATCAGCGTCTCGCCCGGCGGCGTCCCGAAGACAGCCGTGGCGTGGGCGCGCGTCACGGCCCAGGGACTCGAAGGCGACGCGCACCGCGACGCAGAGCACCACGGGGGCCCGGAGCGGGCCGTCTGCCTCTACGCGATGGAGGCGATCCGAATCCTCCAGACCGAGGGCCACCAGATCGTGCCCGGTGCCATCGGCGAGAACGTCACGCTCGAGGGGCTCGATTGGTCGGCCATCGTCCCGGGGTGCCACGTGCTCCTCGGTGAGACGGTGCTTCTCCAGGTGACGCGCTACACGACCCCCTGCATCAACATCACACGAACCTTCAAGGACGGCGACTACGCCCGCGTGTCCCAGAAGCGCCATCCCGGCTGGAGTCGCGTCTATGCGCGCGTGCTCGCGACGGGCTCGATCCGTCCGGGCGATCCGGCCCGCCTGCTGGACGAGATTGAAGCCGCCAAGGTGACCGCCGCCGCTTCCAGGTGAGCTGCCGGGCCGAGGTCGTCATCATTCTCGCCAATTTGAGTGGTAAGGAATCCGTCGGGCTTGCTCGCCTGCGTGGCTAGGGGATCGTCGTCGGAACCGTGACCACCGAGCCGTCAGCGAGAGTCACGGTCAATGAGAAGCTCGTGCCCGATGTGAAGGTCGAGTTGGAGTCGG
>JAHFDK010000089.1 GCA_023249095.1 Candidatus Rokuibacteriota bacterium | reverse complement strand
TTGAACTCGGCGGCCAAGACGTCCCGAGCCTCCGCGAGTGAGTGCTCTTGGCCATTGCCTGCTATTCGAAGGAGCGGCATCATTAGCGACTGGAAGTCAGGTACGGCCATGTTCAGTCTCGCCTCAGCTGTTTAACGGCCGGCGTCAGCCGCGCCCGCTTGCGGGTGCCGCCTGGGGGTGCAAACCATCTATCACCTCTCTTCTCGGTTGCTCACCGATACGTGACACAGAACATCATAGCCTTGCATAAGCATGCAGGACACGCGCCGTATCCTGTCCATCCATAATGAGAAAATGAGAGTCTTTTCCGCCAGCCTTTGCAACGGCGACCTTGCCCTCCACGTCCTTGATGAGCAGGTCGGAGATCGGGCCAACGTACTGAACCACGTACAGGTCGGCCGGGGTAGTGAAGAGACGCACGAGCTGGTCACCGCGTTTCCCGCAATCGGCGATTTCCATCGCCTTTCGACCGATCCCCGGCCCCTTTAGCAAAAACGCAGTCGCCCGACGGGCACCGTTTACGATCACATTCGCCGTGTAGAGGTCATTGATCTCACCGCCCCAGTCCTTTCGGTGGAATGGGACGTCGAGAATCTGCTCCAGCGCAAGCTGGACTTTGTCCTCTGACATATCAAGACTGCCTTTGTTCAGGAACGGAGCCACCATGCTCGGATTGACGTCGCGGACTTTGGCGAAACTATCGATGTCCTCCACGTATAGGCGGTCCTGGATCGGTAGATCTGTGTAGCGGTCAAGATCGTTGTCGAGAATATGTTTCAAGCGGCTGAACCACCGCGGGAAAGAATCCGTCAGCTCACCAACTCGCTGGTTCATATCTCGGTAGTTCAGCCGAGGCAGGACCCCCCGGTGTTACAAAGTAGTTCGCCTCCAAGTCCGTGGGAAACATCTCCTTGAGCCCTTTGCGAACTTCCTTTGCCCAAACCTGGAATGCCTCCTCGTAAGTATTGATCTCCCTGCTCTCATCGAAGTTGGCGGCCTTTTCCCGCGTGTTGTAGTCGTTTTCAATTGCGCGAAGGATCTGATAGCCAGCGTTGAGCATTTCAGTGATCTCTTCTCGAGCAGTGACTCGGGACTTCCTCATACGCATGATATCTGGCTCCCCACGGTTCGCATCAATGGTGGAGGGAAAGGCTTTAGCAGGAACACTGGTGTTCAGATATCCAACTGGAATTCGACTGCGGGATACGCAGGTCCGCATAACACCGATCCGCTGCGGGCTCCTGCGGCATATAGCGGGTTGACTCTTGCCGGGCGAGTCACCGCCGTCCTTTGCTTTTACTGTGTTGGGGCGCCAGAGCCTGGGTTGACGCCGCCGGGAAAGGCTGCGGAATGCTGCCGCAGATCTTGACGGACTCGCGCTGAAACACCGCGGATCGTGTCGGGACGGAACTTCGTCCGGCCATCGCAGGCACTATAGCCTGCCATCGACCGAAGCGGCAAGCCGGGGAGCGGCGCTAAGCTACGCCCGGCGCGTCCAGCGCAGATTCGGCTCGCGCGCGGCCTTCGTCTGATCGAGGCGGCGCACGGGCGTGGTCACCGGCGCGTCGTGAATGACCGCGGGGTTCGTCTCCGCCTCACGCGCGATTTGAATCATCGCGTCGCAGAACTGGTCGAGCGTCTCCTTCGCCTCTGTCTCGGTCGGCTCGATCATCAGCGCTTCCTCGACGATCAGTGGAAAGTACGTGGACGGCGCGTAGAAACCGAGATCAAGCAGGCGCTTGGCGATGTCGGTCGCGGTGATGCCGAGCTTCTTCTGGCGGCGCGCCGACAGCACGCACTCGTGCATGCACGGGCCGGGCACGGCGACGTCGTAGTCCGTCTCCAGTCGCTTCATGATGTAGTTGGCGTTCAGGATCGCGTTGTCGGAGACGGACCGGAGGCCGTCGGGGCCCATGGTCCGGATGTAGGTGTAGGCGCGCACGAGCATCCCGAAGTTGCCCCAGAAGGCCTGGAGCTTGCCGATCGAACTCGGCCGCTTCCAGTCGAGCGCGTACGCGTCGCCGTCCTTCGTGACGACGGGCACGGGCAGGAAAGGCTCGAGGTGCGCCTTGACGCCAACCGGGCCCGCGCCGGGGCCGCCGCCGCCGTGCGGGGTCGTGAAGGTCTTGTGCAAATTGAAATGACAGACGTCGAAGCCGAGGTCGCCCGGGCGCGTGATGCCGAGGATCGCGTTGAGGTTGGCGCCGTCCATGTACACCTGCACGCCACTGGCGTGACACAGCTCGGTGATCTCGACGATGCGCGGCTCGAACATGCCCAGCGTGTTCGGCACCGTGATCATGAACGCGGCCACGTCGGTGTCGAGGGTGCGCGTGAGCACGTCCAGGTCCACCTCGCCGTTCGGGAGCGACTTCACCTCGACGACCTCGTACCCGGCAATCGCGGTGGACGCCGGGTTGGTCCCGTGGGCGGAGTCGGGCACGAGCACCTTCGTCCGCTTCTCGCCGCGCGACAGGTGATAGGCGCGGATCATCAGCACACCCGCGAGCTCGCCCTGGGCGCCCGCGGCGGGCTGGAGCGAGACCGCGTCCATCCCGGCGATCTCCGCGAGGTCTTGCGCCAGCTCGTGCATCACCTGGAGAGCGCCCTGGGCGAGCGCCTCGGCCGCCAGCGGGTGGAGGCGGGCGAAACCCGCCAGGCGGGCCATGTCCTCGTTCAGCTTCGGGTTGTACTTCATCGTGCACGAGCCGAGCGGGTAGAAGTGCGTGTCGAGGCCGTAGTTCATGCGCGAGAGGCGCGAGTAGTGGCGGACGATGTCGAATTCGGAGACTTCGGGCAGCGCGGGCGCGTCCTTGCGGACATGCTTCTCCGGGAGGAGCTTCCGCGCGTCGCCTTCGGGCACGTCCATCTCGGGCAGCGACCAGGCCACGCGCCCGGGCGACGACAGCTCGAAGATCAGCTTGTCGTAGACGTTCGTGGTCATCACGCCACCGCCTTCTCGAGGGCCGCCGTGAAGGCATCGATCTCGGCCTTCGTGCGCTTCTCGGTGACGGCGACCAGCAGGCAGTCGCCGAGGCTGCGCTCGAAGGTCTTGAGCGGAACACCGGCGAGGAACCCCTGCCTGGCCAGTCGCGCCACCACGCGCTCCGGCGGCTTCGGCAGCTTGAGCGCGAATTCCTTGAAGAAGGGCGCGGCGAAGCGAAGCGACACGCCCGGCACCCTGGCGAGGCGCTCGGACGCGTAGTGGGCCTTCGCCGTCGACAGCTCGCCGACCCGCACGAGCCCGCGGCGGCCGAGCATGGCCAGGTAGATCGTCGCCACCAGCGCGCAGAGCGCCACGTTGGTGCAGATATTCGAGGTCGCCTTGGCCCGGCGGATGTGCTGCTCGCGGGTCTGGAGCGTGAGCACGAAGCCGCGGTGACCGTCCCGGTCCACGGTGGCGCCGACGAGGCGCCCGGGCATGCGGCGCACCAGCTCGTTCTTGGCGGCGAAGACACCGAGGTTCGGGCCGCCAAAGCTTATCGGCACCCCGAGCCCCTGCCCTTCGCCGACCACGATATCCGCGCCGAGCTTCCCGGGCCCCTCGAGCACGCCGAGGTTCACCGGGTCGGCGACCACGACCAGCAGCGCGCCAGCGGCGTGCGCGACCTCCGCGGCGGCCGCGACGTCTTCGAGACATCCGTAGAAGTTCGGCGTCTGGACGACGAGCGCCGCCGTCTTCGCGCCGACGAGCTTCTTCGCCGCCGCGAGGTCGGTGACACCGTCGGGCGCGCCGACGTCGCGCAGCCGCACGCCCGGGCCCTCGCAGTAGGTGGCCGTCACGCGCTTGTAGAGCGGGTGCACGCCGCGCGACAGGACGATCTCACTGCGATCCGTGACGGCGTGGGCCATCAGCGCCGCCTCGGCCAGCGACGACGCGCCGTCGTAGATCGACGCGTTCGCCACGTCCATACCGGTCAGCTCGGCGATCATCGTCTGGTACTCGTAGATCGTTCTGAGCGTCCCCTGGCTCGCTTCGGGCTGGTAGGGCGTGTACGCGGTGAAGAACTCGCCGCGCGAGATCAGGTGGTTGATCGGGCTCGGCACGTAGTGGTCGTAGGAGCCCGCGCCCATGAAGCAGACATGGCTATCGGCGTCGGCGTTTCGTGCCGCGAGTGCCTTCAGGTGGCGGATCAGGTCCGTTTCGGCGAGCGCCGGCGTGAGGCCAAGCGGCCGCGCGAGCCGCGCCTTCGTGGGGATCTTGACGAGCAGCTCTTCGAGGGAAGCCGCGCCGATCACGCCGAGCATCCGCCTCTGCTCCTCCGGCGTGTTGGCGATGTAGCGCGACGCCATCAATGACCTCCCTGCGCCAGGTACTCCTCGTACTGCTGGGCCGTCAGGAGCTGGTCCCACTCGGCCTTGTTGGCGGGCTTCACGACGATCATCCAGCCCTTGCCATAGGGATCCTGGTTGACCGTCTCCGGCTTCTGCAGCAGCTCGCCGTTGACCTCGACGACCTCGCCCGAGACGGGCGCGAAGAGGTCGGAGACCGCCTTCACCGACTCGACGACGCCGAAGTTCTTGGCGGCCGTCACCTTCGCGCCGACCTTCGGCAGCTCGACGAAGACGACGTCCCCGAGCTGGTCCTGCGCGTACGCGGTGATCCCCACACGCACCCGGTCGCTCTCCTGCTTCGCCCACTCGTGCTCGCGCGTGTACTTGAGGTCTTTGGGAACGTCGGCCATGGCTATGCCTTCTTCACTCGTGAGGGGTGGAAGGGCGTCTTGACCACGCGCGCCGCCTTCGCCTGCCCGCGGATCTCGACGGCCAGCTCCGTGCCGATGTCGGCCAGCGTCGTCTCCACGTACGCCATCGCGATGTACTTGTCCACGGAGGGCCCGTAGGAGCCGGACGTCACGATGCCGATCTCGCGGCCGTCCCTCTGCACCGGATAGCCGTGGCGGGCGACGGCGCGCTCGGTCATCTCGAGCCCGACGAGCTTCCGCTGCACGCCCTCGGCGCGGATTTTCTCGAGCGCCTCCCGGCCGATGAAGTCGCCCTTGGCGGGCTTGACGACCCAGCCGAGCCCCGCCTCCAGCGCGTTCGTCGTCTCGTCGACGTCGTTGCCGTAGAGCGCATACTTCATCTCGAGCCGCAGCGTGTCGCGCGCGCCGAGCCCGATCGGCGCGGCGCCGTCGGCGCGGCCCGCGGCCAGGAGCTCGGTCCAGAGCTTCTCGGTCCGGTCCGCGGGCGCGTACAGCTCGAAGCCATCCTCGCCCGTATAGCCGGTGCGCGAGATCAGCGCGGGAACGTCCGCCACCGAGCCACGCGCAAAGCGGTAGTAGCCGAGCGCCGTCACGTCGCGGTCGGCGAGCCGGCCGACGAGCGCCTCGGCCTTCGGGCCTTGGACCGCGATCAGCCCCGTGCCCTCGGAGGCGTTGCGCCAGCGCACGTCCTTGACGTCCCTGGTGTGCTCCGTGACCCAGGCCCAGTCCTTGTCGATGTTGCCGGCGTTGACGGTGAGCATGTAGCGGTCGTCGCCCACGCGGTACACGGTGAGGTCGTCGACGATCGTGCCGTTCGGGTAACACAACACCGAGTACTGGATCTGGCCCACGTGCAGGGCCGCCACGTCGTTGGTGGTCAGATGCTGGAGCGCGGCGAGGGCCCCGGGGCCCTCGACCTCGAACTCGCCCATGTGGCTCACGTCGAAGAGCCCGACGGCGCTCCGCACCGCGCGGTGCTCCTCGACGATGCCCGTGTACTGCACCGGCATGTCCCAGCCGCCGAAGGGCACCATGCGCGCCCCGGCCTTGACGTGCGCCTGGTGGAGCGGGGTGCGCTTGAGGGCGGTCGCGTTCAAGCCTTCGGGAGCCAGTCGCGGAGCGGCTTGACCTGGCATCCCGCTCGGTCGAGCGCTTCGCGGACGGCCCGGACGATATTCTGCGCTCCGGGCGTGTCGCCGTGGCAGCAGATGGTCTGGACCGCGATGTCGATCTCGACCCCGTCGATCGTGCGCACCTTGCCCTCCATGGCCATCTTCACGGCCTGGGCGGCGGCCCGCTGGGGATCGGTGATGAGCGAGCCGGGGAGCTTGCGCGAGACAAGGGTGAGGTCGACGTTGTACGCGCGGTCGGCGAACCCTTCCGACGCCACCCGGATGCCCATCTTGCGGCAGAGCCGATCGTAGTGGCCCGACGCCAGCGCCATTAAGATCAGGTCGCGACCGGAGTCGCGCGCCGCTTCGCCGACCGCCGTGGCGAGCGGCTCGTCCTTCTCGATCATCGAGTAGAGAATGCCGTGCGGCTTCGTGTGCTGGAGGTCGCTCCCGGCGGAGCGGACGAACTCCCGCAGCGCCCCGGTCTGGTAGCAGAGGTAGTCCTTCAGCTCCTGGGGCGAGACGTCCATCACCCGCCGTCCGAAGCCCATCAGGTCCGGCAGCGAGGGATGCGAGCCGACGGCGACGCCGTGTCGGAGCGCCAGCGCCACCGACTTGCGCATCACGTGCGGGTCACCGCCGTGGAACCCACAGGCGACGTTGGCCGAGGTGATGTGCGGCATGATCTCCTCGTCCGCGCCGAGCGTCCAGCGCCCGTAGCTCTCGCCCATGTCGCAGTTGAGATCGATGAACTTTGCCATGCTGAAAGCTCCTTATGCTCGAGCGTTCACGCGCGCGAGCGCGTTGATGAAGCGGTCCACGTCCTCGTCCGTCATCGCGAGGGAGCAGGCGCCGAGACCGCGCTGTGTCATGAGGATTCCCTCGTTCAGGAGCCCCAGGAACACGCGCAGCGGCGCCTCCGCATCCTTGGGCTTCGCCGAGCGGTAGTCGGTCAGCGGCTCGGAGGTCCAGTGCAGCCAGAAGAGCGAGCCGAGACCGGTCACCTGGCCCCGGCGCCGCGTCCCGGCGAGCAGGCGCGTGACGCCCCCGCGGAGGCGCTCACCCAGCGCGTCGAGCCGCGCGTACGCCTCCGGAGTCAGCGCGTTCATCGTCGCGACGCCGGCCGCCATCGTCACGGGGTTCGCGTTGAAGGTGCCGCCGTGGCTGATCCGGGCGCCGCCCCTGCGCGGGTCGTAGAAGTCCATGATGTCGCGCCGCCCACCGAAGGCGCCGACGGGCAGGCCGCCACCGATGATCTTGCCGAAGGCCGTGAGGTCGGCTCGGATCCCGAACCGCTCCTGGGCGCCGCCCCACGCGGTGCGGAAGGAGATCACCTCGTCGAAGATCAGCACGATCCCGTGACGCTCGGTAATCTCGCGCAGCCGGGCCAGGAACCCCTCGGCGGGCGGCAGCAGGCCGGCATTGCACATCATCGGGTCGACAATCAGGCAGGCGATCTGCGCCGCCTCCGCGTCCAGGATTTCGGCGCAGGCCTCGGCGTCGTTCCACGGCAGCACCACGACGTGCTTGAGCACCGCCGGCGGCACGCCCGCCGACCAGGCGATGGCCTTGGGCCGCTTCCGGCTCCCCGCCGCCTTGGCGTCGCCGCTGACGCTCACCATCACCCAGTCGTGCGTGCCATGGTAGGCGCCCTCGAACTTCGCGATCTTCGGCCGGCCCGTGAACGCGCGCGCCAGTCGCACCGCGTTCATCGTGGCCTCGGTGCCCGAGTTCGTGAAGCGGATCGCCTGGACCGACGGCACCCGGCGGGTCAGCATCTCGGCCAGGCGCACCTCGTGCTCGGTCGGCCCCGGGAAGGACAGACCCTGCTCGGCCGCTTGCTGCACCGCCTTCACGACCTCCGGCGGCGCATGGCCGAGGATCAGGCTCGTGTAGTTGCCGTTGAAGTCCAGGCGATCGATCCCGTCGGCGTCCCAGAGGTGGGCGCCCTGGCCCCGCTGGATGGCGAACGGGTAGGGATCGAAGAAGGTCGTCGTCCGGCTGTTGCCCCCGGGCATGACGGCCAGCGCCTCCTCGTGCAGGGCGCGCGAGCGAGCGGTCTTCGCGGTGTACTCGATCAGCTCTTTGTCGACGCTCATGCGATCTCCTCTTTCACAGCGGCTCGCAGCACCGCGTCGGATTCGCGCAGCAGCCGGTGCGCCTCGGCCACGCCAACCGCGTGGAAGCGGAGCGACTGGCCCGGTCTTGCCTGGCCGACGCGTCCGACGTCGCAGGAACAGACGGTCGCCACCTTCGTGTAGCCGCCCGTGGATTGCCGGTCGACGAGCAGGACAATGGGCTGCCCGTCACCGGGAACCTGGATGGACCCGAGCGCGATTCCGTCGGAGATGATGTCGTGGCCGCGCGCGTGCTCGACGCGCGACCCGCGCAGCCGGGCGCCCATGCGGTCCGACTGCGGAAGCACCTCGTACGGACCACCGAGCAACGCGCTGATCCCGGCGTCCGTGAAGCGATCGGCCTGCGGCCCGAGGACGACGCGGATCGCGGGCTCCCCCGAGTAGTCCGGGATCGCGCGACGCTCCACGCGCCGTGGTTGCGCGGCCCCGGACGGAAAGACCCGAAGGCGGTCGCCCTTCCGGAGCGCGCGCCCTTCGATCCCGCCCAGACGGCCGCGGATATATGTCGACCGCGATCCCAGCACGAGCGGCACGTCGAGTCCTCCCGAGAAGGCGACGTACGCGCGCACGCCCGTGCGCGTCGCCCCGAGCTTCACGACGTCGCCGGCCTTCAGCGCAATCGTAGCCCACCGGGGCGCCTCCGCACCATTCACGCTCACCGGCATGTCGGCGCCGGTCACCGCGATGGCACCGGGCGTGTCGACCTCGAAGCGCGGGCCGAGCAGCGTGCACTCGAGCGCGGCGGCCGTGTCGGCATTGCCCACGAGGCGGTTGGCGACCACGAACGCGAAGCGGTCGATCGGACCCGAGGGCGGGATGCCGTAGCGCATCTGTCCGGTGCGGCCGAGATCCTGGACCGTGGTCTGGGGGCCAGGGTCGAGGATCCCGATCACGAGATCACCGGCCGGTAGGTCCGCGCCGCCACCACGGCGCTGATCGAGTCGAACTCGGCGCGATCGATTCGCCTGAAGCGCACCCGGTCGCCGGGACGCAGAAGCGTCGGCTCCGACGCGTCGGGGGCGTAGAGCGCCAGCGGTGTGCGCCCGAGAATCCAGAATCCGCCGGGGCTCTCGACCGAGTAGATGCAGCACTGGATCCCCCCGATGCCGACGCTGCCCGGCGGGGTCTTCGTGCGCGGCGTGTCGAGACGCGGGATGTTGATCCGCTCGGGCATGCCCGTCATGTACGGCAGCCCCGGCGTGAAGCCGATGAAGTACACGAGATACTCGGCGCCGGCGTGGAGCCTCACGAGCTCGTCGGTCGAGAGCCCGAGGCGTCGCGCCGCGGCCGCGAGATCGACCCCCAGCTCGGGATCTTCGTAGCAACAGGGCAGGTCGACCGCCCGCGATGGTGGCAGGACGGCGGTGGTCGCCTGGGGCACAAGCTCCGCGATCGACGCGCACAACGCATCATACGCGACCGCGCGCGGATCGTAGTAGACGAGGAGCGACGAATACGTCGGGACCGTCTCGAGGACGCCGGTCAGCCCCTTCTGCTGGATCAAGAACTCGAGCGCGCGGACACGGGTGTTGACCTCCACGCTGATCTCCTCGCCGAGCTCCACGCACACGGCGAGATCGCCCGCCGGCAGAAACCGCAATGCGTCAGATCGCCGACAGCGCGGAGTTTGGCAGGTCCGTGATGAACATGTGCCCCGGGCTGTGCGTGATCATGAACGGCGGCCTCGACGCGAGCGCGACGGCCTGGGGCGTGACGCCGCACGCCCAGAAGACCGGCACGTCGCCGCGCGCGAATTCCTGCGAGTCGCCCCAGTCGGGGCGCGCGATGTCCGTAATGCCGATGGCGGCGGGATCGCCCACGTGCACGGGGGCGCCGTGGGCGCCGGGGAACCGCGCGCTCGCCGTCACCGCCTTCGCGAGCTGCGCGGCCGCGATCGGCCGCATCGAGACGACCATCGGCCCGTGGAAGACCCCCGCCGGGCGGCACTGCGTGGACGTGCGCCACATGGCGACGTTCTTTCCCTGCTCCACGTGCCAGAGCCGAATCCCCGCGTCCAGCAGCGCCCACTCGAAGGTGAACGAGCAGCCGAGCAGGAACGCGACCAGGTCGTCGCGCCAGTAGGGGGTCGCGTCGGTCACCTCGTCCGCGAGGACGCCATCCTTGTAGATCCGGTAGCGGGGGATGTCGGTCCTCAGGTCGGCGCCCGGCGCCACGCCGACCGGCTCGGGCGAGCCCACGTCCGTTACCTCGAGCAGCGGGCACGGCCGCGGGTTGCGCTGGCAGAACAGCAGGAAGTCGTAGGCCTGGTCCTTCGGGAGCACCGCCAGGTTGGCCTGGACGTAGTTCTGGCCGAGACCCGCGGTGATCCCCGTGAGCTTTCCGTTTCGGATGTCCTGCCGGATCTCCCGCGGATGGCGCGTGTCGATCGGCATACCCGGATTCTACCTCTGGCCGAGGCGCGGCCACACGTCCGGATTCACCAGCACCTCGGGCCGCTCGCCGCGCAGGACGCGCAGCATCTCGCCCGAGACCTGCATCGCCGCCTGGCGGGTCGCCTCCCGTGTGACGCCCGCCATGTGCGAGGAGCATACGACGTTCTCGAGGTTGAGGATCGGATTGTCCCGGGACGTGGGCTCGTCCTCCCAGACGTCGAGGCCGGCGGCAGCCAGCTTGCCGCGGGTCAGCGCCTCGAAGAGCGCCCGCTCGTCCTGCACCGGGCCGCGCGAGGTGTTGATGAAGATGGCGCTTGGCTTCATGAGCCCGATGGCCTTCTCGTTGATCATGTGCTTCGTCTCGGGCGTGAGGGGCGTGTGGCAGGTGAGCACGTCCACCTGGGGCAGGAGCGCCTCGAGGCTCTTGACCGGCTCCGCACCGCGCCGCCGCACCTCGTCGTCCGGCACGTATTTGTCGTAGCCGAGCACGCGCATCCCGATCGCGCCGGCGAACTTCGCGACGCGCCGCCCGACGTTGCCGACGCCGACGACGCCAAGCGTCTTGCCAGCGAGCTCCGTGTTTCCGGCGCGGCTCGTGCTCCAGCCGTCGCTCCGCATCGCCTTGTCGATCGCGAGGGTGCGCTTCACGGAGACGAGCATCAGCATCAACGCATGCTCGGCGACGGCCTGGGAGTTGGAGCCGGGAGCGTGGACGACCGCGACGCCGAGCCGGGTCGCGGCTGGTAGATCCACGGTGTCGAGTCCGACTCCATGCCTTCCGACGACCTTGAGCTTCTGACAGGCCCCCATCAGACTTTCCGTGCATCGAGGCCTTACCCGAAACAGGATCCCCTGCGCCTCTGCGGCCGTCTTGACCAGGCCGGCCTCGGTCTCGTCCTCGCAAACGACGACCCGCGCCTCCTTCTCGAGGAGGGCTTTGCCGTCGGGGTGGATGGGGCCGGCAAGCACGATCAGCGGACGCGGATCAATGGCCATCGATGCGGGTCTCCTTTGGCGCGCGGCAGGTCACGGATTTTACTACTTCCAGGCGACCAGGACGAGGCGCGGAGCGTCCAGCGAAAACGGGGTGCCGTCGAGCCCGCCGTAGAGCTCCACGCGGCTCCAGCGCTCGGGGCGCAGCATCGCGGACAGCTCGTGCGCCGAGTAGAGGCGGATCTCGCTCTCGCCGATCAGCTCCTGCGCGCTCTCCTTCGCCTTGGCCGTCGCGCGCCGCAACCGGAACCAGCGGGCGCGCCAGCGACTCGTCGCCGGGTCGAACGAGTTCTCGATGCGGAGCGTCCAGCCGTTCACCCGCTTGCGCTCCTCGGGCGGCAGCGACCGCACGAGCTGGTCGCGGTTCCGCGTGTCGAGGACGAAGACTCCTCCGGGTTTGAGCGCGCGCCAGAAGCGATCCACGACGAGGCGATCCTCGTCGTCGGCGAAGTAGCCGATGGAGCTGAACAGGTTCACGGCCAGGTCGAACTCGCTCGGGAACTCCATGTCGCGAATGTCCTGGCAGACCAGCGTGAGGCTCACGCCCGCTTCCTGGGCCGCCTTCCGCGCGCGGTCGAGCTCGGTCTCGCTGAAGTCCACGCCGGTGACCCGGTGACCGAGGCGTCCGAGTTCGATCGAGTGGCGGCCGAAGCCGCAGGGCGCGTCCAGCACGCGGGCTCCGGCCTCGAGTGCCGCAAGGCTGGTGATCCACTGCACGTCGGTCGCCGCGTCCATCGCCGTCGCGAAGACCTGCGAGATCTGCGGCCACGCTTCGCGGAAGAACCGCTCGCTCTGGAACATATCGGGCATTATATTCCGAACCATGACGACGCTGGCCTATCGTCTCCGCCTCGCGGCGGCCTCCGACGCCAAAGCGATCTGCCGCATCTACAACCAGGGCATCGAGGACCGCATCGCCACGCTCGAGACCGAGCTGCGTACTCCCGACGAGCGCCGGCAGTGGCTCGCGAATCGCAGCCCCCGCCATCCGGTCATCGTCGCCGAAAACGGCTCCGGCGACGTCACCGCCTGGGCTAGCCTCAACGTCTTCAACGCCCGCGAGGCCTATCGCTTCGTCGCCGACATCTCCGTGTACGTCGAGCGGGGCTGGCGCGGCAAGGGCGCCGGCCGCGTGCTGCTCGAGAAGCTGGTCGAGCTCGGCCGCCAGCACGGCTTCCACAAGCTCGTGCTCTCCGCCTTCCCCTTCAACGCCGGCGGCATGGCCCTCTACGAGAAGCTCGGCTTCCGCACGGTCGGGATCTACCGCGAGCAGGGGCAGCTCGACGGCAAGTGGGTGGACACGATCATCATGGAGAAGGTGCTGTAGCGCGAACCTTGTGACGCTTGCGAACAAGGTCGCGCGCGCCCGGTCGCTTCGCCGACGCACTCGATGGTACGATCGTCTCATTCGCAGAGTTCGCCGCCGGCTCGGGACGTTGGGAGGTGCGCCATGAAGACGCTCCGCCAAATCATGCGCCACGGCTTCATCTTCACGCACCAGCGCACGGCGACGGTCGCCGACGCCTGCCGCACGATGACCGCCCACAACGTCGGGATTGTGGCGGTCGTCGACGGCGAACGGCTCTGCGGTGTCTTCTCCGAGCGCGACGTGGTGCGCCGGGTGGTCGATCGGCGACTCGAGGCGGCCCGCACCCGGCTCGAGGACGTGATGACCTCGGACCTCGTCGTCGCGGACGTGGACGAGGACTATCAGTCCGCCATGAGCAAAATGGACCAGGCCAACATCCGGCACCTGCCCGTCGTCAGCGGTGACCGTTTTCTCTCGATGCTCTCGATCCGCGATTTGATGCGGGTCGCCATCGAAGACCGGGGAGCGGAGATCGAGTACCTGAAGGAATACCTCTACCAGGTGCCGCCCAGGGTGGCCCGCTAGGCGATCGCGGCCGCGGGGGCTGCGTCCGTCACCGGACGCGGATCGTGACGACCACCGACATCCCCGCGCGGAGCGTGTGCGGGTTGCCGACCCTTCCGTCCAGGTGGATTCGCACCGGGATCCGCTGCACAACCTTCACCCAGTTGCCGGTCGCGTTCTCCGGAGGCAAGAGCGAGAAGCGCGCGCCGGTCCCCGCGCTCATCGAGTCGAGCGTGCCGATATAGGCCTTGTCGGGATAGCCGTCGACTTCCACGCGCGCCTTCATGCCGGGCTTGAGCCGGGCCAGCTGCGTCTCCTTGAAGTTGGCGACCACCCACACTTCGTGCAGCGGCACGATGGCGAGGAGCGGCTGGCCCATCTGGACCACCTGCCCCATCTCGACGCTGCGCTTGGCCACGACGCCGTCGACCGCGGCGCGGACCTCGGTGTGCCCGAGCTGGAGCTCGGCGAAGGCGAGGTCCGCCTGCGCTTCGCGCAGCCGCGCCTCGGCCCGGCTCGCCTCCGCGTCCTTGATCGCGACCTGGTGGATCTGGCTTTCGGCGAGCGCGAGCGCGGCGCGCGCCTCGGCGACGCGCTGCCGCGCCTGGTCCACCGAGTGGACCCGGGCGCCGATCTCCGCCTCTGCCTGCTGCACCTCACGCTCCGTCTGCGTCATTCGCCGCTGCAGGGCTTCGACCGTCGAGCCGCCGGTCTCATACGCCGCCTCGGCCTGGTCGAAATCACGCCGCGCCACCAGGCCGCTCTGCAGCAGGCTCCGGGTCCGCTCGAGCTCGCGGGCCGACTGCCGGTGCGTGCTCTGCGCGCCGCTCACGTCGGCGCGCATCGCGTCGGTTGCGGCGCGCCGCGCCTCGAGCCGCGCGCGCGATTCGTCGACGGCCGACTCGGCCGACTTCACGCCGACCATCGCCGCCTGGAGCGCCGCACGCGCCTGGTCGATCTGGGCGCGGGTGCCCTCGCGCGACAGCGGCACTTCGGCGCGCGCGCCGCGGAGGGTCGCCTCGGCGGTGGCAACGGCGGCCCGCGCCTGCTCGCGCTTGGCCTGGAAGTCCCGGGGATCGACGCGCAGCAACAGGTCGCCGTTCTTGACCGGCTGGTTGTCCTGGACCCGGAGCTCCACGATGTGGCCCGCCACCTTCGCGCTGACGGGCGAGATCGTGCCATCCACGTACGCGTCGTCGGTCGACACGTAGGTGAGCGCGTTGTACCAGACATAGCCGCCGTAGGAGAGGGTCGCCAGGCCGACGAGGCAGCCGAGCGCGAGGAGCAGCTTACGCTTCATGGGGCATCCCACATCTTACCCCGAAGGCCGGGTCGAGGGTAGCGAGAGGCCCGGCCGTCGCGGCGCGGCCCGGAGCAGATTTTCCCTTACCGAGTGTGCTATATGTATGGGCCAGTTTCGATGGGGTCCCCAGCCGTATTCGCGCGCGTCCTCGTGACAGGCCTGCTGCTCCTGGCGGGCGGCTGCGCCTGGATGAAGCCTGCGCCGACACCGATCCTGCCGCCCGAGGAGCTGTATCAGATCGGCGAGACCGAACTGAACAATCGACGGTACGACGAGGCGCGGCAGAGTTTCCGGAAGATCGTCGAGCGGCACCCGAACTCGTCGTACGCGGCGCGAGCCCGCTTCCTCGTCGGCGAGGCGCTCTACCGGGAGGGTGAGTTCGACAAGGCGGTGCGCGAGTTCGAGGGGTTCCTGGCCTTCTTCCCCCAGCACCAGATCGCCGATCTCGTCCAGTTCCGGCTCGCCATGAGCTACTACGATCAGCTGAAGCCCGTGGAGCAGGACCAGGGGCTGACGCTGAAGGCTCTGGAGCAGTTCCGAAAGCTCGTCAAGGAGTACCCGGCGAGCCGATACGCCACCGATGGCCTCGCGAAGATCGACATCTGCCGCGGCCGGATCGCGCAGAAGGAGCTCTGGGTCGCGACCTACTACTTCAATCAGGGCAATCCGAGCACGGCGCGCCAGCGACTCGAGCTGGTGCTCAAGGAATACCCGCGGACGCTCGTGGTCCCGGAGACGCTGTTCTTGCTCGCCGAGGTGAACTTCTACGATGGAAGGACAGCCGAGGGGAACGAGCTGCTCCGCCGCCTGTCCGTGGACTACGGGTTCACCGAGTGGGGTCGTCGCGCGAACGCGCGACTGCGGGCCCAGCGGTAGCCGCCGTGCACGACATCGTCGACCTCCGCTCCGACACGCTCACGCTCCCCACGCCGGAGATGCGCGAGGCCATGGCGCGGGCCGACGTGGGCGACGATGTCTGGGAGGAGGACCCGACCGTCAAGCGGCTGGAGGCGCTGGCCGCCGAGCGCCTGAGCAAGGCGGCCGGGCTCTTCGTCGCTTCCGGCACCATGGGCAACCTCGTTTCCGTGGTGAGCCACACGCGCACCGGCCAGGAAGTCGTGCTCGACCTGGACTCGCACATCTTCAACTACGAGGTGGCCGGCGCCGCGGTGATCGGCAACGTCCAGATGCGACCGGTCAAGACCGCGCGCGGGTTTCTCACGCCGGACCAGGTCCGCGAGGCGCTGCGCCCCGCGAACATCCACATCCCGCCGACCGGCCTCGTCTGCGTCGAGAACACTCACAACCGCCACGGCGGCACGTGTTGCACCCCGGAGGAGATCAGCGCCATCGCCGCCATCGCCCACGGCGCGTCGGTCCCGGTGCACCTCGACGGCGCTCGGCTCTTCAACGCGGCGGTCGCCCTCAAGCGCCCCGCCCGCGAGTTCACGCGTGACGTCGACTCCGTAACGTTCTGCGTGTCGAAAGGGCTCGCCGCCCCGGTCGGCTCGGTGATCTGCGGCTCCGCCGAGTTCATCGCCCGCGCCCGACGCGTCCGCAAGATGCTCGGCGGCGGCATGCGGCAGGCAGGGGTCATCGCGGCCGCGGGGATCGTCGCGCTCGAGCGGATGGTGGATCGGCTCGCCGAGGATCACGTGAACGCCCGCGCCCTCGCCGAAGGTCTGGGGCGGCTTCCCGGGCTCTCCGTGGATCCGGCGAGCGTCCAGACGAACATCGTGATCTTCGGGGTCGAGCGGCCGGGCGGCCCGGCCGCGTCGGCGGCCGCCACGGCCGAGCTGGTGGCGGGATGCGCCGCGCGCAAGGTGAAGATCCACGCGATCGGTCCCGCCTCGATTCGCTGCGTGACCCACAAGGACATCGACGCGGAAGACATCGCTCGCACGCGCGATGCCTTCGCTGAAATCACCCGCAAGTGGTAGCTCCAGGGGGCGCCATGGCCGAACGACTGCTCGAGGTCAAGGGGTTGAAGACGCACTTTTACACCGACGAGGGCGTCGTCCGCGCTGTTGATGGGATCGATTTCTACATCAACAAGGGTGAGACGCTCGGCATCGTCGGCGAATCCGGCTCCGGCAAGAGCGTCACGGCGCTCTCGATCATGCGCCTGATCCCGCAACCCCCCGGCCGCATCGTCGAGGGCACGATCAACTACAGGGGCAAGAGCCTCCTCGAGCTGCCCCCGGCCCAGATGCGCAAGATCCGCGGCAAAGAGATCTCGATGATCTTCCAGGAGCCGATGACCTCGCTGAACCCGGTATTCACGGTCGGCGAGCAGATTGCCGAGGCGATCCGGCTTCACGAGGGGCTCGGACGCCGCGACGCAATGGCCAAGACGGTCGACATGCTCAAGCTCGTGCACATCCCCAACGCCGAGCGACGGGTGAAGGAATATCCCCACCAGCTCTCGGGCGGCATGCGGCAACGCATCATGATCGCCATGGCGCTGTCGTGCAACCCCAATCTCCTCATCGCCGACGAGCCGACGACCGCGCTCGACGTCACCATCCAGGCGCAGATCCTCGAGCTCTTGAACGAGCTGAAGGCCAAGCTGGGCATGGCGATCTTGCTGATCACCCACGACATGGGCGTGATCGCGGAGACGGCGCAGCGGGTCATCGTGATGTACGGCGCCCAGGTGGTCGAGGAGGCGCCGGTTACCGAGCTGTTCAAGGAGCCGATGCACCCGTACACGCAAGGGCTCCTCCGCTCCATCCCCCGGATCGATCTGGCCGCCACCAAGAAGCAGAAGCTCGAGGCGATCCCCGGCACCGTGCCGACGCTGCGCGGCGACATCAAGCCGGGCTGCCGCTTCGCGCCGCGCTGCGCGCTCGCGAAGCCGATGCACTTCGAAAACACGCCACCGCTCAAAGAAGTCCGGCCGGGCCACAAGGTGGCCTGCTTCCTCTACTGAGGGCCCGCCATGCCAGACGCGCTGCTCAAGGTCAAAAACCTCAAGAAGTACTTCCCGATCCGCGGCGGGCTGCTCTCGCGGGAGGTCGCCCGGGTGCACGCCGTCGACGACGTGTCCTTCGACATCATGCCCGGCGAGACGCTCGGGCTCGTCGGCGAGTCGGGCTGCGGGAAGTCGACGACCGGCCGGTCGATTCTCCGGCTGATCGAGCCGACGTCGGGCGAGGTCACCTTCCAGGGAAAGAACGTGACGACGCTCGACAAGCGGTCGCTGCGCGCGCTCCGGAAGGAGATGCAGATCATCTTCCAGGACCCGTACGCGTCGCTCAACCCGCGAATGACGGTCGGCTCGATCATCGGCGAGGCGCTCGTGATCCACAAGCTCGCGCCGACGCGGAAGCAGCGCGAGGAGCGCGTCGCGCAGCTGCTCGAGACCGTCGGCCTCCTGCCCGATCACCTCAGGCGTTATCCGCACGAGTTCTCCGGCGGCCAGCGGCAGCGCATCGGGATCGCGCGGGCGCTGGCGGTGAGCCCGAAGCTCATCGTCGCCGACGAGCCGGTCTCCGCGCTCGACGTCTCGATCCAGGCGCAGATCGTGAACCTGCTCGAGGATCTGCAGGCGAAGTTCGGGCTCACCTACCTGTTCATCGCCCACGATCTCTCGGTCGTCGAGCACATCTCCACACGCGTGGCGGTGATGTACCTCGGCAAGATCGTCGAGATCGCGCCGGCGAAAGAGCTCTACACCAATCCGCGGCACCCGTATACCGAGGCGCTCCTGTCCGCCGTGCCGATTCCCGACCCGACGATGAAGCGCAAGCGGATTCTGCTCGAGGGCGACGTACCGAGCCCGATCAACCCGCCCTCCGGCTGCCGCTTCCACACGCGCTGCGCGCTCCGGGTGCCGTCGTGCTCGGCGAACGAGCAGACGCTCAAGGAAATTTCGCCGGGGCACTGGGTCGCTTGCCAAGTTCGCACCGGCGTCGCCATCCGCTGAGCGCCGGAGAGGGGCCGGGTGTGTGGCGGACCCCTGTGAGCCCACGCTAGCCAACCAGTGCGTGAGGTCGAGGTCGTTGCTCTGCGACTCCGTTAACCCTGACCACACGGGTCTCACAGGGGCCCGCCACACACCCGGCCCCTCTCCTGACTCTCCTGGCCGCGCCGACACGCGCACCTGAAAGACGGCCCGGTGCCCACGGTTCGGGTTGGGGACATCGGGATGTATTACGTGGAGGCCGGGGCGGGCGAGCCGCTGTTGTTGATCATGGGCTTCGGCGGTGATCACACGGCCTGGGCGTTCCAGATGGGTGCCTTGTCCGCCAAGTATCGGGTGATCGCGTTCGACAACCGCGGCGTGGGCCGGACCGACGCTCCCGATCACCCCTACACGACCCGGATGATGGCCGGGGATGCGCTCGGGCTCATGGACGCGCTCGGCATCGATCGAGCGCACGTGATGGGCGTGTCGATGGGTGGAATGATCGCCCAGGAGCTGGCGCTCGAGCGCCCGGAGCGCATGCGCTCCCTACACCTGGGCTGCACGCTGGCGCGCCCGGATGCGTACATGCTGGCACTGAACGCGGCGTGGCGCGAGATGCGGATCGGGCTCGGCCGCGAGGCGACGCTCCGGACGCTGGGCCTGTGGCTCTTCGCGCCGGCGACTTACGCCGAGCGGCCGGACCTGGTGGAGACGCTCCTGCAGAACGCCCTCGCGAACCCGTTTCCGCAGTCGCTCACCGGGTTCCTCCGCCAGGGCGAGGCGGTCGTCGCCCACGACACGCGGGATCGGCTCCCGGCCATCCGGTGCCCGACGCTCGTCAGCGTCGCCGAGGACGACATCCTCGTGCCCTCGCGCTTCTCCCGCGAAATCGCGGCGCGGATTCCCGGCGCCGAGCTCCGCGTGGTCCCCGACGCCGGCCACTGCTATTTCCTGGAGCGCCCCGACGCGTTCAACGAGCTCTCGCTCGACTTCCTGGCGCGATCCTCCTCCCGCTGAAGACTCGTCTAGGAGACGGCTGAGAAATCGAGGAGCGCCACAGGTCGGTAAATCGAGGGTGTTCGAGCGCCGGCTTTTGCCGGCGCCACGTTCCTGGAGACATCCGGCGCGTCGGTGGGGGGCAATCGGGGGGAGCGGCTTGTACCCGCTTGTGTCCGGGCAGGAGCCCGGTGCAGTCGCCCTGACCCTTGAACATCCAGCCGTCACCGTCCGGGCTGACGACTAGGCGGCTCACGCCGATCTTCCTGAGCACCTGTCTGACCGTGGCAGGGTCTTCCATGCCCAGGCCGACCAGGGGACCGAGCGACGCGGCCATGTCCTCGAACTCCTTCCGGTCGGGCACCGGCTCCAGCTCTTCCATCTTCCAGCGCAACGCGTCTAGCTGTTGCTGGCGCTCCTTCAACCGGGTGCCGACCGGCTGACCATTCTCGATTGCGTCGGTCAGGTTGGCGATGACGCCTTCGAGCCGAACTACCTCGCGCTCCGTTGCCTTGCGGTCGCTGACGCTGGCGGCGCGCTGCGCACGCCACACCGCCGCCTGCTCCATGCAGAGGTCCACGACTGTGTCGAAGTCTTCGTTGAGCAGATGGTACAGCTTCACGGCCTCGTCGAGCGCTTCGGCCGGGATGCCCACGTTGTTCGAGCAGCCAGCGGCGCCCTTGTACTGTCGTGCGCTGCAATAAAACTTCGCCACGCGCTTGCCGCCCTTGTTCCAATACACGAGCGCGGCATCGCAGACGTGGCACCGCGCGATCGAATTGAGCAGGCGCTTCGAGACCAGGCCGGCCTCCGGCTTCGAGAGCAGCCGGCCGTTCGTCTGGCAGATGAACGTCGCCTTCGTCTTCTCCTGTCTCGCGCGCACCGCTGCCCTTAGCCCAACTTCCGCGGTTCCTGAAGCGGAGTGCTGATACTTCAGGAGGATGCGTCGGCATTGAGTGACTATGGTGACTACACGAGCGCCCACGTCTTCACCGGCTTGATGACCTCCGACGGCATGCGTAGCGTGGCGTAGATCTCGCTGTGGATCGCGT
>JAHFDK010000354.1 GCA_023249095.1 Candidatus Rokuibacteriota bacterium | reverse complement strand
GGAGGCTACTGGCAATTGCACGGGAGGACCGGGATGGGCGCTGACACGCTGAACGGGATGCTCGCCGAGCCCGCGTTGCCCTTGATCGTTCCGGAGATGACAACCCGGTAATCCCCCGCTACCGATACGTTCCCGACGGTGACCGTCCCATAATTGGCCTGATGCACGTTTCCAGCGGCGAGGTCGTTGTCGTTCCCGACGAAGTTGTCCACGAACGTGCTCCCATCGCCATTCCCATTTAGAATATCGGTGACCTCGTTCGCTGTCTTGCCGCCCGGCGCATAATGCAGCGCGCCGGTGACGGCCGGGTTGCCGAAGCTGCCGCCGTTAGCGAAGTAGGAGTAGTCGTCGAGAGTGGACGAGACGGCCAAGGCGTCGGTTCCCGGATTGCCCACGAGGTCCAAGTTGTCCAAGTCCACCGGACTGCCGACATTCACCCAGTCATTCAAGCTGGCGTCGAAGAACTGGAGCTGGGCGCTCGTACCCAGCACGCGGCTGAGGCCGCTCTCCAGAAGTGTGAACGAGTATTTGTTCCTCGTGCCATTCAGCAGGAAGCTCTCCGAGGATATGAACCCCTTTACATTGATGTTTACGCCAGTGCCTGGCGTGAAGGTCCAGCAATCTTACGTTGGGCCGAGCCGGCAGCACGCTCCACGTCCGGTACCACATCGATCCCGGGCTCGGCGTGGACGAGGACGAGTTGAACCGGAAGATCCGGCGGTTCGCGCCAGCCCCGGGCATGCGGTCGCGGGAGATCAACCCGGTATTCGCGGAGCCCACCGGTCGCATCACCGTGCCCGTCCTAACGATACACGCGACCGGCGACGCAGAAGCTCCGTTCAGCCTGGAGCAGGCCTATCGTCGGCGGACGCTGGCGGCCGGGACGTCGCACCTGCTCGTGCAGCGCGCGATCCGCTGGCCCGGCCACTGCAGCTTCGACGGCGAGGAGCGCGAGCAGGCGTTTGACGACCTCGTTGCCTGGATCGAGCGCGGTGTCAAACCTGACGGGGACGACGTGCTGGCAGCCGACGTGTCGAGGCTGGGGTTGCTATGGACGCCTATCTTCCACCCCGACGATCCGGCGAGGCCGTGGATCCCGCCAGAATCTCGAAGGCTGGTTACGCCAGAAGACGGCCCCAGCGCCGCCTCGCCAAGGAGCACTACCCGCGCGGAAGCCGCACCTCGCCCCCGAGATACAGCCTTCTGACCTCGGGATTCGCCAGCAGATCCCGGCCCGTGCCCTCGAATCGGTTGCGCCCGAGCTCGAGGACGTAGCCCCGATCGGAGATCTCGAGGGCTCGAGCCGCGTTCTGCTCCACCAACATCGTCGTGAGCCCGCTCCGCGCCATCTCGACGATCTTGTCGAACATCTCGTCGACGAGGCGGGGGCTCAGCCCAAGCGACGGCTCGTCGAGCATCAGCATCTTCGGCCGCATCATGAGAGCGCGCCCCATGGCGAGCATCTGCTGCTCGCCACCGCTCATCGATCCGGCGAGCTGGCGGCTACGCTCGCCGAGGCGCGGGAACAGCGAGAAGACGTACTCCATGGCGGACCTGATCTTTCCCTTGTCCCGTTCGAGGTAGGCGCCCATCTCGAGGTTCTCGCGCACCGTCATCTGGCTGAAGACGACCCGTCCCTGGGGAACGTATCCGAGCCCGAGACCGAGAATGCGGTCCGGGCGCTGGCCGACCAGGGTACGTCCGGCGAACACGATCTCGCCGCCGAGGTGGGTGATGAACCCCATGATGACCTTGAACGTGGTCGACTTGCCGGCGCCGTTGGGCCCGATCACTGCAACCACCTCGCCCGGGTCCACGTGTAACGACACGCCGTGGAGGATCTGGATGGGCCCGTAGGCGGCCGCGACCTCGCGCAGCTCGAGGAGCGCCATCCTAGCGCCGCCGCCCGAAGTACGCCTCGACGACCCGCTCGTCACGCTGGATCTCGGCGGGCGGCCCCTCGGCGATCTTCACGCCGTAGTCCATGACGAAGATCCGCTCGCAGTGGTTCATGATCACGTTCATGTCGTGCTCGACGATCACGATCGTCTTGCCCTGCTCCTGCAGCCGATGCATGTGGTCGAGCAGGTGCTGGAGCAGCGTCCGGTTGACGCCGGCAGCCGGCTCGTCGAGCAGGATCAGATCGGGGTCGGTCATGAGCGCCCGCACGAACTCCAGGAGCTTCTGCTGCCCATAGGAGAGGCGGCCGCCGTACTCCGAGCGCAGGTGCCCGAGGTTGACGAACGCGATCAGTTCCTCGGCCCGCTGGCGCGCGACCCGCTCGGGCACGCCGAGCCCGGTGACCGAGAGCATGTTCTCGAGGACCGTCATCTCCCGGAAGATGCGCGTGACCTGGAACGTCCGCGTGACGCCCTTACGGAAGATCTGGTAGGGCTTGAGGCCGGCAAGGTTCTCCCCGTTGTAGATCACCTGCCCGCCGTCGGGCTCCAGGAGCCCGGTGAGCAGGTTGAACGTCGTTGTCTTGCCCGACCCGTTGGGGCCGATGAGCCCGGAAATCTTCCCCCGCGGGACGACGAAGCTGCAGCCGTCCACGGCCCGGACGCCTCCGAAGGCTTTCCGGAGGTCGCGGGCCTCTAGAACCGTCTCGCCCGGGTGCGCGCCCGTCAGTGAATCATCCCCTTGCGGACCCAGCCCCGGTCGATGGCAAGCCCCACGAGACCACGCGGCATGAAACGAGCGACCAGAACGATGAAGAGGCCGTACGCGATCAGGTGGGCGGTCGGGAAGTTGACCCAGGTCAGCTCCTGGGCCGTGTAGAGGATCACCGCCCCGACGATCGGGCCGATGACCGTGCCCTTGCCGCCGAGCATCGACATGAGCGCCATCGCGATCGTGATCTGGACGAAGAACACCGCCGGCGGATCGATGTAGAGGACCTTGTAGGCCTGGATGCCCCCGGCCACCGCCGGGAACACCGCCGAGAGTGTGAAAGCCGCCAGCTTGTACAGCGTGGCGTTGATCCCGAGCGCCTCGGCCGCCACCTCGTCCTCGCGGATGGCGTTGAGGCGAATCCCGAACCTGGAGTGCCCGACCCCGTAGGCGACCACGATCGTCACGAGCATCAGGGTGACCATCGCGTAGTAGGTTTCGAGAGAGGTCTCGGCGCTGGGCAAGCTGATGCCCAGCCCGCCATGGGTCAGGCTGTCCCACACGGTGGCGACGACACGCGTTCCCTCTGCGGCCCCCAGCATGGCAATGGCGAAGTAGGGGCCTTTCAGGCGCAACACCGGATAGCCGATCACCACCGCGATGAGCGCAGCCAGAACGGCGCCGACGCCGAGCGTGGGGATCCAGTGCCAGCGGTAGTCAGCCACCAGGATGGCGCAGGCGTAGGCGCCGATCCCGTAAAACGCGACGTGGCCGAACGACGTGTAGCCGGTGAAGCCGCTGATGATGTTCCAGCTCAGGGCGAGGACGACGTACATCATCGTGAAGAGCACGAACGAGCGCCGGTAGACGGTCAGGGCGTGAGGAAGGATCGTGAGCGCGACCGCGCACGCGCCCAGGAGGACCAGGTTCCGGAGGTGCTCGCCCCGCGTCAACGCGCCGGCTCAGCCTTCCTTCACGCCCATGAGCCCGCCGGGCCGTATCAGCAGCACGAAGATCATTAGCCCGTAGGCGGCCAGCTCGACCATCGCCGTGCCGTTGGGGACCATGAGCGAGACCAGGTTCTCGAGGACCGCCAGCATGAGTCCGCCAATCAGCGCGCCAAGGTAATGGCCGCGCCCGCCGAGGATGATGATGGCGAACGCCTGCAGCGTGTAGAGGACGCCCGTCTCGGGGTTGAATCCGAACTGGATGGACACGAGCGCGCCGCCCGCCACGGCCAACGCCGCGGCGAGGCCGGTCGTGACGAGGTAGACCCGCCGCACGTCGATCCCGCACACCATAGCCACCTCGGCGTTGAGCGCAGTGGCGCGGATCGCCTTGCCCAGGCGGTTCAGCTTGAGGAACAGGTAGACCCCGGTCGAGATCACTACCGCCATCACGAAGCTGATCACCCTGTTCTGGCCGACCGCGATGGTGTTCGTGAGTCGGACAGTGCCGGGGGCGTACGGGATCGTCCGGAAGTCGGTGGTGAAGATCAGCTCCACGGCGTAGATCATTGTGAGGCCGAGGCCAAAGGTGATCAGAAGTCCTGTCAGCTCGGGCGCTCCGACGACGGCGTTCAGCAGCAGCTTCTGCACAGCCACGCCGAACAGGAAGGCGACGGGCAGGGTGAGGACCAACGCCACTAACGGATCGACGCCAAGGTAGAAGAAGCAAACCCACGTGAGGTACGCGCCCATCATCACCATCTCGCCGTGGGCGGCGTTGATGATGCGCATCACGCCGAAGATCAGGGTGAGGCCCACGGCGAACATGGCGTAGACGCCGCCCTGCATAATCCCGCCAATGACGACGGTGGCCAGGTTCCCGAGCCAGCGCTCGTCGAGGCGCACGGTGCCGGTCCAGGCGCCCACCACGAAGGGCATCGCATAGGCGCACGCCAGGAACGCGGCCAACAGGTAGAGGCCCCGAACCTCGCTCCGCTCCATGGTCAGCGGCTCGCTGCCGACCCTATCGGTGGCCGGTCCTGGCCCCGAGCGGCGAAGGGCCGAGAGTGCTCCCGCGACTCTCCGATCCGACCGTCGACGGCGGGCTTACCGCTTGCTCCACTCCGGCATCGGCAGCTCCGCCTTCGTCTCGGCCCACTTCTCGGGCCAGACGACTCGGCGCTGCCCGCGGAGGATCTGGAAGGTCAGGCCCTCGTGGGAGTTCATGCCCTTGGCGTCGACCTTGTATTGGCCGAAGGCCGTCTGCACGTCGATCGTGGCCAGGGCCTCGCGGAGCTTCTCGCTGTCGAAGCTGCCTGCTTTCTTGAGCGCCGCTTCGGTCACCTGGAGCGCTCCGTACGCGCCCCCCGCGTGATAGTTCGGCTTCTCGCCGAAGCGCTTCTCGTACGCCTCGATGTACTCCTTCATACCCGGATGCTTGAGTACGTTGGGCAGCGGCTCCCACTGGCTGAAGCCCAAGACGTACTCGGCCGTGGGGCCGAGCTGCTCGGGGAAGTTCGGCAAGCCGGGCCCGACCGTGCTCGAGTAGAGCTTGAAGTTCACGTTCAGCTCGCGCATCTGCCGGAGCTGGGCGGCGGAGTCGGCGAAGTAGCTATTGGAGATGACCGCCTCCGCGCCCGCAGCCTGGATCTTCTGTAGCAGCGCGGTGAAGTCGGTCTGCTTCGCCGGATAGTTCTCCGCGAGAACGACCTCGATGCCGAGCTTCGTCGCCCAGTCCTTCGCCCCCTTGCCGGCCTGCCGGGGAAAGAGGCTGTCCTGGCCGATGATGGCCAGCTTCTTGACCCCTATCTGCTTGGCGAGATGGACGGCGCCTTTCTGGTAGTCCTCGGCGACGGCCACAATGTTGAAGATGTACCGCCGTCCCTTCTCCCAGATCGGGGTCGACGCTGCGCCGTAGGCCACGAACGGCATCTTGTAGCGCTCGGTCACGTTGGCGACGGCCTCGCTGATCCCGCTCGAATACGGACCGAGCACCAGGTCAACCTTATCCTCCGTGATGAGCTTCTCGTAGAGTTTGATGGCCGTCTGGGTGTCGGACTTGTCGTCGAGCAGGCGCAGGACGATCTTGTGGCCGAGGAGGCCGCCGCGGCCGTTGACCTCGTCGACCCACAGCTTGATCGAGTAGACCTGCCGGCCGGCC
>JAHFDK010000014.1 GCA_023249095.1 Candidatus Rokuibacteriota bacterium | reverse complement strand
GGCCATGTCGATCTTGTCGAGGGTGATCAGCTCGCTCGACGAGAGCAGGCGCATGACCACGTCTTCGTTCTGGTTGGCGGTCGGGATCGTGGCGACGCGCAGCTCGATCTCGCGGTCGGACACCTTGAACTTGAACTTGCCATCCTGCGGCTTGCGGCGCTCGGCGATGTCGAGCTGAGCCATGATCTTGATCCGCGCGACGATAGCCCGCCGGTAGGCGCCGGGGATCTTCTGATACTCGGCACAGCCGCCGTCGATGCGATACCGGATCACCGTGTCCTTCTGGGCGCCGTAGGGCTCGATGTGGATGTCGGACGCGCGCGCCTTGTAGGCGTCCACGATGATCTGGTTCGCCAGCCGGATGACCGCGCTGTCGTTCTCGTCGAGCTCGCCTGCGCCCAGCTCGAGCGTGTCGGCAACGTCCTCGGCCCGCAGGTCACCGAGGATGGTGCCGATCGAATCCCGGCCGGCGCCCTCGCCGCTCACCTGGCTGAGGAAGAGCAGGATGTCTTTCCGCAGCCCGACCGCCCACTTGACCCTCCGGTTCTTCAACGCCTGGCTGACGCTGTCCACCCGCTGCAAATCTTGAGGGTTGTCGATCAGCACCACGACCGCGCCGTCCTCACGCCGGAGTGGCAGCCAGAAGTTGCGCCGCAGATACTCGAGTCGCAGGCCCTTCACGAGATCCGGCGGCGGCAGGATCCGCTCGTCGTATTCGACGAACGGGCACTCGTAGAATTGACTCAGCGAGACGCCCAGCTCGCCCTTCGGGACCTTGTACTGGTCGATCAGGATCGACTCGACGTCGGTCTGGCGACGGCGCGCCTCGGCGACCGCCGAGCTCAGCTCCTGCGGCGAGATCCGATGCTGCGCCAGGAGATAGTCGAACTTCGTCTTGGGTCGGCCCTGACTCTGGATCAACTCCTGACTCTGGATCAACTCCTGACTCTGGCTCAGCTGCGCCTGGTTGTTGAACGCGATACCGAGCGTCTTGGCGATCCGGGACGCGCCGGTCTCGTCCTCCTTCGTGAACCGGGCGCCCCGCTTCTTGTTCAGGAGCTGGACGACGCCGATTGGCCGCCCCTCGTGCATGATCGGCATGCCCAGAATCTGCTGGGTTCGGAACCCCGTCTTCTTGTCCCACGAGCCGTCGAAGCTCAGGGTGGGCGAGATCCGAGCCAGCTCGGCCTTGTCGTAGGCGTCGGCGATGTTCACCACCCTGCCCAACGCGGCGACGTAACCGGCGATGCTCTTTTCGCTGATCGGCAGCCGGATCTCCTTGACGGTGTCGAGGGCGAGGAACTTCGAGTAGAGCTCCCCCTTGGCTTGGTCAATGGCGTAGATCGTCATGCGGTCGGCGTCGAGGAGGCCGAGAATCTCCCCCTGGAGCTCGATGAAGATGCTGTCGATGCCCTTGGCCGCGTGGATGCGGTCGACGAGCTGGACGAGCTTTTGCTCGTAAACTAACCGCTGCTGCAGAATCTGCACGGATTCCTGCTGCGCCACGCGTCCTCCAATATCCCCAAAAAATATCAATAGTTCCGAACTATGTTAGTCTATCAGATTCCTCGCAGGAGGCGGAAACCATGGCGGGAATGCGGCGGGCGGACGTGATCGTCATCGGCGGTGGGGCCAACGGCACGAGCACCGCGTTTCACCTGGCGGGCCGGGGGGTGAAGAACGTCCTGCTGCTCGAGCGGCGCCACCTCGGCGCGGGTGCCACGGGCAAGTCCGGCTCGCTGGTGCGCATGCACTACACCAATGAGGCCGAGTCCCGGCTCGCGTTCGAAAGCCTCAAGGTTTTCCGGGATTTCCGGAATGTCGTCGGCGGCGACTGCGGCTTCGAGCCCATCGGCTTCGTCCAGATCGTCCCCCCGGGCTACGAGGCGGCGCTCGCCCGAAACGTCGCAAGGCAGCAGCGCCTCGGCATCGCCACGCAGGTGGTCACCCGGGACCGGCTGGGCGACCTCCTTCCGGGGTCCCGGGTCGACGACGTCGGCGCCGCCGCCTGGGAGCCCGAGTCTGGATTCGCCGACCCGAACGCGACCACGTTCGCGTTCGCCGAGGCGGCTCGACGCCTCGGGGTGACGATCGAGACCGGCTGCGAGGTCACGCGGATTGTGACCGAGCGGGGTCGTGTCGTCGGCGTCGAGACCTCCCGGGGGCCCGTGGACGCGCCGGTCGTGGTGCTCGTTCCCGGCGCGTGGGCCGCACCCCTGCTGGCGCCCCTCGGGCTGGATTTCGGCCTGGCTCCCCATCGGATCCAGATCTCGATCTTCCGCTGGCCGGCCGGCTTCCGGACCCGGCACTGCGTGGTCATCGACGCGATCCATCACTCGTGGTTCCGTCCCGAGGGCGGCGCCGCGACGCTGATCGGCGTCGAGCTCGGCGTGGGGCATGCCGATCCCGACACCTTCGACGAGGGCGTCGACCCGGAGTTCGTGACGATGTGCCGCAAGGCGCTGACCGCCCGGCTGCCGGCCTTCGGCGAGGCGACGATGCGCGGCGGCTGGGCCGGAATGATCATGATGAGCACCGACGGCCGCCCGATCATCGATCAGATCCCATCGGTCGCAGGGCTCTACTGCATGCTGGGCGACTCTGGAACCTCGTTCAAGACGTCGCCGGCGATCGGCCGGTGTCTCGCCGAGTGGATCGTCGACGGCAAGTCGCGCACCGTCGACCTCACACCGTTTCGGTCCACGCGTTTCGCCGAAGGCCTGCCCTGGCAGGACGAGGATAACTACGGTCGCGAGCGCCTGACCATCTCCCGTTGAGCGCTCAGCGGCCGAGCGCGGCGAGCATCTCCTCGACGCTCGTGAGCTTCACCCGGGGCCGCCCCTGGGCCCGCCCGCGCGCGACCTCGATCTCGTTGAGCTTGAGCCAGTCGGTGTAGGAGACGTAGTTCGGCTGGCGCTGGCGGACGAGCGCTTCGGCGGCGGCCGCCTCCGGGCGTGTCGGCTCGAGCACGGCGCCCCGGGCGAGATCCTCGAACATGCACTCGACGGTCTCGGCGGCATCCGGCTTGTTCGTGCCGATGACGCCCGTCGGGCCGCGCTTGATCCATCCGGCGGCGTACTCGCCGACGATCGGCTGCTTGGTGTCGGGATCGAGCACGCGCCCCTTGTCGTTCAGGATGACGCCCCAGCTCTCGTTGAACGGTACGCCCGGCAACGGCACGCCGCGGTAGCCGACCGAGCGGAACACGAGACCGACCGGGAGCTCCTCGAAGCGGTCGGTCGCGCGCGGCTGCAGCGCGCCCGTCGACGTGGCGTAGAGCTCGTTGCGCACCAGACGCATCGCGGCGACGCGGCCGGCGCCGTCGCTGATCAGCTCGACCGGCGAGACGAGAAACCTCAGGACGAGCCGGCGCGATTTGCCGGTGGGCGCGCGTCGCGCGTATTCCCTGAGCATCTCGACCTTCTTCAGCGTGGCCCGGTCCTGGCTGCGCTCGACCGCGGCGCGGCTCAGCGGGTCCAGCTCGACTTCCTGGGGGATCGCCGTGATGTCCGCATCGGCCAGCTCGCCGAGCTCCCTGACCTCGGGATTGGTGAACGCGGCCTGGGCGGGCCCGCGCCGGCCGAGCAGGTAGACTTCCCTCACGCGGCTCTTGCGCAGTGCCTCCAGCGCGTAGTCGGCGACGTCGGTGATCGCCAGCTCCTCCGGCGTCCGGCACAGGATCCTCACGACGTCGGCCGCCACGTTCCCGACGCCGACGACCGCCACGCTCTCTTGCGAGAGATCGAACGCGCAGTCTCGATAGTCGGGATGGCCGTTGTACCAGGCGACGAACTCCGTCGCCGGATGGCTCCCGGTCAGATCCTCGCCGGGAATCCCCATACGCCGGTCGGTCTGCGCGCCGGTGCAGTACACGATCTGGTGGTAGTGCGCTTGGAGGTCCGCAAGCGTCACGTCCTTGCCGAATTCGACGCCACCGTAGAAGCGGAAGCGAAGGCTGGCGGCGACCTTGTCGAAGGCGTTGGTGACGAACTTGATCTTCTGATGATCGGGCGCGACGCCCAGGCGCACCAGCCCGTAGGGTGTCGGCAGCCGGTCGAACATGTCGACCTCGACAACCACCTCCGGGTTGCGGAGCAGGTGGTCGGCGGCATAAAACCCGGTAGGCCCGGCGCCGACGATCGCGACGCGCAACGGCCGCGCCGACGTTCCCGTCGTGGGCGTCAACGCGGCTGCCCGCCCTCGCCCGCCAGGAGCTGCGTCTGCAGCGTATCGACCTCGCCCTGGTACTGGTCGCGCTGCGCCTTCAGGACGTCACCGATCGAGACCATGCCGACCAGCCGCCCCTGGTCCACGACCGGCAGATGACGGATCCTCCGCTCGGTCATGGTGTAGGCCACCGTGAGGAGATCATCGGGTGGCTGGCCCGTGATGACGTCGCGCGTCATGAGGTCGCCGACCGTGCGCGCGAAGAAGCTCTCGTTGCGTGCGGCCTCACGCACGATGTCGCGCTCGGAGAGGATGCCCACCGGGCGATCGCCCTGAACGGCGACCAGCGCGCCGATGTTGTGGCGCTCCAGCAGCGCGAGCGCCTCCCGGATCGACTGCTCGGGTTGCACCGTCACGGCCATCGAGCCCTTCCGCGCGAGGATGTTCGCGATGTTCATCCGATGCCTCCTTCTGTTCTCCGGGCTATCTGTTTCAAGAATAACCGCGCGCAGGCGTGAGGCGCCAGCTCGCGTCGGGCCACTCGCTCGAGCAAGGTGGCCCCGGCCGCCCCCTCCGCACTGAGGGCTTCTGCACCGAGCATCGTCTCGGCGACCAGATCCTGCGCGATCTTCAGCACGCGCGCGGTGACGATCCGTCGGCGCCGCCGCTCGAGCTCGCCGCTCGTCTTGAGGTAGGCCACATGGCCGTCGAGCGCGTCAGCGATGGGCTCGATGCCTTCGTCGCGCGCCGCCGACGCGGGCAGGACGGGCGGCATCCAGGCCTCCTCCGGCGCGGGGATCAGCGTGAGCATCGCGCGGAGCTCGGCGAGGATGCGGTCGGCGCCGTCGCGGTCGGCCTTGTTGACGACGTGCACGTCCGCGATCTCGAGAACGCCGGCCTTGAGCGCCTGGACATCGTCACCGAGACCGGGCACCGACACGACGAGGACCGTGTGAGCCAGACGCATCACGTCCACCTCGTCCTGCCCGACGCCGACGGTCTCGACGAGGACGAGGCTTTGCCCGGCGGCATCCATGAGGTCGACGGCGTCCGCCGCGGCGCGACACAGACCGCCCAGCGCGCCGCGCGTCGCCATCGAGCGGATGAAGACACCGGGATCGAGGGCCAGGTCGTTCATGCGGATCCGGTCGCCGAGGATCGCGCCGCCCGAGAACGGCGAGGACGGATCCACGGCGACGACCCCGACGGTGCGGCCGCGGGCTCGTGCCACCAGCGCGAGCGCGCGCACCAGCGTGCTCTTGCCGCTGCCAGGCGCCCCCGTGACGCCGACGATCTGAGCGCGCCCCGTGTGGGGGTACAACTGGGCGCTCAGCGCTTCGGCCCGCTTGCCCCCGGACTCGACCCAGGTGAGCCCCCGCGCGAGGGCACGGGTCGAGCCCTCCACGATCTGGCTCGCGAGCGTCTCGACGTCGGACATCATGGTGCCGTCAGCCATATTACGGCACCGGCCGACCGAGGCGAGCCTAGGAATCTAGGGGACGGGCGCGGCGGCTCGGCCGCTGCGGGCGCGTCGCGATCTGCCCGGCAACGCCAGGCGGAGCTCCCGGCAGCGCTTGCGGAGGGTGTTGCGGTTGAGCCCGAGCAGCCGGGCGGCGCGAAGCTGGTTACCGCCGGTCATCGACAACACATGCCCCAGCAACGGCCGCTCCAGCAGCTCGAGCGCGTCACGGTAGAGGCGCGCCGGCCGAACCGCCGAAAGACGCTCGACGAGCACCGGTACGGCCTCGGCGAGCGCGCGCACGAGACCGTCGAGCTCCACCGCCCTCTCGCCGCGACCGTCCGCGCGCTCGACCATGCGAGAACTGCTCGTGGATTAGAAGAAGCTGTAATGAACAGCCAGGGTCATGGTGTCCTGGGACTTCCCGGTCGGCACATAGCCGGGGGCACGGATCGCGAAGACCTTCTGGTTCGCCGAGTCGTGTCGGTACTCGAGCCGAGCAAACAGCCCCTTCCAGATGTTGTACTGAATCGTGGCGGTGACCCCGTACAGATCGAGCTTCGTACCCACCGGGGCCGCGAGGGTACGGACGCTCTCGGCGTCCCTGAAGTACTCGAGCCGAAGCGCGGTGCGTAGCTTATCGGTCCAGTCGTAGATCGCGTAGCCCGCCCACCCCCACCACGAGGCGGTGGTGCTATCGGAGCGAGTCCCCGAAGCAACGAGCGAGGCTTCGTTATACTCCCAGCCGTAGTCGACGTTCAGGCCGAGCGTGAGCCCCTTGATGCCGGTGTAGTTGCCGACCCAGTCGAGCACGGTGCGCGGCTTACCGTTTTCATGAGCCTGCTCGGGACCGGTGATCCAGCTGAGCGTCAGCGGAAGGTCCTTGATCGGCGTCACGGCGAACTGCCCCATGACGGACATCTGGCTGTTGTTGTCCCGGGCAACGTCCCAGCCGACGACGGGGCCCGCGGTGATCGTAAGCCACTCGAAAGGCGAGTACGATAGCAGACCGCCCACGTGGGTGAACGGGATCGCGAAGCCGAACATGAACGATCGTGAGAAATTCGGGTTTAGAGGCCCGTCGATGACCTCGTACCCGAGGAGCGTAACGAACTTCCCTGCCTTCACGGTGAGGCCACTTCCGATCGGGATCGTGTAAGAGGCGTAAGCGTCCTTGACATCGAACTTCGCTGTGTTGCGGAACGGATACGTGTCGTTGTCGCCACGGAACATACCGAGCGCATGGATCTTCTGTGCGTCCAGGCCCGCGGTCAAGGCTAGCCCGTAGCCATATGGCCGTAGCTCGGACGGATCCTTCTTGATGCTGAACTCGGCCGCATTGAACGTGTGGCCGTCTTCGTTGTCGAAAACCCTAAGCTCGTTGTTGGTGTGGCCCCGCCCCGACCGGCCCAGGTTCCACACCAAGCTGTTCTCGATGTAGGCAAAGAGGATGTTCTCCTCCCACAACGTCTTGGGCTTCTCCTCCTTCTTGTCTTCGGGCTTGGTTTCAGCCGGTTTCGTCTCCTCGGGCTTGGGGGCCTGGCCGTACGCGGGCGCATTCAACGCCACGCCGAGGATCACCGCCGTGAAAATCACTCCGAGCTGTCGCGTCATCCGATCCTCCTCGGGGGTTAGAGTGCGTTGTCGCCGCGCTCGCCGGTCCTGATCCGTACCGCTTCCTCGAGCGGTTCGACGAACACCTTGCCGTCGCCGATGCTGCCGGTCTTGGCGGCCACCGTGATCAGCGCGACGACCTCGTCCACCAGGCCGTCGGCGACGACGACCTCCACCTTCATCTTGGGCAGGAAGTCGACGGTATATTCACCGCCGCGGTACATCTCGGTGTGGCCCTTCTGCCGGCCGAAGCCCCGGACCTCGCTCACGGTCATGCCGATGATGCCGGCCCCCGTGAGCGCCTCCTTCACGTCGTCCAGCTTGAACGGCTTGATGATCGCCTCGATCTTCTTCATAGGTCTCTAACGCGAGCGCTCGGGCGCCAACGCCGCCACGCCAGGTGCCCTCACCGCGGACGCCCCCATAGAGTGCACGAGTGTCGCGGGCCCATGAACCTCGGGGTAGCCGTGACCGCCCATCTCGGGCACATCGAGGCCTTCCAGCTCGACCTCGGGGCTGACGCGCATACCGAAGGCGAGGTCGTAGACTTTGAAGAAGACCCAGGAGGCCACGAAGACGAACCCGAAGCACGTGAGGGTGCCGATGACCTGGGCCACGAATTGGCTGGCCCCGCCATAGAAGAGGCCGCGCACCGTGCCCTCGACGCCGTTGAAGCCGTCGCCGTAGGTGCCGTCGGAGAAGAGGCCGAGGCTCAGCACACCCCATGCGCCGCACGTCCCGTGAACCGAGATCGCCCCGACCGGGTCGTCCACCTTCAGCGTCCGCTCGACGAAGAACACCGACCAGCACACGAGCATCCCGGCGAACGCGCCGATGACGAACGCCCAAAAGCTCGACACGAAGGCGCAAGGGGCCGTGATCGCGACGAGGCCGGCCAGCATCCCGTTGATCATCATGCTCGGGTCGGGCTTGCCATACTTCGCCCACATATAGAACATCGCGAAGATCGCGCCCGACGCCGACGCCAGCATGGTGTTGACGGCGATCACAGAGATGCGGAGATCGCCACCGGCCAGCGTGCTCCCCGGATTGAAGCCGAACCACCCGAACGCCAGGATGAAGCAGCCGAGGGCCGCCATCGGCAGGTTGTGGCCGGGAATCGGGTTCGCCGAGCCATCCTTGTTGTACTTGCCGATGCGCGCTCCCAGCACCATCGCACCCGCCAGCGCGGTGACGCCCCCGACCATGTGCACGACCGACGATCCGGCGAAGTCGACATGGCCGTGACCGAGCCCGAAATTCTTGCCGAGCTGGGAGAGCCAGCCGCCGCCCCACACCCAGTTGGCGAACAGCGGGTAGGTGATCATCGAGATGAAGAATCCATAGACCACGAACGACGAGAACTTCCAGCGCTCGGCCATCGCGCCGGTCGGGATCGTGGCGGCCGTGTCCATGAAGACCATCTGGAACAGGAAGAGCGCGAAGACGGCGACGTCGTACGTGGAGCCCGCCAGGAAGAACCCCTTCATTCCAAACAGGCCAAAGTCCTTGCCGAACAGGCTGATCGTGAACTCGCTGTCGAGGACGCCGGTGCCCCCCATGGTCGAGATCGGCCCGAGCCCCCCCATCTGGAGCGCGAAGCCCATGATCCAGTAGCCCGTCATGCCGATCGCGTAGACCATGAAGTTCATCATCATGGTGTGCGCGACGTTCTTCGCGCGCGTGAAGCCGGTCTCCGCGAGCGCGAACCCCGCCTGCATGAACATGACGAGGAAGCCGGTCAGCAGGGTCCACATGAGGTTGATCGACACCCGGCTGTGGCCCGCGAAGTCGGCGATCTCGGTGAGTGTCGGCTTGCCCGCGTCCTTGGCCGTGACGTCAGCGATGCCGCCCGTGGCGGTGCCGGCGGGATCCGGCTTCGACGGCGGTGGCGCGGGAGCGGCTGCCGGCGCCGCGGGCGCGGCCGGCGCTGCGGGCTTGTCCTGAGCGAACACCCAACCGCCGACTGCCAGCACGCAGGCGACGATCACGGCTGCGACGATCCTCCACGGCAGCGCGCGTTTGATGGCTCCAGATTCCGTCACGGTCGTGCCCTCCTCGGGCCGCGCGCGAGCGCAGTCGCCCGGCAAAAATGGCGCCCAACTCGGGCGCCATTACCCGTCTCTGCGACGTCGCTGTCGCGCGTCCCCCGCGAGAGCAAGGCGCGTGCCGCCGAGGGGGTCCAACGTTGACGCGAACTTAGCGTTGCACGTTCCGCGACCGGTGCCCGTCGAATAAGCAGACACCGTGGTTTGCTCACGCGCCGGGCACGCCCGCCTCAGTACTCTTTGTAATGCAGGAACTTCGCGTCGATGGTCAGGACACCGCGCTCGCCCTTCTTCTCGAGCTTCACGACGCAGTCGATCGCCGAGAGGATCCCGTCGCCGAAGAGCTCGTTGCAGCGCTCGCGCAGCGCGTCGCCGTACACGCCCACGAGTTCCATCAGACGGTACTTGAACGGATCCGTCGTCAGCGGGAAGTCGGTCCGAAGCGGCATCGCGGTGGTCACCTCATAGAGACTCGCCTCCGCTCCGAACGAAGCGGAGAATTCTATCGCATCGTTTCCGGTGAGAACGTGCACTCCCGTCGCTGCAGTGTGCGCAGTCCGCGTTGCGATTCCTCGAGCCGGGTCGCGCGTCTGGGTTTGACGTAACCGCTCGGTATCGCGAGCGTCGCGGCAGTGGTCTCGATCTGGCCTCGAACTTGCCCGTTCCCGCTGCAGTCATCCCTGGCAGCGCGCGCGCCAATCGCTTCGAATGCGCGCCGACAGGCAGAGGGCCCCATCTCCACCAAAGGGAGACCAACGGGAGCGAACGGCGATGGTCGCACACGGCGCGCGCCTCGGTCGGCTTCTCTTGCTCGCGTTCGGCGCGGGACTCCTGGCCCTACCGGGTACGGTCGACGCGCAAACCATCCGCTACGTGTCAGTCAGCGATCCGACATGCGGCGGCCAGTCGCCCTGCTACACGACGATCCAGGCCGCCATCAACGCCGCCCAGGCCGGTGATACGGTCCGCATCCAGCCCGGCACCTACATCGAGCAGCTCAAGATCACCGGCAAGAACTCCGGCGCCACCTCGGAGACCCAGCGCATCGTCATCGAGATCGACCTTTCCGCGCCCGTCGGCAGCGTCCTGCTGAGCCCGCCGACCGCCCGGTGCACCAACGGCCACGCGGTGAGACTCCAGCAGTCCAAGTTCATCACCCTACGTGGGCTCACTATCAGCGGAGCCGGCGGCCAGGCCGTCTCGCTGCTCGGCGGCAACAACCAGAACGACGCCATCCACCTCGACCGGCTGAGGATCTTCGGCAACGGCTCCTCCGAGTGCAACGGCGGTATCACCATCGCCCGCGGTAACCCAGACACCCTCATCGCCAACTCGCTCATCTACGCCAACGGCCGCAACGGCATCACTTTCATCGACGCTCATGGCGGCCCCCACTACCTTGTCGGCAACACCATCCACGGGAACGCCTGGAATGGCCTGGACGTCGCCCGCGAACACGTCGTCTGGCTCGTCAACACCGCCATCACCGGCAACGGCACCGCCACCGGCTCCACCGGCGGCCGCGTCGGCTTCAAGCGCGAGGGCTCCACGAACCGCCAGCCCGCCGGCATCCGCCTCCTGAACAACCTCGTCTGCGGCAACCGCCTCGGCGAGCTGAACGGCCCGATCCTCGATCCGACCGACGGGGGAAACCGCACGCCGACGGGCTCGGAGGGGTCGGGCGTCACCGCCAGCCCCGGGTGTGATCTCCCCAGCAGCGTCTACGCGAATCTCGCCGGCCCCGATGGCAACGCCCACACCAATGACGACGACTTCACTCCGGTCACGGCCTCGCCGCTGTTGGACGCCGGGGTTGACCCGCGGACGCTGGGGTTCAACCCTTTGCTGAACCCCGTCTTCGAGTCCGACTACCTCATGCCTGCCGCTCGCCCGAGGCTCGGGACGCCGGGGGGCACGGCCGCCTTCGACATCGGCGCCCGCGAGCCCAACGTCGCTGACGAAATCGGCCCGCTGGTCACTATCATCGCGCCGCCCGCAGGCCGCCACGTCCGTGGCGCTGTTCCGATCGAAGCGCAAGCGACGGACCAGGGGAGCGGCGTCGCCGCCTTCACCCTGCGCCTCGGCACGCAGCGACTCGGGGCAACGCTCACTCCATCGCTGCCACCGTCGGCGTCCTCGGTCACCGCCACGGCAATCTGGAATACGACAGCGTTCACTGACGGCATCTACACCTTGACCGCAGAGGCCGAAGACGTCGCCGGGAATGCCGGGGTGGCCACCCGGGTGCTGGTCGCCGACAACACTCCGCCGGAGACTTTCATTGACGCCGGGCCAAGCGGTCAGATCCCCGTCGGCAACGCCACGTTCAGCTTCAGCGGCTCTGACAACCAGACGGCCGGGCCGAGCCTCGTCTTCTCCTGGCGCCTGGACAGCGGCCCCTGGTCGCCCTTCATTGCCGACACCAGCGCGAACTTCTCGGGCCTCGCCGAGAGCCCGCACGTCTTCGCGGTCAAAGCGCGCGACCTGGCGGGCAATGAAGATGCCAGCCCAGCGTCGCGCGCCTTTACCGTCGGGCCAGCACTTACTGTGACGATCACCGAGCCGGGCGACGGCGCCGCGGTCCCGGCGGGCCCGATCGTCATCCGCGGGACCGTCCAGGCCGGCGGAGTGGAAGTGACAGTCACGGTCAACGGCGCGCCGGCAGCCGTGGTCGGCACGACATTCCTCGTCCTCGCGGACATCGATGCATCGGTCACGACCGTGAAAGCGACCGCCGAGACGACAGCAGGCCAACAAACGAGCCATTCGATCACCGTGTCGGTCAACGGCACTCCCGCGCCCGCGGCCATCGCGCTGCGTCCGTTCCCGGAGGTAGGGCAGACTCCGCTGGTCGTGACGTTCGCGCTCTTTCCGACGCCGGCGTCGGGTAGTGTCATCGAGCTGGATCTCGACGGCAACGGGACGGTGGACTTCACGGGCGCCACCCTCGACGGCCAGCAGTTCACGTACGCGGCCTTGGGCATCTATCTGCCGGCGCTGACCGTGGTGGACGCCCAGGGCGGGCGTACCACGGCCCGAGCGCTCGTGCAGGTCCTCGATGGCGCGGCGCTCGACACGCTGCTCCGGGCCAAGTGGCAGACCATGAAGGACGCGCTCCGGGCCGGCGATATCACGCGTGCCGTGACTCAGATCGTCCTGCGGGCGCAGGACGGATATGCAGCGGCGTTCCAGACGATTGCTGCTCAGCTGCCGGGCATCGACAGTATCCTGACTGCTATCACGCTGGTGGAGGTGCGAAATCGGGCGGCCATCTACCGGATGCTTCGGCTCGACGGCGGCGTCATGAAGTCCTTCGAGGTCCGGTTCGTGATCGACGGAGACGGCTTGTGGCGCATCCAGGGATTCTGAGGGTGTCCGGCGCGCTGGCCCGGCTAGCGGGCATCCTCCTGGGCCTCGCCGTGCTGGTGGGAGCGCCGAGCCTGGCGTCGGCGGCCAAGGGGCCCTGGCGTGGTCAGGTGCTGGACGCCGAGACCAAGCAGCCGCTCGAAGGCGTCGTCGTGCTGGCGTACTGGAACCGGTACCGATTCAGCCTGGCTCAGCTCGTGGTGGGGCATCAGGCACCGGAATTTTTCGACGCGGTGGAGGCCGTCACCGACGCCCAGGGGCGGTGGGAGATCCCGAAAAAGAGCTTCCCGTTCTTCGCCGACATCGGCGGGCCGTTCTTCGAGTACTACAAGCCCGGGTACGCACAGTGGCGATACGCCGGCCAGGACACGGCGGAGTGGCGGCAGCTCCCGGGCGAGGAACAAATGCGCAAAGCGAAGGAGATGGCCCTGGCGGTCTGGACCGAAGAAGGTGGCAAGGTAGAGTTGCCCCCTGCCCGAACACGGGAAGAGCAAGTGAAAATGGAGTCCTTTCCAACACACGTTCCTGTATCAAAGATTCCTCTAACTCTTAATGCGATCAACAAGGCCCGAAGCGCCTTCGGTCTTTCACCACTTGGCCCCCCAGCGCAGGAGCGAAGGTAATGATCCGGCAATGGTTGCGATACGCGTGCCTGGCCTGCTGGCTGCTGCCACAGTTTCCGGCTCTAGCAGAGAGTTACGAAGTCGACGTTCATGAAGCGCTGAGTCAAAAGGTTGTCGACCGGTCGCAGACGCTCGACATCATTCTTCGTGACGAGCTTGGCTTTCCAGAGGGACGAGCACGGTCCTTCGCCGGTCAACCCGCTCGGTTCTGGGTCCCACGCGGCTCCCGCCAGGAGGACGTCCCTGATCTTCGTGTCTTCAATCACTTCCACAACCCTCTTCTCCCGTTGCAAGAGGCCGGCCTGCGCACCACTTTTTTGGGCCTCGCCATCGCGACCGGCCAGTCATCGCTCTTGTGGCAGCAGAATCCGGCGCAGGCCACATACCCCGTCACGCTCCTCGGGTTCCCCTTCGCGAGCGGCGGCGAGGATCGACCCTGGCAGGGAGCCCGCCGCGAGTACCTCCAGGCGCTCATGGGAGAAACAACAGGGGAGCGCGACCAGGCGTTTCGAGAGACGTTTCTCGGCCTCGGTCACGTGATGCATCTCATCCAGGACGCGACGGTCCCGGCTCACGTCAGAAATGATGCTCATCCGACGCGAACGTTCCGATTGGGTCAACCAGACGAGGGGCGGATTCCGATCGACCCCGATTCCTATGAGGACTGGGTCATGTACACCCTCCGCCTCCGCCGATCACTCTTCGACGCGCTCGCTGATGGAACGCCGCCGGGCGGCATGCCGGATCTCTCAGCATTCAGCTTCTCTGGCACGCCGGCCGCGGGGGCGCCGGTTCCGATCGCGCGACTCATCGACACCGGCGCGTATCTCAAGGCAGGCAATCCTGCTGGCCTCGCGGACACCGCTCTGGTCGGCATCGCCGAGTACACGAACGGGAACTATCTGAGCAAGGACACCGTCTTTCAAAGGTTTGCCCACCCGGCCGTCGGCAGTCTCGGACCTCGCTCGGCGGATCCCGACCTGTTCGTCGCCCAGCCCGACGGCAGCTTTCAGCAGTATTTCGCTAAGGAAACCGCGGGGGCGCCGGTCCGACCGTTCGTGATGGAAGGCGCTCTTCACCAGTCATTGCAGGCCGCAACCGGTCTGCCTCCCGGGTTCGGCGGCTGGTCCCTCGACGACAAGATCCACGAGGCTTACGCGCGTAAACTCCTGCCGCGTGCCGTCGCGTACTCCACCGCGTTGCTCGACTACTTCTTCCGCGGCAAGCTGGACGTCGACGTGGTGCCCGATGCGGTCGATCCCACCCTCGTGCGGATCGAGGGCAAGAACGCCTCGCCCGAGACGCTCGACGGCGGAACGCTGAGCCTCTACGCCGACGTCGCTGTGACCGACCCTGCAGGGGTGACGCGGTTCGTCCGCCAGCCGGCGATCGCTATCGGGTCTGACCTTACGGTCACGGCGGTCCCGGATGCGCCCGTGCGGTCGGCGCCGTTCCAGGCCCCGGCCCAAGCTGAGCGCTTCGTGGCCGTCTACAAGGGCAAGGTCGGTGAGGAACGCCCGAACCTGGATCCGGCCGTCGACAACCCCGGCGCCGTGATCGGCAAGGTGCTCGGCGGGCAGCGGGTCGAGCACGTGTTCCCCGACTTCGATAGCGGGTTCTGGATGCTGCGCTCGCCGGCCGGCGTGTTCCCGCTGCCGATCTCCATTGAGGACGTCGTGACCCTGCGCTGGGGCGACGCCGACAACACGCTGGTGGGTCGCACGGCGTTCGGGCGGCTCTTCGGCGAGCCGAACCAGATCGCGTCGTTCGAGATCCTGCGGCCCGAGGGCGCGACGGAGGTGCCGCTGCAGAACGGCGTGGTGCGGCTCGTCGAGCGGGCGCGCGTCTCCGTACCGTTTGGCCTCGCGCTGGGGACCACGGTGGAGTTGACCCACGGCATCCAGTTCGAGCAGAAGCTCGTGACCTTCCGCCACGAGGAGTCGTTTGTGAACGCCCAGCGGACCGAGAACAGTTTCAGCCACCTGGCCGTCGAGACCTTCACCGACTCCAAGGTCCTGGCGGCATCGTGGAACCTCAGCCTGGACTTCGACAAGTTCACGGCGAACGCCACCCGGCCCTACACCTGGCAGATCCCCCAGGTGGCGCTGCGGCGGGACGGCACGATCCTGGCGCTCGTCCAGGTGAGGCTGACGGCGCCGGCGGATCCCAACTCGTTCGCGACGTTCGCGACCAAGAAATACGTGTCGCCGGCGCCCGGCTGCGGGTTCCCGTGCGAGGCGCCTGTGCTCCAGCCCGGCAACAACTTCGGGGTGCCGTACGCGTTCCCGCAGTCGTTCAACGCCATCGGGTACGTCGTGGACGTGACGAACGGCCGGGTGCTTCACTCGACGGCGCCACCGGTGGTGAGCTTCGCGCACACGACCCGGGCGACGGGCTGGAATGACACGAACCTGACCTTCTCCGCTACGGAGTTCCACTTAGTGACCCGGGTCGACACGAGCACGGAGCCGGCCACCGTGGTGACGGGCTACGCCTACGACAGCGGCAACAATCAGCGCGGCGCCTCCTGCGCCCCGGCCGACAGTTTCGTGCGGTTCGACGCGATCCATGCCAACGAAGGCACCACGTTCCTCGGAGCGGTGAGATTTCGCCCGGAGATCGCGGCCAAGGATGCGCCTCCCTTTTTCTTCGCGGTGGTTCGGCAGGACCGCTTCTGCGTCGGCGTCGACGGGGCGACGACGTTCGGCTACGACGTGACCACCGACGCCCCGCGGCGGCAGCTCGCCATCTTCCACTTCGAGGCGAGGACCCGCACCGGCGGCGAGCCGGAGCGGCTGGTGTTCGAGATCGAGGAGCCACAGGTCAATCCGTCGGACGTCTTCGCGCGCATCGTGTTCTGGGACCCCGCGGCCGGCGCCGCGACCATGCACCGGGTGAGCACGCGGGAGACGGCGAACATCGTGAGCGTCGGCCGCGACGCCGCCTGGTTCCACGCGTCGACGACGTCGATCTACGTGCCGCGGGAAGAAGGAACTCTGCCGACCACCTTCCAGATCGACTTTGACCCCTCGCTCGCCTTTCGCGTCCTGGCCGACAAGCGTCTCTACAGCACGGATACGCTGAGGTTTCACACCCTCGACCCCGCCCTTCGCCCAACGGTGCTGCCAGCCGTGTTGCCGGGTGGCGGGAGCCGCTCGGGAGACTTCCATACGATCCCGCTCAAGTAAGGGGCCGCTAATCCGTCACGCGCGGGCCCTCGCCGCCCCGCCATCGACCGCGCCGGCAACCTGTCCTCGATCCCCCGCACAGTAGTCGGGCACGGCTCAGGTCCCCATGCCGGCGAGCACCCGCCGGACGCTCAGGGGCACGGAGGCGAGCGCGACGGTCGGGCCCGTGATCAGCACCGCGGGCGGCCCGACGCCGGCGGCGCGCGCCTCGTCGGCGATCTCGCCGAGCCGACCGGCGATCACCCGCTCGCCGGCGACGCCGGCGTGCTCGACCAGGATCGCCGGCTCGCGGGGATCACGGCCCAGCGACGTGAGCGATGCGGTGATCGAGTCGAGCCCGCCGACCGGCATATAGAAGACGAGCGTGCCCTCGGCGCGCGCGAGCATATCCCAGTTGAGCGTGGCCGGCAGGTGGCCCGTCCGGTCGGTGCCGGTCGCGAAGACGATCATCGAGGCGCTCCCGCGCTCGGTGAGCGAGATGCCGAGCCGCGCGGCCGCCGCCGTCGCCGCGGTGACGCCCGGAACGACCTCGAACGCGATCCCCGCCGACCGCACCGCCTCGATCTCCTCGCCGAGGCGTCCGAAGACGGCCGGATCGCCGCCCTTCAACCGCACGATGCGCTTGCGCCGTCGCGCCCAGTCCACCAGCAGCCAGTTGATGTGCCCCTGGCCCACACACGGACGGCCGGGCGCCTTACCGACGTCGATGATGGTGGCGCCCTGGCTGACCTCGTCGAGGAGCGGCAGGGGGATCAGCCGGTCGTGCAGGACGACCTCCGCCTCACGGAGCCGGCGCAACCCCTTGAGCGTGATCAGCTCGGGATCGCCGGGGCCGGCGCCGACGAACGAGACGAATCCCCGATTCACGCGTCCTCCTTCCGCCGCTCACCGCGCGGGAAGAACCGGATCAGGCGGTCCAGCACCTCTGGCAGCTCGTCGCACGGCACGTCTTCCAGGATCTTCTCGGCGGCCCGCGGCTCCCGCCCGCCCCGGCCGCCGACGAAGACGTGGACGCCGTCGACGATCTGGCCGTTGACCTTCACCTTGCATCCCTGCAGGCCGACGTCCGCCGTGTGGTGGTTGCCGCAGGAGGCGGGGCAGCCCGACCACCGCACGGTCAGCGGGCGCGACGTCTCGAGCCGCCGCTCGAACTCGCGCGCCAGCGCCAGCGCTCGGGTCTTCGTGTCGATCAGAGCGAGATTGCAGAAATCGGTGCCGGTGCAGGAGACGAGACCGCGCTGGATCTCCGACGGGTTATACGGCAGCTCCCGCAGCAGCGGCTCCTGCGTCAGCTCACCCAGGAGCGCGTCGGGGACGTGCGAGAGCAGCACGTTCTGCGACGGCGTGAAGCGCAGCTCGCCGCGGCCGTATCGCTCGGCGAGCCGCGCGAGCTCGACGAGCTGGTCGCCGGTGACACGGCCCACGGGCGTCTTGAGCCCGACGTAGTTGAGGCCCGGCTCGCGCTGGCGGAAGATCCCGATGTGATCGGTGACCCGGGCGTCGCGGGCGTCGCGCCCGGCCGGCGGCAATGCACGCCCGAGGCGCGCTTCGAGCTCCTTGCGGAACCGCTGGCCTCCCCACTCGTCCACGAGGAAGGCGAGGCGGGCCTTGCTTCGCGCCTCGCGCGGGCCGTGATCGCGAAAGATGAGGGCGATCGCGGCGCACACGTCCGCCGCTTCTCCGGGAGCGACGAAGGCGTCGAGATCGGTCGCGAACCGCGGTCCGCCCGATCCCTGCTTGCCGCCGACGGCGACGTTGAGCCCGGCGACCTCCGCCCCATCGCGCGTGGCGATCGCCGGCGTCATCGAGATGTCCTGGGTCTCGCCGGCGGTGCAGTGCTCGAGACAGCCGGTGATCGTGACGTTGAATTTCCGCGGCAGGTTCGTGAACGCCTTGTTGCCGAGAAAGATCCGCTGGAACGCGGCCGCGATGGGCGCGGTGTCGAACAGCTCGTGCGGGGTGAGGCCGGTCGCAGGGCACCCGACGATGCCACGAATATTGTCCATGCCGGTTTGTAGGCTAGACAGCCCCGCCGCCCCGAGGCGCGCGATGACGTCCGGCACGCCCTCGATCGTCACCCAGCGGAGCTGAATCTGCTGTCGCGTGGTCACGTCGGCGATGTTCCGGCCCGTCGCCTTCGTGATCTCGCCGAGCAGGCGCGCCTGCGCCGCGGTGACGATGCCGTTGGCCATCCGGATGCGCATCATGAAGTGGCCCGGCGTCGGCTTCCGGTGGAACACGCCGACCCACTTCAGCCGCTCCTTGTCGTCGTCGGCGATGGTCCGCCACCCCTCGCGGGCGAAGCGTACGAGGTCTTCGGTGACGTCGAGGCCGTCGCGCTCGGCCTTGAGCGCTTCGATCTTGTTCATGTGATCGCCTCGGCGACCCGCCGCAGGCGCACGGCGCAGGCCTTCAGCTCCGGCTGGTGCGACACCGGATCGCGACCGCTCAGCGTCAGGTTGTTGGCGCTCTTGTAGAACCCGGCTTGCCGGCCCCAGTGGAACGGCAGAAAGCACGTGCCCTCGCGGATGGCGGCGCTCACGCGGCATTGGGCCACGACCTTACCGCGGCGGGACGTGACCTCGACGAAATCCCCGTCCTGGATGCCGGCGCGCCGCGCGTCGCCGAGATTCACCTCGAGGATCGGCTCGGGCGTGCGCGAGGCGAGCGCCGGAGACTTGCCGGTGCGCGTGAGCGTATGCCAGTGGTCGCGCACACGACCCGTCGTCAGGACCAGCGGGAAGCTGGCGTCGGGCGACTCGAGCGGCTCCGCGTGCTCGACGACGAGGAACCGAGCGCGCCCGTCGGGAGTCGGGAAGACGGCGTCCGTGTAGAGACGCGTCGTGCCGGGGTGGTCGGGCGCGGGAACGGGCCACTGCACTGGGCCGTCGGCCTGGAGGCGCACGTGGCTCACCCCGGAGTAATCGCAGACCGTTCCGGCCGTCAGCGACGCGAACTCGTCGAAGATCTCGGCCGTGCTCGCGCATGGGAATGCCTCCTTCCAGCCCATCTCGTGGGCGAACCGCGTCAGGATCACGGCGTCCGGCAGCGCCTCGCCCGGCGGGTCGACGAGCTTGGGCAGGTACGTGAGCCTCCGCTCGGAGTTGGTCATCACTCCGTCCTTCTCGGGCCACTGGGCGGCGGGCAGGAGCACGTCGGCGAAGCGCGTCGTCTCCGTCGGGTGATAGGCGTCCTGGACCACCACGAGCTCGGCCTGCCGCAGCGCCTTCTCGACGAGGTCGAGATCGGGCATCGAGGCCGCCGGGTTGGTGCACATGATCCACACCGCCCGCACCTCATCGCGCGCCAGGCCCTCGAAGATCTCCAGCGCCGAGCGCCCGGGCGTGGACGGCAGGCGGCCGGCGGGAATCGCCCAGTGACGCTCGACGGCCGCGCGCGCCGCGGCGTCGCTGACGAGCCGGTAGCCCGGCAAGAGATGCGCGAGCCCGCCCGTTTCGCGTCCGCCCATCGCGTTCGGCTGGCCGGTCAGCGAGAACGGCCCCGCGCCCGGACGGCCGATCTGGCCCGTCGCCAGGTGCAGATTGATGATCGCCGCGTTCTTGTCCGTGCCGACGTGGCTCTGGTTGATCCCCATCGACCACAGGGAGAGCGCCGCACGCGCCCGACCAAATCTCAACGCGGCCGTGACGATGACCTCTCGGGAGAGCCCGGTCAGGGCCGCACCGCGCTCGGGCGGATAGCGCTCGATCACCGCGCGCAGGCCTTCCCAGCCGGTCGTGTGCTCCGCGACGAAGCGTGTGTCGAGGAGGCCCTCGCGCCACAGCACGTGCAGCATCGCGTTCAGCAGCGCGATGTCGGAGCCGGGGCGCAGCGACAGATGGAGGTCGGCGAGGTCGGCGGTCTCGGTCCAGCGCGGGTCGACGACCATGACCGTCACGTCATCGGGTGCCTGGAGCTTGCGCCGTCTGATCCGCTTGAAGGTCACGGGATGGCAGTCGGCGGTGTTGGTGCCGAGCAGCAGGAAGCAATCGGCGAGATCGATGTCCTGGTATGACGCCGGCGGACCATCCGATCCCAGGGAGCGCGCGTACCCCGCCGCGGCCGAGGCCATGCAGAGCCGCGAGTTCGTGTCGAAGTTGTTGGTGCCGACGAACCCCCGCGCGAGCTTGGAGCCGAGGTAGTACTCCTCGGTGAGGAGCTGGCCCGACGCGTAGAAGGCGACCGCGTCCGGTCCGTGGGCCGTGATGATCTCTCGCATGCGGTCGGCCGTGAACCTGAGCGCCAGCTCCCACGGCACGCGCTCGAGCTCCGCGCCGCGGCGCACGCGGATCTGCGGATGACGGAGGCGGTCCGCCGTTCCCAGAATCGGTGGGAGGTGGACGGCCTTCGCGCAGATGTCGCCGAGGTTCGCCGGATGAGCGGGATCGCCTCTGACCTTCGTCACGCGGCCGTCGCGGACCTGCACCAGGAGCCCGCAGCCCACGCCGCAGTACGGACACATCGTCGATCGCCAGGCGGCGGTGTCGACGTCGCCGCTCGCGTCACGCGGTCGCATGGGCCTGATCCTCGAGGAAGGCGACGATGGAGTCCCGCAACCAGAAGTAGTCGGGGCGCGCGAGCAGCTCGTCGCGGCGGCGAGGCCGGGGGAACGGCACGTCGAAGATGCGCCCGATCGTCGCGGCCGGGCCGTTGGTCATCATGACGATCCGGTCGGCGAGCTGGAGCGCCTCGTCCACGTCGTGGGTGACCATGATCACGGTCCGGCGTTTGGCCTCCCAGAGCGTGATCAGCTCGTCCTGCAGCTCCATTCGGGTCAGCGCGTCCAGGAGCGAGAAGGGTTCGTCGAGCAGGAGCAGCCGCGGCTCGAGCGCGAACGCCCGCGCGATCCCGACGCGCTGCTGCATCCCGGCCGACAGCTCGCGGGGATACCGCTCGCCCATTCCGCCGAGCCCGACCGACGCCAGGTAAGACTCGACGCCGCGATCGGCCCCCGAGACGACCTGCTCGCGCGCGAGGCGCACGTTGTCGCGCACCGACATCCATGGCAGGAGCGTCGCCGACTGGAAGACGACGCCGCGATCGGTGCCCGGTCCGTCGATCTCCCGGCCCGCGATCACGACGCCCCCCGTGCTCGGCGCGACGAGCCCCATGAGGATCGAGAGCACAGTCGTCTTGCCGCACCCGGAGTGGCCCAGGAGGCAGACGAATTCGCCCGCGTCGACGTACAGGGTGAAATCGCGGACGATGACCGCCGGGCCAGACGGCGTCTCGTACGTCTTGCCAAGCTGGGCGATCTCGACGAAGGCGGGCATCTATCTGGCCGTCCTGGCGGCGCGGAGAAATTCGACCAGGGCCTGGCGGGCCTTCTGATAAGCCGGCTCGAGGCTCATGTGCCGGCGCTGCCGCGGACGCGGCAAGCCGACCTCGATCGCGGGCCCGAGCACGGCGTCCGGTCCGGGCGTCATCGGGTAGATCCGGTCGGCTAACAAGATGGCCTCGTCCACGTCGTTGGTGATCAGCATTACCGTCGACCGGCGCTCGCCCCAGATTCTCAGCAGCTCGTCCTGCAGCGTGGCGCGCGTGAGCGCGTCGACCGCGCTGAACGGCTCGTCCATCAGCAGGAGCTTGGGCCGCATCGCGAGCGCGCGGGCCACCGCCACCCGCTGCCGCATCCCGCCCGAGAGCTGCCGCGGGCGCTTCCAGGCGGCCGGCGTGAGGTTGACGAGGGCGATGAACTCGTCGGTGATGCGCCGGCGCTCGGACGCCGGCAGCCCGGGGTTCACCGCGTCGACGGCGAGCGCCACGTTGCCCCGGACGCTGAGCCACGGCAGCAGCGAGTACTGCTGGAACACGATGCCGCGCTCGGGCCCCGGCCCGGTCACGGGCACGCCCTCGAGCAGGATCTCGCCGCGGTCGGGCGCGATGAGACCAGCGATGAGGGACACCAGCGTGGTCTTGCCCGAGCCGGAGTACCCGACGACCGCCACGAACTCGCCTTCTTCCAGGGTCAAGTCCACACCGCCCAGCACCGCCGTCAGGCCGCTTCGAGTGCCGTAGGACTTCCGCAGGCCCCGAACCTCGAGGTAGGCCATCAGTCGATCCGAACGCGCGCCTCGACGAGGCCCATCAGGCGATCGAGCACGAAACCGATGGCGCCGATCGTGATCACGCTGAGGATGATGTGCGAGTAGACGAGGCTGTTGTACTCCTGCCAGAGGAACCCGCCCACGCCCGGTGTCCCCGTGAGCATCTCCGCCGCGACGATCACGAGCCACGCGAGCCCGAGCGACAGACGGTAGCCGGTGAAGACGTAGGGGAGCGTGGCCGGGATGACGATCCGCGTCAGCGTTTTGACGCGAGAGAGCTTCAGCACGCGTCCCACGTTCAGATAATCCGGGCTGATCGACCGGACGCCGACGGCCGTGTTGATCACCGTCGGCCACATCGCGCACAGCGCGATGGTGAAGATCGCCGCGGGCTCCGACTTCTGGAAGATCACGAGCCCGAGCGGCAGCCACGCCAAGGGCGAGATCGGCCGCATGAACTGCACGATCGGGTCGAACGACTGGTGGAACCTCCGCGACAGCCCGAGCAGGAACCCGATCGGTGTGCCAATCGCAAGCGCCAACGCGAACCCCTTGCCCACCCGGACCAGCGAGTAGAAGGCGAGCCGCCCGATGCCCTGGTTCATCTCGCCGTCCTTGAAGAACGGCTCCAGCACGTAACGCTGCGACTCCCGCCACGTCCGGCCCGGCGACGGGAGGTCCGGTGCGACGGTCACGCTCACGATCGACCAGACGACGAGCACGCACGCCGCCCCCAGGAGCGGCAGGATCACCTTCTGGGATATGTCGATGCGCATTGCGCCCTCCGGCTAGGCCATTGAATCGACGGCAAAGCTCTTCGCGTACTTCTCAGGGTCGGCCGGGTCGAAGGTAACGCCATCGAAGAGCGTCTCCTTCTTCATGTCCTCGCGCGGGGTCTCGATGCCCATCTCGTGGGCGACCTCGCGGTAGATGTCGGGCCGGTGCACGCGGTCGACGAGGCCCTTGTAATCCGGCGGCTCCTTCACCATCCCCCAGCGCCGGAACTGGCTGAGCCACCAGACGCCGTGGGACTTGAGCGGAAAGTTCGTCTGCCGGTCGAAGAAGGTCATGTAGTACTTGTCCTTCTCCTTGCGCCCGTCACCGTAGTCGTAGTCGCCGAGCATGCGGCCGAGGATTATCTCCTTCCCGGCGTTGACGTACTGCGGCTGACCGACGACCTCGGCCATCCGCGGCCGGTTCTTCAGCTTGTCGTTCCACTGGCTCGCCTCCAGCACGGCGCGCATCACGGCCTTCACCGTCTTCGGGTTCTTCTGCGCGAACTCCTCCGTGAAGGCGAGGACCTTCTCGGGATGGTCCCTCCAGATCTGCTGCGTGGTGATGGCCGTGAAACCGATGCCATCGGCGATCGCCCGCGCGCCCCAGGGCTCCCCCACGCAGTAGCCGTCCATCTTGCCGACCTTCATGTTGGCCACCATCTGGGCCGGCGGAATGGTGATCAGGGAGACGTCGCGATCGGGGTTGATGCCGCCCGATCCCAGCCAGTAGCGTGTCCACATGGCGTGAGTGCCAGGCGGGTACGTCATCGCAAAGGTCATAGGGGCGCCTTTGGCCTTCGCTTCCAGGGCCAGCGGCTTGACCTGCTGCGGCGTCTTCACCCCCTTCTCGAGCAGCGCCCTCGTGAGCGTGATCGCCTGCCCATTGCGATTGAGGTATAGAGGGATGATCATCGGCTTCACCGGTGAGCCCTGAAGCCCCATGGTGGCGGCATAGGGGATGCCGAGGAGCATGTGGGTCGCCTGGTTTTCGCCGAGCGTCAAGCGATCGCGGATGACCGCCCACGAAGCCTCCTTCGAGATCGTCGCTTCGATCCCGTGCTTCTTGAAAAGCCCGAGCTCGTGGGCCATCACGATCGACGCGCAGTCGGTGAGCGCGATGATGCCGATCCTGACCTTCGGCGCCTCGGGCCCGTCGGCTGCGTACACGCCTCCGGCCCAGCCGCCGGGCACGCCGGCGAGCAGCGCGGCCGTGCTCGTCGCCCTGATGAACTCCCGCCGCGTCCCATCCATTCCGTCCCTCCAAAAACGAAAAATGGCGCCGTGCCTCCGATCGAGGCAACAGCGCCATCGCTGTCAGTTCCGCGGCGTCCCGACGTGGACGCACGCTAAGGGCCACGAGGTGCAGCGCGCGTGCCAGCGCCGCTCACCGAGTGGAGATCAGCCTATACGGGCACTTATCGTCAGTGGAGGGATCCGAAGTGCGGGCCGCGCTGCCGAATTTCAGCGCGGAGAGCGTCGTCCTGCTGAAACGGTGAGCAGCCGGACTACCGATCGCACGACAGGCGCATGCGATTCTTCGCGATCCAGGCGTAGACGCGTCGAGCGAGGCAACGCGCCCCTGGGAGCGCGAAGACCGTCGCGAGCCAGCTGAGCCAGCCGATGCGACGCAGCAGCTCGGGCACCGCATCGGCGCCCGTGAGCGTACGCCCGTCGGGCAGCACGAGCTGCATCGCCGTCATGCACGCCTCGTCCGAGATCTGGGGGAAGCGGGCGCGCTGCGGTGCTGACCGGCACGGGAGGATCTCGAGCTGGCCACTGGAGATCGCCAGGCGCATGAGCCAGAGCGCACTCGCCCGGCACATCGCGCACTCGCCGTCGTAGATCAGGACGGCGGGTGCTGACCCCATCCCTTGAGCGTGCGGTAATAGAGGACAAGGCCGGCGGCCACCGCCAACGAGACCACCGCCTGCACGCACGCCGCCGTCGTCCGGTCGCGCACGAGAAGGAGCGCCGCGTAGAAGAGGAAGAACGCGATCCCCGCGCCGATGAGGATACGGTGGGCGGTGATCAGCTTCACGGCTCTAAAATCCTAGGCGCCGAGCACGACCTTGACGGCGTCCCGCGTCACGCTGACGAGCCGGTCGATCTCCGCCTCGGTCACGACGAGGGGCGGCGCGAAGTAGACCGAGTCGCCGGGCGCCGGATGCGCGCCGGCCACCGGGCGCGTCCGCGTGACGACGCCGCGCTTCATCATCTCGGCCTGGATGCGCGGGGCGACCTTGCGATCGCCGGCGAAGTTCTTCTTGGTCGCGCGGTCTTCCACCAGCTCGACGGCCGCCAGCAGGCCCTTGCCGCCCCGGATGTCGCCCGCGTTCGGGTGGTCGCCGAACGCCTGCTGGAGTCCCTGGTGGAGCCGGGTGCCCATCTTCGCCGCGTTCTCCCAGAGTCGCTCGCGCTCCATGATCTCGATGTTCTTCAGCCCGACCGCGCAGCACGTGGGATGGCCGGAGTACGTGTAGGCGTGCATCCAGCGATCCTCGGGCTTGACCGAGTCCATGGCGTCCTTGATCGCCTTGGTGATCATGATCCCGCCGAGCGGAAGGTATCCGGAGGTCACGCCCTTCGCGAACGAGACGATGTCGGGCTTGACGTTCCAGTGCCCGAGCGCGAACCAGCGCCCTGTCCGGCAGAAGCCGGTGATGACCTCGTCGGCGATCAGGAGCACGTGGTGGCGCGTGCAAATCTCCCGCACCCGTGGCCAGTAGTCGTCGGTCGGGTAGATGACTCCGCCCCCGCCGTGGATCGGCTCGCCGATCATCGCGGCGACCGTGTCGGGCCCCTCGCGCAGGATCGCCTCCTCGATCTCCCGCGCCGCCGCCTGTCCGATGCTCTCGCCGGGCTTCGCCCCCTGGAACCGGTACGGGTAGCAGGTCTGGACGTGGACGAACCCCGGAACGCGCGGCTCGAACATCTTCCAGTAGGCGCCCATCCCGGTGGCGCTCATCGCCTGGAGGGTGACGCCGTGGTAGCCCTGCTGGCGGGAGATGATCTTGACCTTGTCGGGCTTGCCCTGCGCCTTCCAGTAGAAGCGCGCCGTCTTGAACGCCGACTCGTTCGACTCGGCGCCGCCGCACGTGAAGAACACGGCCTGCATGTTGTCGTACGTGATCTCCATGAGCCGGTTCGCCAGCGTGATCGCCGGCACGCTCGAGGAGCCCACGTAGCCGGAGAAGTACGCGAGATCCTTCATCTGCGCCGCCGCGGCGTCGGCCAGCTCGGTGCGGCCGTGGCCCACGTTCACGTTCCAGAGCCCGGAGAGCCCGTCGATGTATTCGTGGCCCCCGATCTCCTGGATGGTCGCGCCCCGTCCGCGGACGTAGATGACCGGCTCCGCGTTGTCGACGGGGTGGTGCAGCGGATGGATCAGGTGCTCCTGATCGGCCTTGACGAGCTCGGCGGCGGTCAGCGCCATTGCTTTCTCCTGTTCAGAGGCACGCCTCAGCCGGCCGGGCCCCAGCCCCGCGACGGCCTGCGGCGCGCGCTACCACCCCAGTTCAGCGAGTGGCGGGGCGCGGGTGCGCCCGCCGGTAGTCCCCGTCCGGGATGAGGACGGCTTTCTCCTGACGTCCGCGATACCGGTAGACCCACGCACGCGCGCGCCGGCCGCTCGCGAGCGTGACGATCGTGCGACGACGACCGAAATTGTACCCCTCCGCGCGGTCGAGCACCGCGAGAAGTTCGGGGTCGTCCAGGCGGTAGATCTCTCCGCGGACGCTACCAACTCCGTCGACCAGCCCCGGGTAGCGGCCGAGATCGAGCAGGCGCCCGTGGACACGGCCCTCGCCGAGGAACTTCGAAGCGCGCGCCAGCAGGAGATGCAGCGCGTACCCCCGCATCAGCGTCCCGTACACGAACACGAGCGCCGCGCGGGAGTCACCTGGTTTGGGCAAGCTGTTTCAGGACGTCTCCACCGCCTGGAGCACCGCGCCGAGGAACTCCTGCTCGGGGACGGCGCCCTCGAACTGCACGCGATCGTTGATCACGACCTTCGGCACGCCCATCACTTGATAGGCCCGCGACAGCTCGGGAAACTCCGTCGCCTCGATGACGGTCGAGCGCACGCGGTCGGACGCGACCGACATGTGCTGTGCCAGGCGCACGGCCCGGGGACAATGAGGTCAGGTGGGCGTCGAGAAAACCTTGATGTCGACGTCGGCGGAGAGCGCCCGCAGCGAGGCCAGGGTGTCCTCCGCCAGCGCCGGCGCGCCGGTGGACGTCACGATGATCGAGTCGATGAGGTTGCTGAACTCGTAGCCCAGGGGGACGCCGTAGAAGCGGATACCGTAGTCGCGGCTGCCTTCGACGACGATGGCCGGCACCTGGTCCACGCCGTACGCCTCGGCGCGCTCGCGGTCGATGGCGAGGTTGAGCACCTCCACCGTGATCTGGTCGGAAAGCTCGGCGACCTCGCGCACGAGCTGCTCGTTCTGCTGGCAGAGCTCGGCGGCGGCGAGCTCCTGCGAGAAGACGACGAGCTTCACGGGCCCAGTGATGCGCTCGAACTCCTTGCGAACAGCGGCCTGGTCGCGCGCGGTCAGGATCGGCATGGCATCATTATACCTGGCGCGCATCGACCCGGCGATCGTGGCGGCGTAGTCCGCCGCGGGCTCATCATCGTCAAGGCCACACGGCGACCAGCGACGGCCCCGCGGTTCGCAACGCTCGACTCAGCGCCTCGCCGAACCGGGCCTCGCTGTCGGCTGCGAGCGCCGTCACCCCGAAGCCCTGCGCCAGTCGCATGAGGTCGGGCGCGGCCGAGGTGCCGGCGCCGAAGACGATCACGACGATCGGGGCGCCGAGCCGTGTCGCGGTCTCGAGCTCGGTCGCTGCCGCGGCCAGGCCATCGGTTCCGGTGAAGCAGACGATGCGCCGATCGGGATGGACGAGGTGCGCCGCGATCGCGGCCGGCAGGGCGAAACCCGCCGTGACGCGTCCGTTGGACGCCAGGAACTCGCGCGGAGCGACGGCGTGCCAGGCGATAGCGACGTCCACCAGGTGAGAACCGGCGTCGCACGTGGCGATCGTGCCGGCCGGCGTTGCCTCGCGGGCGACGCGGACGATCCCTCTCCTGGCGAGCGCCGGACCGGCCCCGGCCGCGAAACGCTCGCGCTTGAGCCGGTCGAGCTCGGCGACGTCCCAGTCGGCCCGTTCCCGGTCGCGCAGCCGTGGCGCGAGCTCCTCGAGGACGACCGCGACGTCGCCGACCACCGCGACCGCGGGAATTCGATCGCCAAGCGCCTGCGGTGGACCGACCCCGAGCACAGGGACCGTCGACCACCAGGGTGACTGAACAAGCTCGAGCGCGTCGAGCCCCAGCCCCACGACGAGATCGGCGCGTTTCAGCAATCGCTCGTCGACGCCGTCGACACCGAGAACGCCCAGCATCAGCGGGTGCGGGTCCGGCAGCGCGCCCTTGGCTCTACACGTCACCAGCAAGGGCGCGGGCAGAGCTTCCGCCAGCGCGCGGACCCACTGCTGCACGCTCGTCGAGCGGCAGTGCAGTCCCGCGACGAGCAGCGGGCGGGACGCGCGCGCGAGCAGTCGGGCCGCCCCGTCGAGAGCGCCGCGATCGGGCGGCGGCAGCGGATCCGGTCGGCACGACGTTGCGAGAGGCAGCGCCGGCCGCCGCGCGACCTCGGCAGGGATTTCCAGATGGACCGGCCCCCGTGGCTCGGTGGCGGCCAGCCGCGTTGCGTGAGCGATCCGGTGCGCCGCGGACTCGGCCGCCACGCTGAGGCTCGCCTTGCAGCCGGGCACGGACAGACGCTCGGTCAGCAAGACCATCGCCGCGCCGTCCTCGAGGGCGTACGCGACGCCGTCGATCGCCGTCGTGACGCCGCGCCCGGAACCGACGAGCGCCGCGCCCGGCGCCTCGACCAGATCGCCGGAGACCGCGGCCATGATGCCCGCCGTGGTCGCTCTGGACGCGAGCGTCAGCGGAAGCCCGCCCTCGCGCGCCGCCTCGAGCAGCGGGAGGTTCGTCTCGAGACCTGCCACGCCGAACAGCCGCGGCGTGCCGGCCCGCTTCAAGCCGTCGACGACGACGTCGGCGACGGTGCTCCGGCTCACGCCGACTGGGACTCGGCCGCCGTCATTTCCCGGCGAAGCTCTCGAACACCGGCCGCATGCGCTCGAGCGCCAGGCGCAAATTGGCCTCCGAGTTCGCGTACGAGAACCGGAGATATCCCTCACCGTGAGCGCCGAACGCCGCGCCCGACAGCGCGGCCACGCCGGCCTCGGTCAGGAGACGCTCGGCGACCTCGGCTGACGGCCGGCGGGTCCCCGTGATGTTCGGGAACACGTAAAAGGCGCCGCGCGGCCGCGCGCATCGAACGCCGGGCAGGCGGTTGAGGCCATCCACGAACAGGTCGCGCCGTCGCTTGAACTCGGCCACCATGCGGGCAACCGGCGTCTGATCGCCCTGGAGCGCCGCGATGCCGGCGAGCTGCACGAACGAGGCCGTGCAGGAGTTCGAGTTCACCATGAGCCGCGCCACGTGCTCGGCGAGGGGCGGCGGCATCACGCCGTAGCCAAGGCGCCAGCCGGTCATCGCATACGATTTCGAGAAGCCGTCGAGCAAGATCGTCTGGTCTCGCATACCCGGCAGGCCCATGATCGAGGCGAACTCGCCCTCGTAGAGGAACTGCCGGTAAATCTCGTCGGTCAGCACCGGGATCTTCCGCGCGACGGCGATCGCCGCGATGCGTTCGAGCTGGTCACGGTCGAGCACGCCGCCGGTGGGATTCTCCGGCGAGTTGATGACGATCAGCTTCGTCTTCGACGAGACGCGGCGCTCGAACAGCTCGAGATCGAATCCGAAGCCGCTGTCCTCGCGGAGCGGAATCGGCACCGGGACGCCGCCGACGAAATTGATGACGGACTCGTAGATCGGAAAGCCGGGATTCGGGTGGATCACCTCATCGCCATCGCCGATCAGGGCCATGATCGTGAAGAACATGATCGGCTTGGCGCCCGGCGTGACGACGACTTCCTCGGGCGAGACGGGAACGCCACGCGTCTCGGCGACGTGCTTGGCGATCGCCTCGCGAAGCTCCGGCAGCCCCGCAGACGGGCCGTAGTGCGTCGCCCCCGCGTCGAGCGCCTGCTTTGCGGCCTCCTTGATGTGCACCGGCGTGTCGAAGTCCGGCTCGCCGATTTCCAGGTGAATGATGTCGCGGCCGGCGCGCTCGAGCTGCCGCGCGCGGGCCAGCACCTCGAACGCGGACTCGGTTCCGAGCCGGGCCATCCGCGGGGCGACGTTCATGGGCGTCTCCTTTTATAGGCTCGCCTCGCACGGCGGGGCCCCAGCCCCGCGACATGCTGCGGCTCGCACTACTTCTCGGAAGGTCCCTATTATAAGGCGTGGACTTCGCGCGCGTTCCAGCGGGGCCGTTCAGCATGGGCTGGGCTCACGGTCACCCGTCCGAGCGCCCGCCCCATGTCGTCTGGGTCGACACCTTCCTCATCGCCCGCACACCGGCGACGAACGGAGACTTCGCCGCGTACATGGCGGCCACCGGCGCCTCATCGCCGCCGTTCTGGTCCGACCCGGCGTTCGCCGACCCGAGCCAACCCGTCGTCGGTCTCTCGTGGACCGAAGCCGGCGCGTTCGCCGAGTGGTCGGGCGCGCGGCTGCCGACGGAGGCCGAGTGGGAAAAGGCCGCGCGCGGCGGCCTCGACGGTCGGCGCTACCCGTGGGGCGACGCGAAGCCTGGCGTCACGTTCGACCGTCCGCCCCGTGTCGGCGGGACGCCGGGCAACACGCTGGGGCTCACCGATCTCTCCGGCGTCTGCCATGAGTGGTGCGGCGACTGGTTCGCCGAGGACTATTACCGCCGCTCGCCGGACCGGAATCCCCGCGGCCCGGCAGCCGGCACGCGGCGCGTGAGCCGCGGCGGCGCGTGGCGTCACGCCGACCCGTGGAGCCCGGTCGCCCATCGCTCGTCTCTGCCGCCGCACCTTCGTTACTCCGACTACGGCGTCAGATTCGCCCGCGACCCCGAGAACGGGCGAGCGGAGCCGGGTCGCATCTATCTCGGGCCACCCGCGGTCTGAGCCGGGCTCACGGCGCCCGCTACAACAAGCCGCGCGCTCCGATACAATACCGTCCGTGCAGCGGTCGATCCTGAAGGAAGGGGTCGTGGCCGGCTTGATCGGCGCGGCGGTCGTCGCCGTCTGGTTCCTTCTCTTCGACATCTGGCGCGGCCAGCCGTTCCTGACCCCGGGGCTCCTGGGCGCCGCGGTCTTCCAGGGCGTGACCAACCCGATTGGACTTCGGCCCACCGTGGGCAACGTCCTCGGCTACACGATCATCCACGGCCTGGCGTTCATCGCGTTCGGCGTCGTCGCCGCGAGCCTCATGGCCGTCAGCGAGCGCGAGCCTACGCTGTTTGTCGCCTTCGTGATCCTCTTCGCCAGCTTCGAGGTGTTCGTCTTCGGCATCGTCGGGGCGCTCGGGAAGTCGATGCTGGGCGCCCTGGTCTGGTGGGCGATCCTCGGCGGCAACCTCCTCGCCTCCCTCGCGATGCTCTGGTACTTCTTCCGCGCCCACCGCGCCCTGTCGCGCACGCTGATCGGCTCCTGGGGCAGCGTGTTCCGCGAGGGCGTCGTGGCCGGCCTGCTCGGCGCCGCCGCCGTCGCGCTGTGGTTCCTGGCGATCGACTGGATCCAGGGCGAGCCGCTCCGGACGCCGAGGCTCCTGGGCACGGGGATCCTCCGCCAGACCGACTCGCTCGCCGCGATCGCCTCCTACACCGTCGTGCACGGGATCGCGTTCGCGTTATTCGGAATTGTCGGCGCCGCGCTGATCGCGGGCGCGGAGCGCCAGCCGCTCTTCGTCTTCGCCCTGGTGATCTTCTTCACGGCGTTCGAGGTGTTGTTCATCGGCGGCGTGTTGATCGCGGCGAAGTGGGTCCTGGACGAGCTGGCGGGATGGACCGTCCTCCTCGGCAACCTCCTCGCGACCGGCGCCATGCTCGCCTACTTCATCAGGGGTCACCGCGCCCTCGCTCGTCGGCTCACGACGGCCTGGGCTGAAGACGACTAGCGGTCAGGTCGTTTGTCGGCGGAGGACGAGCAGGTCGATGGCTTCGAGGACGGGAGTCGGCGTGGTCTCGCGGGCGGCGGCGTGGCGCATCCGGGTGAGCCCTTCCTCGAACTCGGCGTCGGTGATCAACTCGAACGTCGACAGCGCTCGCTGCGTGATTCGCTCGTAGTGGGCGGTGAGGCTCGGGTCGATCTCCTGCACCAGCGTATCGAGGGCCGTGAGCTCGAATCCCTGCGCGACGAAGGCCTGCCGCACTGCCTCGAGAGTCGGCAGGCGCCTCTCGTCGACGGCGCGTGCCGAGGGGAAGAACGCGTAGTGAGGCACACCGTCCAGGCGCCCGCTGAAGACGTTGCGGATGAACACGAGCCCGCCCGGCTTGACCACCCGGTGGAGCTCACGCGCGCAGGCGGCGACGTCCCCGACGTGATGGATGACCATCGAGAGGAACGCGAAATCGAACTCGGTGTCGGCGGCGGGGATCGTCTCCGCGGCGCCAGCGCGGTGGTCAACTCGCGGATGCGCGCTGTGACGCTCCGCCTCCACGCGCATCTTCTCCGACGGCTCGACGGCGACGACGCGGGCGTCGAACGCATCGGCCAGCAGGACGGCGAAGCGCCCCGTACCGGCTCCGAGATCGAGGACCGTCAGGCCTGAGCGCGTGCCGCCGAGGTGGCGGGCGATCGCGTCCATCCAGAGCCGGCCGGTGTCCTCGGAGAGGGCACGGCCGGCGCGATACGCGCGCCAGAGACTCCGGTCGTAGTCGACCCTCGTCACCAGAGAGCGTCGGGAAGGGGCAGTCCCACGAACGCGTCGGTCGGCATCGGTCCCGGCGGCGTGACCACAAGGCGCTCGGCCAGGGCGTAGAGCTGGCGCAGGTGCTGTGCGGCGTGCCACGTCGTGCGCTCGAGCAGGTCGTGGCCCGACTGGGGGCCATAGTAGACCTTGATCACGCGCTCGAACTCGCGGGGCGATGCCCCCTCGAACCACCCGGTGATGCGTCCGCGCACGAGCGCGCCGTAGCGCGCGATGGCCGGCCCGTCGCGAAGATCGGCGGGCGCCTGGTCCAGCAGCCAGGACTCCGGGAACTCGCCGAGGTCCATCCCGTCCACGAATGCCAGCGACAGCCGGAAGACGTGATAGCCGAGGTTGCGCAGGGTCCGATTCCGCTCGGGCGGCCGCCAGTCCATGTGCTCGTCCGGCACGCCGCGGATGAGCCCCTGCGTCGAATCCAGGATGATGTCGAGCCGCTTGGCCAGCTCGGTCGGCGACAGCTTCACCGTCGCTGAGTATGGAATGCCGAGCAGCTCGGCGTACGCCGGCGGGTTCCATCCGTGCGCGGCGCGGTCGCCGACCGTCACCGCGGGCACCCGTCCGATCCCCAACCGCTTGAGCTCGGCGTAGCCTTCCGGGTACGCCTGCACGTCGACCGGGTCGAACTCGACCCCCCAAGACGAGAGGAGCTCCTTCGTCTTGGCGCAGGACGATCAGCCGGGCCGGTAGTAGAGCCTGACGGCGGTTCTGGAAACCCGAGCGGCATCCTTGGTCGTCATGTGAGTCTCCTCAAAGTAGGGGATCGCCATCGAGATTGTACTCGAGGTCCCCGTGCCGGTCGACGCGCTCAGGCGGCCCCGCTACGAGGCCGCCAGCCGATTGTAGAGCCACGCCCAGCCGAAGGCGGCGAGCCACGCGAACACGACCAGGACGACGAAGGTCCCGACGAATCCGCCGTAGGTCAGCTGCTGGGGCAAGAGCGCGGCGACGTCGGCTCCGAAGAACTGCGCGTTGAACAGGAACCGGAACGCGTCTCGCCAGACCACCGCCAAGACATAGAAAAGGATGTAGAACCCGCCCGACAGTATCGCGAGTGAGTTGGCGAAGGCCGTTGGGTTCAGCATAGCCCCTCCTGCGCGCATCAGCGTCACCGTCCGCGGAAGGTCGGCGCCTGCTTGCGGGCGAACGCGCTCACGCCGTTGCGGAAGTCTTCGGTGTGGCCGCTCGCGGCGATCGCCTGCGCTTCGAGCTCCATCTGCGTCTCGAGGCTCTCCCACGTCGAGTGGTGGAAGAGCCGCTTGGCGCCGCCGAACGCCTTCGACGGTCCCTGGGCCATCTCGCGGGCGAGCGCCGCGACCGCCGTGGCGAGCTCGGCGTCGGGCACCACGCGGGTCACCAGCCCCCACTCCAGGGCTTCGCGCGCCGAGAGCACGCGGTTGGTGAAGTAGAGCTCCATCGCGCGCCGGAGACCGACCAACCGCGGGAGAAAGTACGACGACGACCCGTCGGGCGTGGCGGCGATCTTCGAGTAGGCCATCGTGAACCGCGCGGACTCGGCCGCGACCACCAGGTCGCCGGAGAGGGCGAAGCTGAGCCCGCCGCCCGCCGCGACGCCGTTCACCGCCATGATGACGGGCTTGTCGCTCCGACAGAATCGGGACACGGTCCCGTGCAGATAGGTCGTCAGCTCCTTGACGAGCACGCCGATGCGCTCCAGGTTGTCGACGAAGTCCTTGACGTCGCCGCCGGCGCAGAAGGCTCGACCCGCGCCCGTCACCACGACGCAGCGGATCGCCGGGTCCTCGTCGACCTCGAGCGCCGCGTGGAAGAGCTCCCGGCCGAGGCCGAGACTCAACGCGTTGAACGCGTCGGGGCGGTTGAGCGTGATCGTGGCGACCCCATCGCGGCGCTCAAGGATCAAGAACTGGAAGTCCATGGCGGTCGTCCTCCGTTCAGGTCTGCCGAGCGCGCCGGCGGGCCACGCGCGCAACGACGTCCAGGACGTCTTGGATCTTCAACGGCTTCACCACCACCAGGTCTACGCCGTGGATCTGGCGCTCCTCCGCTGACAGCTCGACGCCGAAGCCGGTGACGAGGACGACCGGCACCGCGGGCGCGATCTCCTTGACCGCCTGCGCCACCTGCCAGCCCGAGACCCGCGGCATCGCCAGGTCGGTGAACACCAGATCGAAGGGCTCCGCGCGGAATCGCGCGATCGCCTCGCCTCCGTCGGTGAGCACCACGACCCGATGGCCTCCCGTCGTCAGGACGTCGCCGAGCACCGTACCAACCTCTTCCTCGTCGTCGACGACCAGGCACCGCAGCGAGACGCCAAGCGGGGTGGGCTCGGGTGCCGGGGCTGGCCCGTCCAGGTCGGAGGCTTCCCCAGGCGCAAAGGTCAGGCGGAACACGGTGCCGCGCCCGACGGGGCTCTCGACCGTGATGCGCCCGCCGTGACGGGAGAGGATCCCGTACGTCATCGAGAGTCCGAGCCCGGTGCCCTGCGGTCCCTTCGTGGTGAAGAACGGGTCGAAGATCTTGCCCCGGATGGCCTCAGGGATGCCGACGCCGGAGTCGGCCACCGTCACCACGACCTCGTTGTTCTCGACGGCCGTGGTCAGCGTCAGGGTGCCGCCCGTCGGCATGGCGTCCACCGCGTTCAGGATGAGATTGGTCATCGCCTCGCGCAGCTCGGCGGGATCGCCCGCCACCGGCGGCAGGCTCGCGAACGAGGTCTGCACGTCGACCGCGACGCCCCGGCTGCGCGTCTCCTCCCGCCAGCGCGACTGGGTGATCTCGAGCGCGCCACGCACGACCTCGTTGAGGTCGACCGCGACGAAACGCTGCTGATCTCGGCGGATCCGCGTAAACTCCTGCAGTCGGCGGACGGTCTGCGCGCCGTCCAGGGCGGCGCGCTCGATGACCTGGATCCACTTGCGAAGCTGCGGATCTTGAACTCGCTGGAGCGTGAGCTGGGCCCGTCCCAGGATCGACGCGAGCAGGTTGTTGAAGTCGTGAGCCACCCCCGAGGCCATCTCGCCGAGCGCGCGGAGCTTCTCCGTGCGCACGAGCTGGTCCTGCGCCGCGGCCAGCTCGCCATACGCGCGTGTGCGCTCCTCGAAGAGGCGCGCGTTGCGCAGCGACAGCGCGGCGAGATCGGCGATGTTCGTCAACAGCCGCTCGTCGGCTTCGGTGAATGCCCTGTCCGCGCTCCGCAACGTCAGAACGCCGATCACCGTGTCCCCGGCCTTCATCGGGACGCCGAGCCAGTGTCGCGGGTGTGCGAAGGTCGCCACGGGCTCGACGCCGCGACGCGCGCACTCGGCGATGTAGTCCTCCGTCAGGACCGCCTCGCCCGTCACGAGCACGACCGACATCAGTCCCGCGTGGCTCGGGTATCGGAGGGGCGTCCGCATGTCGCGCGCACCGTCCACGGTACGAAGCACCACCTCGAGGTCCCGCCGCTCGTCGTCGAGGAGCACGATGGCCATGTTGGCGGCGTCGAGGATGCGGGCGACCTGGGCCCGGATGGCCTCGAGCAGCGTTGCGCGATCGAGCTGGCCGGTGACCGCCCGCGATAGCTCGTAGAGCACCGAGAGCTCCTCGACCTGCTGCCGGTTCTGCGCGTAGAGTCGCGCGTTCTCGAGGGCGATGGCCGCGCGGGCGGCGAAGCTCTCCAGAACCGCCAGGTCTTCGTCGAGAAATGGTGCGGCGGCGGGGCTGGTGCGATTCATCGCGATGACGCCGAGCAGCCGTTCCTGCACGCTGAGCGGGAACGCCATCGCGCGGCGCACGCCCATGTCGACCCACTTGCGCAGGGCGAAACGCGACGCCGCGTAGTCGTTGACGATGAGTCCGCGGCGCTGCTCGGCGCAGCCGCCGACCACGCCGTGCCCGAACGCGACGGCGAGGTCCTCGAACCCGCCGTCCCGCGTCCAGGCGCGCGGCGCCAGCCCGCCGTCCGCGTCCACGAGGTAGATGACGCCGTGGGCGTCGAAGAGCCGCGTGGCGCGTTCGACGACCAGCGTGAGAAGACGGTCGGGGTCGAGCTCGGGGGCGAACTCGCGTTCGGCCTCGGCGAGGGCCGCGATCTGCCCCCGACGGGCCGTCTCGAGCGAGAAGAGGCGGGCGTTCTCGAGCGCGAGCGCCGCCTGGTCGCCGAAGGCCTGGAGCAGCCCGACCTCCGCCTCGGAAAAAACCCGGCCGGACGCATCCCCCAGCGACAGCGTGCCGATGATCCGGCCCTTCGCCCGGAGCGGCACCGCCAGCAGCGCACCGTCGCCGGCGCGCCGCATCGCCTCCGCGACCTCTTCGCTCAGGACGATCTCCGGGTCGTTGAAGACGTCGGCCGACGCCACGGGTCGACCCTCGACCGCCGCCAGCCCGGACGCTCCGACGCCCGCGGGCAGCACGGCCCCGAGCGGCGAAGACTCACGGCGGCGGCCCCCGCGCGCCAGGGTCACCAGCGACCCGTCGGGCTGCAGCAATCGCAGCACGGACGACCGCACCTGGAAGAGCGCGAGCACGCTCTCGGCGATCTGATCGCCGACCGCTCGCGGATCGAGGCTCTCGGTCAGCTTCCGCGCAAGCCGGGCCAGCTCTTCCGCTTCGAGCCGTCGGCGCGTCGCCTCCGTGTAGAGCCGCGCGTTCTCCAGCGCCAGCGCGGCCTGATCGGCGAACGCTTGCGCGAGGCGGATCTCAGACTCATCGAAGACGCGTCCGACGCGATCACTGACGGCGAGCGCGCCAAACATTCGTCCCTGCACAAGCAGCGGAACGGCGAGCAGGGAGCGGTACGTCTCCTGCGCGACACGGGCACGAATATCATCGGTGTACGTGATGCGAGAATCGGCCAGCACGTCGGCCGAAGCGACCGAACAGCGCTGGCTTACGGCGAGCCCGGCGATCCCGGTGCCGCTCGGCAGCACCGGCTGCCACTGGAAGAGCTGGTCGGCGTCCCTCGAGGTCGCGAACGCGACGAGAGCGTCGGAGGCCGAGTCGATCCGGTAGAGGCACGAGGCCCGGGCCCCGAGCAACGAGCACACGCTGTCGGCGACGCGTTGCGCGGCGGGGTCGAAGTCGAGGGTCTCGGACACCAGACGCACCAGGTCGGTCAGCGCGCTCATGCGCTGCGCTTGCCGGGTCGATTCGCGATAGAGCTGGGCGTTGTTGATCGCGTTCGCCGCGTGCGAGGCGAGGAAGCCGAGGAGCCGCAGCTCCTCGGCGGTGTATTCGTGCCGGGCCCGTACGCCGATGGCCAGAACGCCCAGCACCCGTTCGCCCAGCTGAAGTGGCACGATTCCGACGCTGACCACGCCTTCGGCGCGGACCCGCTCGACGTCGCGCGCCCGCGGGTCCCGAAGCGCGTCGACCGCCGTCAGCGGCTCGCGGGTCGCCACGACCAGCCCGACGAGCCCTTCTCCAACGCGCAGGCGCTCGACGCCTTCCGACGACGGGATCCCCGCGGCCGCCCGCAGCGAGACGTGGCGGTCGTCGTCGTCCACGAGCCAGAGCTGCGCAGTGCTCGACCCGAACAGCTCGACCGCCGCATCGACCACGCGGCGGAACACCTCGTCGAGCGACAGCGTGGCGGTCAGCGTCTGCGCCAGACGCGCGAGTGTCTCGAGGCGACGACTCTGCTCCCGGCCCTCGGCCAGGAGCGCGGTGCGCGCCACCGCCTGTCCCACCTGGTGCGCGACCGCCTGAAGCAGCGTCAGCTCATCAGCATCGAAGGTCCTGGCCTCTCGCGTGATGAGAGCCATGACGCCCCATGTCTCGCCGTTCACCGGAATCGGCAGCCCGAGCTGAGTTCGGTAGCCGCCGGCCTGCACGCGCTCGACGACGTCGGGCGCCAGCACGCGGGAGGCCGTGAGATCGGTCACGACCGGCCGGCCGCTGCGGATCACTTCGCCGACGTGGCTCTGGTCGAGCGAGCGGACACGCAAGCGCTCGACGTCGTCGGGCAGGAGACCACGGTGGGCGGTGAGGACGAGCGTCTGGGTTGCCCGGTCGAACCGGAACACACCTCCGAAGGGGATCCCCGCGACGCCGCACACGACCTCGAGCGTCCGCTCGGCGGTGAGGGCCAGATCGTCGCCGCTGCCGGTCGCCACCACGACCGCGTGCAGCGCTTCGAGCTCCCGACTCCGGCGGTTGTCGGACGCTTCGCGTCCGGCCTCGGACGTCTCGCGTCCGGCCGCGGGCGCCTCTCGCGGTCGTGTCGGTCTCGGGCCACCCTCCGTTGCTCCGTCCCCACGCTCCGATCCAGAAACCGCTGCGATCCCAACGGCGGTGGCGCCGGCCGCCGACAGCGAGACCGCCCACCAGAACCAGAGCTGGCTGCTCTCCCGGCGCTGCTCCCGCGCCGAGACGAGCGCCCAGAGACCGCCGTCGGCCTCGCCGAGCTGACGTGCGAACCAGAGCTCCCCGCTGATCGTGATCTGCCCGGCCCGCACCGCGGTGTCCCAGCCGAGCGGGGGCGCGCCGGGCAATGTGGAGCCGAGGGCTCGATCGCCCGCCACCACCACGACCGCAGGGCGCGATGGCAGGCGCGCGACCGCTCCGGCGAGCGACTCGAAGCGCCGCCCGACGATCACCAGACCGGCGGGCATCGGCGCGATCCCGAGCACGTAGGGCCGCTCGTCGATGACGGCAAGCCGCGCGACGGCCTCGGGAGGTCGAGCGACCGCCGCCGCGGCGACGTGCCGTGCGGCCGGCACCTGGACGAGCGGAGCGCCGCTCGCGTCCACGATCAGCAGCAGGTCGGCGCGGCGCTCCTGCGTCAGCGCCAGAATCCGGGGCCACGCGCCGCGCACGAGGGTGGCCCAGTCACTCCGGCTCGCACCCTCGACGATGGCCGGATCCTGGGCCAGGAGCGACGCTTCGCGGCGCACCTCCTCGAGCGCCGCCGCGACGATCGTTCGAACGGACGCGAGCGTGGCGGTGGCGGCGGTGTCGTGTCGCGCGGCGAGCGTGCGCGCCAGGAAGATGCCCGCGACGAACCAGAGCAGGACGAGGCCGATCAGCACCGGGACCACGCGGCGGACGGCCGGGCGCCCGAGCGCGACCCTCACGCGCGGCGCTCGCCCACCCGGTGGAGCTTCAATAGATTCGTCGTTCCCCGGACCCACATGGGCGATCCGGAGATGATGACGATCACGTCGTTGGGGCGCACCGAGCCGTTGCTCAGCAGCGTCGCTTCGACCTCCTCGATCATCTCGTCGGTCGTCTCGACCTTTCGGATCAGACGGGAGGAGACACCCCACGAAAGCGCCAGCCGCCGCTGGACCTCGACGAACGGCGTCAGCGCAATGATCGGCACGCCCGGCCGGGCCTGAGAGATGAGGCGGGCCGAGAAGCCCGACTCGGTGAACGCCACGATGGCGCGCGCGCCGAGCACATGCGCCGCCGTCGCCGCCGCGTCGGAGATGGCCTCCTGGAAGCTCCCGCCCGGGCGCCGCCGCCGCTCCCGTTCGACGGCCAGCATCGCGCCGTCGGCGCGCTCGGCGATCCGCGCCATGACGGAGACCGCCTCGCCGGGATACCGCCCGGTGGCGGTCTCGGCGGACAGCATGATCGCGTCGGCGCCGTCGAAGATCGCCGTCGAAACGTCCGAGACCTCGGCGCGCGTGGGCCGCAAATGCGTGACCATCGACTCCAGCATCTGGGTCGCGACGATCACCGGGACCTTCGCGTCGCGCGCCTGGCGAATGATCTCCTTCTGGATATGGGGCACGTCCTCGATCGGCACGTCGACGCCGAGGTCGCCGCGCGCGACCATGACCGCGTCCACCTTGTTCAAGATGCCCGGGAGATTGCCGAGGATCTCGTGACGCTCGAGCTTCGCGACGATCGGCAGGTCCCCGGCGGCCTCGGCCCGCAGAAAGCTCCGCACCTCTTCGATGTCGTCGGCCGACCGGACGAACGAGACCGCGATGAAGTCCACCCCCTGGCGGAGACCGAAGCGCAGGTCGTCGCGGTCCTTCGACGTCAGGCAGGACACCGGCAGCGTGACCCGCGGCAGCGAGAGCCCTTTGTGATCGCTGATGCGGCCGCCGACGACCACGCGGCACCGCACGTCGCCCGGCGACACCGCTTCGACGCGGAGCTGGATCATCCCGTCGTCCATCCAGATCTCGTCGTCGGGCCGCAGGTCTTTCAAATACTCCGGATGGGTGAGCGACGCCCGCTCCGCGGTGCCCTCGACCGGACGGGCGTAGAGGGTGAACGTCCGGCCCGCCTCGAGGTCGACGCGGCCGCCCCCACCCGGGCCGAACGTTCCCAGTCTGATCTTCGGCCCCTGCAAATCCTGAAGGATGGCGACCGGGCGGCCCCATCGCGCCTCGCCCTCACGGAGCCGCCGGAGAACCTCCGCATGCTCGTCGTGCGTGCCATGCGAGAAGTTGAGGCGGGCGACGTCCAGGCCAGCTCCAACCAAGCGATCGAGCTCGGCGATGCTGCGGCTCGCGGGACCGATCGTGCAGACGATCTTGGTCCGGCGCATGCGTCAGGGGCCTGAGAGCAGCGGTCTCAAGAACTGCCCGGTATATGTGCGCTCCGGATGGCGAACGAGCTCTTCCGGCGTGCCGGTGGCCAGCACGCGTCCGCCATCGTCGCCGCCCTCGGGCCCGAGATCGATGACCCAGTCGGCGGTTTTGACCACGTCGAGGTTGTGCTCGATGATCACGACCGTGTTGCCTTGATCCACGAGCTTGTTCAGCACATCCAGCAATCGCTGGATGTCCGCGAAATGCAATCCCGTTGTCGGTTCATCCAGGATATACAGCGTTCTTCCTGTCGCGCGTCGTGACAGTTCCGTGGCGAGCTTCACCCTCTGAGCCTCTCCCCCCGACAAGGTCGTCGCCGACTGGCCCAGCCGGATGTAGTCGAGCCCGACGTCGTCGAGGGTCGCGAGCTTGGACTTGATCACGGGCACCGCCTCGAAGAACCCGAGCGCCTCGCGCACCGTCATCTCGAGGACCGCGGCGATGCTCATCCCTTTGTAGTGGACGTCGAGCGTCTCGCGGTTGTAGCGGCGCCCCTTGCACACGTCGCACGTCACGTACACGTCGGGCAGGAAGTGCATCTCGATCTTGACGAGCCCATCGCCCTGGCACGCCTCGCATCGACCGCCCTTCACGTTGAAGGAGAATCGGCCGGGCTGGTAGCCGCGCATCCGCGCCTCCGGCGTCCGCGCGAACAGCGTCCGGATGAACGTGAACACGCCAGTGTACGTCGCCGGGTTCGAGCGCGGCGTGCGGCCGATCGGCGACTGGTCGATGTCCACCACCTTGTCGATCCGCTGCGCGCCTTCGACGCGGTCGTGCGCGCCGGGGCGGTCCTGCGCCCGGTGAAGCATCTGCGCGAGGGCGCGGTAGAGGATGTCGTTGACGAGCGTCGACTTGCCGGACCCCGACACCCCGGTGACGCAGGTGAACGTCCCGAGGGGGATCTTCACCGCCATGCCCTTCAGGTTGTGCTCGCGCGGATTGTGGATCGTGATGAAATGGCCGCTGCCCTTCCGGCGGGCCGGTGGCACCGGGATCGTGAGCGCCCGCGCGAGGTAGCGCCCGGTGAGCGAGCCGGCGTTCGCCATGATCTCGTCGGGCGTCCCGACCGCGACGAGGTGCCCGCCCAGCTCGCCGGCGCCCGGACCGAGGTCGATGACATAGTCGGCCGATCGGATCGTCTCCTCGTCGTGCTCGACGACCAGCACGGTGTTGCCGAGGTCCCGCAAGCGCCTGAGGGTCTCCAGCAGCCTTCGGTTATCGCGCTGGTGCAATCCAATCGACGGTTCGTCGAGGATGTAAAGAACCCCGACAAGACTGGAGCCGATCTGCGTGGCCAGGCGGATCCGTTGCCCTTCGCCACCCGACAGGGTGCCGGCCGGACGGTCGAGCGTCAAGTAGTCGAGGCCGACATTGATCAGGAAGCCGAGGCGCTCACGGATCTCCTTGAGGACGCGCCGGGCGATCGCGGCCTCGCGCGCCGTCAGCGTGAGACCGTCGAAGAATACGGTCGCCTCCTTGATGGTCTGCCGCACGACCTCCGCGATCGAGTGACCCGCGATCTTGACGCCGAGCGACTCGGGCCGCAGGCGCGAACCCCGGCAAGCCGGGCACGGCCGCTCGGTCATGAACTGCTCGATCTCGGCTCGGGCCTCCTCGGACGAGGTCTCGCGGTACCGGCGCTCGAGCGTCTTGATGACGCCCTCGAAGCCGCCATCACGCTCGCCGTGGAGGATCACCTCGCGCACGGGCTTGCGCAGCTCGGACCACGGTGTCTCGAGGGAAAACCTGTGTCGCTTCGCCAGCACCTGCAATGTCTGCCGGAAGTACGTCGTTGCGTGGCCCGCCCAGGGTGCCAGCGCGCCGTCCTTGAGGGAGCGAGCGGAATTTGGTACGACCCGGTCCGGGTCGATCTCGTCGCGCGAACCGAGCCCTCCGCACTCCGGGCACGCGCCGTACGGGTTGTTGAACGAGAACATCCGCGGCGAGACCTCTGGGAAGGAGATGCCGCACTCTGCGCAGGCCAGCTTCTCCGAAAAGGTGATTGGACCGGGATGTGGTGGCCTGCTGGCGGCGCGTGTGGCTCCGTCTCCGCTGTCCACCGTCTCGACGGTTACTATGCCGTCGGCGAGGCGGAGGGCGGTCTCGAGCGAGTCCGCCAGGCGCGAGCCGAGGTTCTCGCGCACGACCAGCCGATCCACGACGACCTCGATCGTGTGCTTGCGCTTCTTGTCCAGCTCGATGTCGTCGCCGACCTCGCGGATCGTGCCGTTGACACGGACCCGCGAATACCCTTGACGCTGCAGATCGAAGAAGAGCTTCTTGTACTCGCCCTTGCGCCCGCGCACGACCGGCGCCAGGACGAGGAGCCGCGTGCCGGGCGCCTGGGCGAGAACCCGATCGACCATCTGCTGGACGGTCTGCGCCGAGATCACCCGGCCGCAGGTCGGACAGTGGGGCACGCCCACGCGCGCGAAGAGCACGCGGAGATAATCGTAGATCTCGGTGACGGTGCCGACGGTCGAGCGCGGATTCTTGGACGTGGTTCTCTGCTCGATCGAGATCGCGGGCGAGAGCCCCTCGATCGAGTCCACTTCCGGCTTCTCCATCTGCTCGAGGAACTGCCGGGCGTACGCAGACAGCGACTCGACGTAGCGGCGCTGGCCCTCGGCATAGATGGTATCGAAGGCGAGCGAGGACTTGCCCGAGCCGGAGAGTCCGGTGATCACGACCAGCTGGTCGCGGGGGATCTCGAGATCGATGTTCTTGAGATTGTGCTCGCGGGCGCCCCGGATGACGATCCGATCACTCGCCATGGCGACCTATTGTGTCAGCGTCGCGAGGCCGCGGCAACATTCCGTGCTCGCTGGCCGCCGGTCATTGAAGCGCTCGCCTCGCCCGTCGCACGGTCTCCGCTCGCACGGCCCCGGTCACTGAAGCGCTCGCCTCGCCCGTCGCACGGTCTCCGCTCGCACTACCACCCATGCGAGGGGCGCCGCGGCCAGCGCGGGGTATGTCCACGCAACGTCGGCCCACGCCGGCAGGCGCGGGCCGAGCACGGAGAGACCGGCGAACGCGATCACGCCGACCAGCGAACCCGCCAGCCGGGCCTGCGGGCTGTCGCCCGCCACACGGGGCGCGACGGCGGCCGACGCGGTCAGCCCGAGTCCAGCCAGGAGGGCTCGCGATGCGTCGCCCGGCCACAGGCTGCCGATGGATGCGGCGACGACAAGGAATGCTACGGTGGGGTCCCCGGTGCTTGCTTCACCCCACGCTCGGCCGAGGACGCCACGCAGCGCCAGCACCGTTGCCGAGAGGAGAAGGAGCAGCACGACGGCGCTCAGCACCACCAAGGCGCTGCCCGCCCGTCCGGGGACGACAGCATCCGGGACGCCGAAGACGGCCGCGAGCGCGGGCGCGCCGATGGAGAGCCCGGGCGCCGAGTAGGCCCCGTAAACGCCGAGGCAGAGGGCCCCGAGCACGAACGCCAGCACGAGCCCTGACCCCGTGGAGACACCCCGGATTGTCAGCGCCCGCTCGGGTACGACGAGGGCGACTGCGCCACCGACCAGCGTGAGCGCGGCGCCCAGCGCATGCACGACCGTCGAAAGTCCGCTCCGCTCTGGCGGGTCGGCCCACGTGGCGCCCGAGGCGGCCGCTCCGGGGACCCGCTTTCCGGCCTCGAACATCAAACGTGCACCGGCGGCGATCACCAGATGATCGCCCGCCCGGAGCGACAGCGATTCGCCGGCGCGAAGCCGCCACTCGCGGAACCGGCCAGGCTCGAGGACGCGGTACGTGGCGGGGCTCAGCGCCGTAACGCGATGAGCCTCCGTGAACTCGAGCGTCGTCGGCGCGGCGAGCCTCCGGCCCTCGGTCACCCACGGATTGCGCGCTCCGAACGTGAGCGCGGGCCGCGACGCGACGTCCTTCCAGGCGCCCCATGGAGAGGCGGCGAGGGCGACGGCGACGACCGTGACCAACGCCACGAACCCCAGGCCGCTCACGTACAGGAGCCAGAGGCCGGGGCTCCGGAGGCCGGCCTGAAAGAGGCGTGGACCAGCTTCGACGGCCGGGTCGCCACGCAGCAGTGCGACGGCCAGAAGGGCCACGGATGCCGCAACGATGCTCGTCGCCCAGCGAGGGAGACCCAGCAACTCGGCGACGTCCGCGAGCAGGAGGAGATTCGCCCAAAGGACCAATCCGACGCCGGCGCTGATCCCCAGCGCCGCGACACGGTTCGGTCGCTGCGCTGCGTCCGTGGCCGGACAGAGCAGCGCGATCAGCGGTGCCACGAGGATGGCGAGCGCGATCGTCGGCGCCTCCGGCGCGCCCGAGAAAACGCGCGCGGCAACGAGGGCGAGAACCACCGGCGACGTCCACGCCGCGAGGGCGGCCGAGCCACCTGCACCGGTTCCAGTCTCGGGAGACGCACGCCGAACGACGATCACCAGAAGGACTGCGGCGAGTGGCGCGGCGAGAGCCGCATACCACCAGAGCAGGCCTACTCCGGCGAGCCTGAGAGCCCCTGGATTCCCGGGTGCCGGCATCAGGACGATCGCGCCGGCGAGGAGCCCGAGCAAGCCCGCGATCCCCACCCGGCGCGGGGCGCCGATCGACATCAGGCAATTATAGCCGTTCGCCCACCACGCCCGGAATCGGTATGCTGGGAAAGGACCTCTAACGATTGAGCGAAGGGTTTGAGGGTTGAGCGAAGGGTTGCGCGGGCGCCGCGGAGCCACGCCGCATCTTTCTCAGGCCACCCTCGACCCGATCCGGCCTCACGGCCCCCGTTACAAAGGAGAGTCTTTTGACCGAGAAGATCGAGCGCGTCATGGTGGTGACGGCGCACCCTGACGATTCCGAGTTCGGGGCCGGCGGGACCATCGCCAAGCTGATCAAGGAGGGCTGCGAGGTCACGTACGTGATCGTGACCAACGGCAACAAGGGCTCGGGCGATCGCACGATGACATCGGAGCGTCTGGCCCTGATCCGCGAGGCGGAGCAGCGAAACGCCGCCCGCACGCTCGGCGTCGCGCGAGTCGAGTTCCTCGGCTATCCCGACTGCGAGGTCGAGGACACGCGCGAGCTCCGGCGTGATGTCACCCGACAGATCCGCCGGTGGCGCCCGGACCTCGTCATCGCCATGAACCCGCACCGTAGCTACAACCTCGGCGGCTCCCACCGCGACCACCGGATCACCGCGGGGGTTGCCCTCGACTGCGTGTACCCGCTCGCCCGCGACCACCTGGCGTTTCCGGAGCTCATGCCCGACTACGAGCCCCACAAGGTGCTCGAAATCCATCTCATGCAGTGGGAGAACCCGCAGCTCGTGGTCGATATCTCCGACGTCATGGATCTGAAGCTCAAGGCTCTGGCCTGCCACGCGAGTCAGTTCGCCGACTTCCCGGCCGTCGAAAAGCGCGTGCGCGAGCGCTCGGCCGAGCTCGGAAAGTCGAAGGGCTACGCGTACGCGGAGACGTTCGACCGGGTCGCCCTCGCGCGATGACCAGGTACTGGCCGGCGCTTCTGAGCGTAGCCCTCTCGCTCGGCGCCGTCGCCGGCTACGTCTCCCTGCTGCGGGTGCCCGTCATCCGCAACCATCCGGCGCTCTACGTCGGGGCCTTCGCCCTGGCGACGGCGATCGCGGCTCTGGCGTCGTGGCGGGCCGCGCGCTGGGCAAACCTCGCGGCCCTCGTGTTCTCGGCGGCCTTGCTCGTGCTCGGCGGCTACTTCAACTTCTCGCTCGCGAGGATCCCGACGACGGCGCCTGCCCTTCGCGTCGGCGAACCGGCGCCCGACTTCACGCTGCCGGACGCGGCGGGAGCCCCGGTCACCCTCGCGTCCTTTCGCGACCGGACGCCGGTCGTCCTGGTCTTCTACCGCGGCTACTGGTGACCCTTCTGCGTCTCGGAGCTCCACGGGCTTGGAGCTGTCCTCACGGAGCTTGGCGACGCCGGGGTGCAACTTCTGGCCATCAGTCCCGACTCGAACGAGCGGAGCCAGGCGCTCGCCGAGCGGCTTCGGGCGCGCTACCGCTTCCTCACGGACCGCGACCTGACGGTGACGCGGCGCTACGGTCTCGTCCACGCCCGCGGCGGGAACAAAGGGCAGGATGTCCCGAGACCGACGACGGTCGTCATCGACCGGCAGGGGATCGTCCGCTGGCTCTCGCTGGCCGACAACATTCAGGTGAGGCCAGAGCCCGGCGACGTTTCGCGAGCCGTGCGCGGTCTCTGATGGCGCATGAAGGGACGGACCCGGCGCTAGGCCCCAGCGTCCGGCGGGTTCAGGACGTCCTCGCCGCCGCTGGCGGCGGCCACACCGTGGTCGCCCTCGAGCAGCCCGCGCGGACCTCGGCCGAAGCCGCGCGCGCGGTCGGCTGCCGCGTCGACCAGATCGCGAAGTCGCTGGTCTTCCGCGGCGAGAACACCCAGGGTGCGGTCCTGGTCATCACGAGCGGCGCGAACCGGGTCGACGAGCGCAGGGTGGCCGGGCTGGTCGCCGAACCCGTGGCGCGGGCCGACGCCGACTTCGTGCGGGCCCGGACGGGCTTCGCGATCGGCGGCGTCGCTCCCGTCGCGCACGCCGAGCCGCTGACGATCCTGATCGACGAAGATCTGATGCAGTGGCCGGAGATCTGGGCGGCGGCCGGTCACCCGAATACGGTCTTCAAGCTGACGCCCGCCGATCTCGTGCAGATGACCGGTGGCCGGGTGGCCTCCGTCAAGTGGCGAGGTGGAAGATGACCATCTTCAGCTCGGTCATCTCCTCGATCGCATAACTTCCTCCTTGCCCGGCGAGCATAAACCCCGCTACAGCTGGAGTAAAATGCGTGTGTGACTCGCCGTCGCGTGCTTCTCTTCTTGGCGGTGTCCCTGCTGCTCGGGGAGACCGGTGTATTCGCGCGGGCTGCTGTCGTCCCGCCGTCCGCGGAGCAGCTGGCCGAGGCCGTGAGCGCGCTGACCGCGCCCGAGATGGAGGGCCGGCGATCGGGCACCGCCGGCGGCGATCGCGCCGCGCGGCAGATCGCCGACGCGCTGGCCGCCGCCGGGCTCCGTCCGGGCGGCGACCAGGGATCGTTCCTCCAGACGTTCGTGCTCGAGACCTCGTCGCGCGTCGGCCCGGCGAGCGCACTGGAGCTGTCCGGTCCGGCCCCGCGGCGGCTCGAGCGCGGACGCGACTGGATGCCGCACGGCGGCTCGCTCGGCGGCGAGGTCACCGCTGACGTCGTCTTCGTGGGCTACGGCGCCGACCTCCCCGACAGTAGCTACGACGACTATGCGGGGGTGGACGTCCGCGGCAAGGTCGCGCTCGCGCTGGACGGGGCGCCGCTCCACCTGGCTGGAGCGCGCGTGAGCCGCCTCGACAAGCTGATCGCGGCGAAGCGCCGCGGGGCCGTCGCGCTGCTGCTCGCGGGCACCGAGCTGCCGTCACCGGACACGACGGCGGTCCGAGTCGGTCTCGTGTCGGGGGCGCTCACGCGCGAAGCGGCCGACGCCATGCTGGCCGCCGCGGGCCGTACGACGACCGAGGCGGCGAATGCCCTCGCCGCGGCGCACGCGCCCGGGCCATTCGCGACGGGCGCGCGCGCGCGGATTCGGGTCGACATCGTGTCCGCCGAAGTCCGCGGCATGAACGTTGTGGGCATCCTGCCCGGCGCCGACCCGGTGCTCGCCGACGAAGCCGTCGTCATCGGCGCGCACTACGATCATCTCGGCCGCGTCGATGGCGTCGTCCACCCTGGCGCGGATGACAACGCCTCCGGCACTGCCGTGGCCCTCGGCCTGGCGCGCGCGTTCGCGGCGGCTGGCGGGATGCGCCGCACGCTCGTCGTCGCGCTGTTCGGCGCCGAAGAGCTTGGCCTGATCGGCTCGCGTCACTACGTGGACCGGCCGGTGGTGCCGCTCACGCGGACCGTCGCGATGATGAACTTCGACATGGTCGGCCGGCTCCAGAGCCGCCGCCTCAACGTGGGCGGCGGCGACAGCGGCAGCGGGCTACGAGCGCTCGTGAGCGAGGCGGCGCAGAAGGAAGGGGTCGCGGCCGACCTCCAGGGCTCGCCACACGGGCCCTCCGATCACACCCGGTTCTACGACGCCGGCGTCCCGGTCCTGTTCTTCCACACCGGGGGCCACGAGGACTACCACCGACCGACCGATACCGCGGACAAGATCGACGCGGCCGGCATGGCTCGCGTCGCGGCCGTCGCGGTGCGCGTCATCGAGCGTCTGGCGACGGATGCCCGTCCGGTCTACGCGAAGGTTCCGCCGCCGAGCCGGCGCCAGGGCGGCACGCCCGGCGGCGCGTTCCTCGGCATCGTCGCCCTGCCCCGCCCAGGGGCCGATGGTCTTCGGCTCTCGAGCGTCCTCCCTGGAACGGCGGCCGCGCAGGCGGGCCTGCGCGATGGCGACGTGATCGTCCGCCTCGGCGGGAGTCCCGTCGACGGGCTCGAGGATCTTCGAAGCGTGGTCCGCGCCCGCCGGCCCGGGGACATCGTCTCGGTACTCTATCTGAGAGACGGCGAAGCGCACGCGACGCTGGCGACGCTCGGCACCCGGATTGACTAGCCCGCGCCGCTCGTTGGGGGGTGGGGGGGGCATGTCGGGGCCCCCCACGACTATGGAGGAGTCGCGAATGGTCCACGATGACGTGAGAGGTGCCTCGACTCTCACCGAGATGATGCGGCGGCGCGCAGCGCTCTCGCCCGACCAGCAGTACTTCCAGTTGTTCGACGAGACCGTGACGTACGGGCGGCTATGGACGCAAAGCGCGCGGTACGCGGCCGGGCTCGCGCGGGCGGGCGTGGGCGCGGGCGACAAGGTCTGCCTCATCTACCCGACGTGCGCGGAGTTCTTCTACACGTTCTTCGGCGCGCTGCGGATCGGCGCGGTCCCGGTGCCGCTCTACCCCACGCTCGGCGTGGAGACGACGGCCAACATCTTCCGCGACTCCGAGGCGGTCGCGGTCGCGACCATCGGCTGGTTCCGCACGGGCGTCGACCAGAGTCGGGCACTCGCGCCAAACGTGGGCACCGTTCTGGAGCCGCCCGACCTCGACGTGGATGCGCCGCTACCAACGCTCGCCGCGGCGACGGAGGAGGACCTGGCCTTCCTGCAGTACACCTCGGGGAGCACCGGCCATCCGCGGGGCGTCATGCTCACCCACAAGAACGTCGTGTCGACCATCCACTTCATGGCCGAGGCGGCCGGCATCACCGTGGAGGACCGCGTCGTCTCGTGGCTGCCGCTCTACCACGACATGGGCCTCATCGGCTGCGCCTTCACGCCACCGCTCCTGGGGACGCCGATCTGGCTCTTGCCGCCCGATCTCCGGAACCCGAGACAGTGGCTCTCGCTCATCACGGAGATCCGCGCGACGTTCACCGTCTCGCCCGACTTCGGCTACCGGAATTGCGTGCGCAACGTCCGCGACACCGCCGGGCTCGACCTCAGCAGCCTCAAGGCCGCGCTCTCCGGCGCCGAGCCCGTGCGCCCCTCCACGATCGAGGCGTTCGAGTCGCACTTCGCCCTCAAGCGCGTCATCTCGCCCTGCTACGGTCTCGCCGAGGCGACGCTGGCGGTCGCCATCTGGCCGAGGGGCGCGCCGCTCAGGCTCGACACCAGCGGGCGGTTCCTCTCGGTCGGCCAGCCGTGCCGAGGCGTCTCGGTGCGGATCCTGGCGCCACGCGATGAGGCGCCTGCCGCGGAGCGCCCGGTGGGCGTGGAGGGTGAGGTCTGCGTCAAGAGCGCCGGGGTCATGCAGGGGTACTACAACAATCCCGGCGAGACCGCGAAGGTGCTCATGCCCGGCGGCTGGCTCAGGACCGGCGACCTCGGGTTCGTCGACACCGAGGGCTTTCTCTACGTGACGGGCCGTCTCAAGGATCTCATCATCCTCGGCGGCGTGAACGTGATCCCGGCCGACATCGAGGAGGTGGTCGATCGCGTGGACGGTGTGCGCTATTCCGCCGCGGTCGGCATCGATAGCGAGCGGACGGGCACGCAGCGGCTCCACGTCGTCGTCGAGGTGCGGAGCGAGAGCGCGTCATCCGACGACTACCACGACATCGTCCGGGAGATCACGAGCCGCGTCCACAAGGCGCTTGGCCATCGGCCGGCGCGCGTCATCCTCGTCCGGGCGAGCACGATTCCGAAGACCTCCAGCGGCAAGATCCAGCGCTCGCGGCTCGCCCAGATGATCCAGGACGACGAGCTCGGCGAGCGGGTCGTGTACGGCGATACCTGACGTGCAGTGCGGCTACCATCTCACCTCGCAGGAGCCAACCATGCCCGTTTCATTCGAGCGTCGCGACGAGATCGGGATCGTCACCCTGAGTCGCCCCGAGGCGCGCAACGCGTGGGGCACCGACTTCAACGAGGGCATCACCCGCTGCTTCGCCGCCATGGAGGACGACGACACGATCCGTTGCGCCGTCCTGACGGGCGACGAGGCGGGCGGCGCCTTCTCGGCCGGCGCGAACCTGAAGGACCCGCGAACGCACACGATGAAGTCGGCCGCGGAGTTCATCAAGAGCATCGCCAAGCGCAGGGCCCGGCCGTTCGAGGTCCTCGCGAACTTCCCCAAGCCGATCATCGGCGCCGTCAACGGCTACGCCGTCGGCATCGGCTGCATCGTGACCTTCTGCTGCGATCTCCTGATCGCGTCCAAGCGGGCGGAGTGGCGTCTGCCGCAAGTTGCCCTCGGCATTCTTCCCGCGTACGGCGGCAGTGCGCGGCTCGCCCGCTGGGTCGGCAAGGGCCACGCGATGCGCCTCGCCCTCGGCTTCCCGCTCACGGCGGAGGATGCCTATCGCATCGGGCTCACGCAGTGGCTGGTGCCGCACGCTCGGCTGATGGACAAGACGCTCGAGGTGGCGCGCCACGTCGCGTCGTTGCCGCCGCTCGCGGCACGCCTCACGAAGGAATCCCTGCTCGCGGGCCTGGACATTCCCAATATATCGGACGCGTCACTGGTCGATCTCTATCGCTTCGCGACGCTCGAGCTGACCGAGGACAAGGCCGAGGGTCACAAAGCCTGGCGCGAAAAGCGCAAGCCGGCCTTCCGGGGGCGCTAGCTCGGCCGTCCGCGCGCGACGCCGGGACGTCGCCGAGAACCTAACACGACCTCTTTCATGAACGCGCCCACCAGCGGGTCCGCGTAGACACCGAAGGCGTCCGCCAGCGTCCCACGCAGGCCGCTGCGTGTCTCGATCGCATAGAGGATCGCCATGTCGTCCGGGTCCGAGACGCCTTCGAAACGGTGATACTCCGAAATCATCACCTCGTCCGCGGGGAACACCTTCCCGCTGTCCGCGGCACGAAGTTTTCCATTCACCAGGATGAAGTGTTCGGTGAAACCCCGACGGGCCAGCTCGTCTATCGTGCCGGCCAGCGTCGGGATCTCCGTGGCACCCGGCATCGCCTCGACTAGCCTTTCTGCGCCCGAGAGGGCATCGGCACGTACTGAGCGTCAGATCTTCTCGCCGAGCTTCGCCCAGTCGTCCAGGAACTTCTTGAGGCCGATGTCGGTCAGCGGGTGCTTCATGAGCTGCTCGAGCACCGCGAACGGCATCGTCGCGACGTGGGCACCGGCCTTCGCCGCGTCCACCACGTGGAGCGGGCTGCGGATCGACGCCGCCAGCACTTGCGTCTTGAAGCCCTGCACGCGGTAGATCTCGCAGATGTCCCGGACGAGGTCCATGCCGACGTGGGCGATGTCGTCGAGGCGTCCGAGAAACGGACTGATGTAGACGGCGCCCGCCTTCGCGGAGAGGAGCGCCTGGGTCGCCGAGAAGCAGAGCGTCTGGTTGACGCGGATCCCCTTGCCCGAGAGGTACTTCACCGCCTTGAGGCCGTCCTTCGTGAGCGGGCACTTCACGACGGCGTTCGGTGCGACCTGGGCCAGCTCCTCGCCCTCCTTCACCATGCCCTCGAAGTCCGTGGCGACCACTTCGAGGCTCACGTCGCCCGGGACGATCGCGCAGATCTCCTCGACGAGCGGCCGGAACGGACGCTTCTCCTTGGCGATCAGCGACGGGTTGGTGGTCACCCCGTCGACCACGCCGAGCGCCACGCCCTCCTTGATCTCGCCCAGGTTCGCCGTGTCGAGAAAGATCTTCATCGCGCCCTCCTCCGGAGTCGGGTCATTGCCGCTCGATCGTCACGCGCGTGTCGGGCCGAAGAAAATGCAGAAGGCGCGGCCCGGGGGCCAGTAGCCGAGGTCGCGCACGCCGTCCGCGAGTCGTTGAGCCACGCTTCCGCGGAGACCGATCCCGCCGTGATCCGGATCGCGCGGTCCATCACGCTCAGCCTAGGCCGCGCTTCCAACGCGTGTCAAGCAGCGCACCCGGCTGGCCGCGGGTCAGGTCGACGGGCGCGGCAGGGGTCGAAGGGACCCGTTCCCGGCAAGCGGCGACGGGAGTAGAGCTCCTGGATGGAGCCCAGCCGCACCGGAGCAGCGGACGCGTGCCGCGTGGTCCTCTCGACCCCTGCCGCGCCCGTCGACCTGACCCGCGGCCAGCCGCCGTCACCCGTTGCGCGCGTAGTCGGCGAGCGCGGCATCGAGCGTTGCGCGATCCGCGACAGCCGACCAGCCCTCCCCCTCGACGGCGAGCGAGCCCGCGCACGCGGCGGCGGCCGCGGCCTGCCACGGGTCGCCGTCGCGCTGATACTGGACGAGGAAGGTCGCCGCGAAGACGTCGCCGGCGCCGGTCGGGTCGACCTCTCGCGCCGCGCGCGGGTGAATCTCGTACCGCTCGCCGTTGACGAACAGGAGCGCGCCGTCGCGGTCGGCGGTGAGGACGCCCACCGGCATGTGCTCGAACCACTCGACCACATCGTCCTCTTGACCCCGGATGTCCTCGCGGCTCAGGAACAGTGCCTGGACCGACTGCAGCAGGCGCTCGGGGGAGCGCCAGACGCGCGGCACCACGAGGCCGTTGGCGGCCCTGTGACGCAGCCACCCCTGGGCCGCGGCACCCACGGCGCCGTCAGTGAACAGGGTGGCGATCATCGGGTCGACCTCGTCGAGCACGGGGGCAAGCAGGGTCAGCGCCGCTCCCCGCCAGTCGTCCGGAACGTCGGCCATGGTCAGGGGGTCGGCGACGGCGCGCACGTGGGACACGCGGCCGCCGGTGTCCTGCCGGTGCTCGAACCGGCTCGTGTCGGCCGCCGGGATGCTGACGACCTCGATCTTGGCCGGAATCAGGTCGAGTGGGAAGTCATGGGCGTGGCTCGTGAGGAGCCCGACCGAGAGCCCGAGCCGGTGGGCGGTGACAGCGGCGAAGAGGGCCGCGCCGCCCGGACGCGTGGATTCGCCGATGCGGTCGAGGGTGACGTGCCCGATGGCGACGAAGTCAGGCGCGCTCACGCGGGTGTTAGAGGTCGAGCTCCTTGGCGATGATCTCCTTCATGATCTCGCTGGTGCCGCCGCCGATCGTAAAGAGGCGGACGTCGCGCGCGAAGCGCTCGATGGCGTACTCGCGCATGTACCCGTAGCCGCCGTGGAGCTGCACGCAGTCGTAAGCGACGCGGTTGGCCATCTCGGCGGTGAAGAGCTTGGCCATGGAGACTTCGCGCACCGCGTCGTCGCCCCCGGCGTATGCCTGACACGCCGCGTAGGTGAGCCAGCGCCCGGCCTCGATCAGCGTGGCGAGATCAGCGAGCTTGTGGCGCACGGTCTGCTTCTCCGAGAGCGGGCCGCCGAACGCCTGGCGCTCGCGGACGTAGGCCATGGTGTCCTCGAGCGCGCGCTCGGACATGGCGACCGCGTGCAGGCCGGCCACCAGGCGCTCGCGCTGGAAGACGCGCATGACCTCGTAGAACCCGACGCCCTCGCGCCCGAGCAGGTTCTCGGCCGGCACGCGCGCGTCCTGGAAGGAGAGCTCGGCGGTGTCCGAGGCGAGCATGCCCGTCTTGGCCAGCGTGCGGCTCACGCCGAACCCTGGCGTCTCGCGCTCGACCAGGAACATCGAGATGCCCCGGTGGCGGCGGGTCGTCTCGCCGGCCTCGACGCGGGCGGCGACGAAGTACAGGTCCGCCAAGGCACCGTTCGTGATGAACATCTTGGAGCCGTTCAGGACGTAGTGGGCGCCGTCGCGGGTGGCGCGGGTGCGGATCGCGGCGACGTCGCTGCCGCCCCCGGGCTCGGTGACCGCGATCGCGCAGAGCTTCTCGCCGCGGCAGATCGCCGGTAGATACTTCTCCTTCAGCGGCTCGCTGCCCGTCCAGTAGAGGTGGGGCGAGGCCATGTCCGTGTGGACGCCGACGGCCATCGCGAACGAGCCGGACCGCGACCGCGCGCACTCCTCGTGCAGGACCGCCGTGGTGAACAGATCAGCGCCGGCGCCGCCGTACTTCTCGTCGTACTCGATGCCCAGGAAGCCCAGCTCGCCCATACGCGGCCAGATCGTCTTCGGAATGCGACCGGCCGCTTCCCACGCCTCGACGTGCGGCATGACCTCCCGCTCGACGAAGGCGCGCACCGTCGCGCGGAACATCTCATGGTGCTCGCCGAAGACCTTCACGCGGCCCGGATCACTCGCTGCCCCAGCGAGCCTTCACGGCGTCACGGTCCACGCCGCCCTCCGCCGTCCGAGGCAGGGCCTCGGTGAACACCACGCGGCTCGGGCGCTTGAAGCGAGCGATCTTCGAGACGACGAAGTCGCCGATCTGCTGAGCGGAATAGCGGTCGGCGGCCCGAACTTCCACGACCGCCTTGATGGCTTCGCCCCACTTGACGTCGGGAACGCCGTACACGCACACGCCGCTGATGCCGTCCATCTGGGCGATCACCGCTTCCACCTCGGCGGGATAGACGTTCTCGCCGCCTGGCTTGATCAGTTCCTTCTCCGGCTTACGCTTGACGTAGTAGAGCCAGCCGTCGTCGTCGAACCGACCCACGTCGCCGGTATGGTGCCAGCCGTTGCGCAGCGTGTAGGCGGTCACCTCCGGCTGGCCGAAGTAGCCCTGGAACACCACCGGCCCGCGTACCACGATCTCCCCGGGCGTCCCCACGGGCACGTCGCGGTCGTAGTCGTCGACCAGACGCACCCGGCACACCGGGATCGGCTTGCCGGCGGCGCCGGGCTTGTCGCGCACGCGCTGGATGCTGACGAACCCACTGGTCTCGGACTGGCCAAAGCCCGTCCAGAACTGGGCCTGAGTCTCGGCGTGCAGGCGCTCGATGGTCGGCGGCGCGTCGAGACCCGAGACGTGCGTGAGGCTCGACAGTTTGCTGCCGAGCTTCTGCGCGGCGTCCAGGAGGCTCGCCAGCACGGGGGGAAAGTCCGAGACGTGCGTGACGCGGTGGGCGTCGATCAGCCGCACCGCCTCCTCGGCGTCGAAGCGGGCCATCACGACGCCGGCACCGCCCGCGTGCAGGTGCGCCAGGAGGTTGCCCAGCGCGGTGATGTGGAACAGGGGCAGGCCCAGGAGGTACCGGTCCGCCGCCGTGAAGCCGAGGGTCGCGATGACGACGAGCGAGGTGGTGAGAACGTTCGCGTGCGTAAGCACGGCGCCCCGAGGAATCACGTCCACCGCAGCCGTGGAGATCACCGCGAAGGGATCGTCGCCGGTGACGTCCGCGGCGGCCGGCGCCACGCCCTCGCGGTAGAGGCTGGAGAGCGCCTGAAAGCCCTCTGCTGGAGCATCGCCGAGCTGATACCAGTGAGCGATGGCGCGCTGCGTGCGGGGCCACTCGCCCACCACCGGCAGGGTGGAGGCGTCCGCGACCATCATCTTGGGCGCGGCCCGCTCGACCACCCGCTCGACCTCTTGCGCGGTGAGCCGCCAGTTGATGGGGTACGCGATGATGCCCTGGCGAGCGCACGCCCCGTACAGCTCCACGTACGCCGCGTCGTTCTGGGCGAGAATGCAGATGCGATCGCCCCGCGAAACGCCCAGCCCGGCGAGCCCGGCCGCCAGCGAGTCCGCCCGCTCCCGGAGCTGGCGGAAGGACCACTGGCGCGGTCCCTGGATCAGCGCGGGAGCATCGCGGTGGAGCGCCGCTCCCCGCGCCAGCATGTCATAGACCGTGAACGCCTGAGCGCCCATCCGCCTACTGGCCGACGATGTCCGCCTTCATCGGGCCGAGGGCGCCGAGCAGGTCCTTCTTCTCGCGTTCGGCCACCTTGTGCTTGTCGAGCGCCTTAACCAGGTTCTCGACCGTCGCGTTCCACTCCGGCTCGGTGATTTTCATCCCCGTGTGCGTCGCCTTCATGTCCTTGCCGTAGTAGGAGCAGGGCCCGCCGGTCGCCTCGCAGATCTGGTCGGAGAGGTTGGACGTCAGCTTCCCCCTCGCGGCCGGCTGTATGTCCTTGAATCGAGCATTGACCCGGCTGTCGGCGACCATGTTGGCCACGAAGCTCTCGACGACGACCCCGATCGCATCTCGCCCCTGACGCGGGGTGCCCACGCCGTCGATGGCGCGGAACCGCTCGTAGAGAGTCGGCTCGGGCTGCATCGTCGCGCAGGCCGCCAGGCCCACAGCTCCTACCAGCATCAGCACGCCTCTCCTCACGCTGTTCCGTCGCATGGGCGCCGCCCTCCTCTAGCTGAGCCACCGTTTGCGCCGCTTGTAGTGCTTGACGTCGCGGTAGGACTTGCGCGCCCCCACCTCGGTCAACCCGAGGTAAAACTCCTTCACGTCGGGATTCTCGCGCAGCGCCGCGACCGGACCGTCCAGCACGATCCGTCCGTTCTCCATGACGTAGCCGTGCTCGGCGATGGTGAGGGCCATCGCCGCGTTCTGCTCGACCAGCAGCACCGTGAGCTTCTCTTGACGGTTGAGCCGCTGGATGATCTGGAAGATCTCCTCGACCAGGAGCGGGGCGAGCCCCAGCGACGGCTCGTCGAGAAGCATGAGGCGCGGCCGAGCCATCAGGGCCCGGCCGATCGCCAGCATCTGCTGCTCGCCCCCCGACAGGTAACCGGCCTTGAGCGTTCTCCGCTCGGCCAGCCGCGGAAAATACTCGTAGACGGCGGCCAGGTCGGTGCGGATCTCGGCCAGGCCGCGGCGCGTGTGGGCACCCGACAGGAGGTTCTCCTCCGTTGTCAGGTCGTCGAACACCCGGCGGCCTTCCATGACCTGCGTGATGCCCCGCTTGACGATCTCTTCCGGCCCGCGGTGATCGATCCGCTCGCCGGCGAACTCGACCGAGCCCGTGGTGATCTCACCCCGCTCGGGTTTGAGGAGGCCGGAGATGGCCTTGAGTGTCGTGCTCTTGCCGGCCCCGTTGGACCCGAGCAGGGTGATGATCCGCTGCTCCGGCACCTCGAACGAGATCCCCTTGAGGACCAGGATCACCCGGTCGTAGACCACCTCGACGTTGTTGAGCCGGAGCATGGCCGCCGTTACTTCTTGTTGGCCTGCTTCACCAGCGCCATGACTTCATCACGGTAGCCTCGGATCCAGTCGGTGATGGGCACCCACTCCGTGCCCTTGACCTGGTACATCCGCACCCAGCCCCCGCCCTCGTGATCCTTCGCGGTCACGGTCATGGGCGGCAAGAACCCCTGGAGGTCGAAGTTCTTGATCGCCTCGAAACCCAGCCGCACCTTGTCGCCGGTCACGGGCAGGCCGTGATTCTGGACGGCGAGCCGGATACCTTCGGTGAGGATGGCGCCGTTCAGCACGCCCCGGCTGTAGTAGACGCTGCCGACGTACTTGGGTACCTCCTTGCCGTCGTCCTTGTAGACCTTCTGCATGATCTCCCGGATCACGGGCAGGTCGCGGCCGGTGGAGCTGTACTGCATGCCAATGTAGCCCTGGGCCACGTCCCACCCGGCGCCCTCGATGTTCGCCTCCCCCGCGCCCCACACGAAGCTGACGAAGCGGTTCATGGGAAAGCCGGCCCGCTTGAACTCCTTGATGGACACCGCCGGCGCCTGGCCGAACAGGTGGCCGAGCACCCAGTCGGCCTTGAAGCGCCGCGTGATGTCGATCACTTGAGGTCCCATCTCGACTCCGGGCGGCGGCACCGCGAAGAGCCGGAGCTGGTAACCCTCCTTCTTGGCCACGGCCTCCACGATGGGGATGCCTTCGCGACCGGCCGGGTTGTCGTAGTAGATGTGAGC